>NZ_SADP02000085.1:0-633 GCF_004010375.2 Mesorhizobium sp. M2E.F.Ca.ET.209.01.1.1 | reverse complement strand
TTGCGACACCGGCCTCGCGGGCGAGCTTTTCCAACAGCGCGAAATGCGGGCCGGGGTTTTCATCGGCTGGCGGTATGCACATCAGGCCCTCGATGGCGAGGCCATGCACGTCGCGGCAGCGTTTGATGAAGGCGACCGCCTCGCGCGGCTCGATGCCGGCCTTCTGCGGCTCGGAGCCGGTGTTGACCTGGACATAGAGCTTCGGCGCCCGGCCCTGTCTGGCGATCTCCTTGGCAAGCTCAGCGGCAATCTTCTCGCGGTCGACGGTCTCGATGACGTCGAAGAGAGCAACGGCTTCCTTCGCCTTGTTGGACTGTAGCGGTCCGATCAGATGCAGCTCGATATCGGCAAACGCCTCTTTCAGCGCCGGCCATTTGCCCTGAGCTTCCTGCACACGGTTCTCCCCGAAAACGCGCTGGCCGGCCTCGATGACCGGGCGGATGTCGCCGGCCGTAAAGGTCTTCGACACCGCCACCAGCGTGACGGCGCCAGGCTCGCGCTTCGCCTCGCGTTCGGCGTTCGCGATCCTCGCCTTGACCGCGTGAAGCTGCTCGACGGCGCTCGTCATGCCTATTTCCCGCCTATAGTTTTAACGTTCGCGCCGGCTCGCCACAGTTGACGGGTCCGGCAATC
>NZ_SADP02000864.1:0-315 GCF_004010375.2 Mesorhizobium sp. M2E.F.Ca.ET.209.01.1.1 | reverse complement strand
CCTTGTCGCAAGGGCGTCTGGCAGGCTGCGGGATCAGCGCTTCTTGCGCGCTTCCTCTTCCTCTTCCTGCTGCGGGGCCGGCTGGCCCTGCGCCTTCATTTCGGCATTGGCCTGGGCACGGCGCTTGGCCTTGGCGTCGGCCTCGGCCTGCGCCTTGTCGGCCTGGTCACCCTGCTGGGGGGCCGGCTGGCCGGCGTTCTGCGCCACCTCCAGCGGCACTGCAACGGCGGCAGCGGCCAGGATCGCCATGGTCAGCTACTTCTTCATTGAGTCCTCCTCGCGGTATGGCTGGGATGTGCGGGCGCCGGCGTTCAG
>NZ_SADP02000863.1:0-315 GCF_004010375.2 Mesorhizobium sp. M2E.F.Ca.ET.209.01.1.1 | reverse complement strand
AAGCCATCAGCATTTGATCTTCGGCCAGCGGCCGTGGAGCCGGCTAAGGCCAGGCTTGCAGAACCAGATCGCATAGATGTGGGGTTATCGAAGGGTCGAGCGGTGAGGAAGGTCATCGAGGACGCTCTGCGTGCCGCGGGCCTGATGCGGTAGGAGAGCGCAAACCCTTAAGGTTCCGTAAGCACGGCTAAGCGCAGTAGAGGCTCTGAACTAAGGAACGCGGTAGCTTTGTAATCGGATCCTTCTCGCCCGCGCCGACAACACCGGCCAGCCTTTCGACGTTCGGATATTTGTCGCCCATTTTTTTGCCTCTAT
>NZ_SADP02000862.1:0-315 GCF_004010375.2 Mesorhizobium sp. M2E.F.Ca.ET.209.01.1.1 | reverse complement strand
CGGCGAAACCGGCCTCGACGGCGCCGACCTTGCCGAACCGGTGACGCCGCTACAGGACGAACACGCGGTCAACTACCTGGTGCGCGCGATCATGGACGCGCCTGAAGGCGAATTGACCGTCTGCACGCTCGGGCCGATGACCAATCTGGCCATGGCCATGACCATGGAGCCGAGGATCGTGCCTCGCCTGCGCGAAGTGGTGCTGATGGGCGGCGTCGACCGTCACCCGCTACATGAACGACAAGTCCGGACGACTTACGGTTACCGACCGCACGCTTGACGCGATCGCCACCTATTCCGGCATCCCCAAGAACG
>NZ_SADP02000861.1:0-315 GCF_004010375.2 Mesorhizobium sp. M2E.F.Ca.ET.209.01.1.1 | reverse complement strand
GCTGGCTCTTGTTTCTCGCCCTCTTTCCTCTCGGGATCATGAACGTCGCCGCAATGGCCGTGGTCACCTTGCTGGTCCTTGCGGAAAAGACCCTTCCGGCAGGAGATCGGATCGCAAAGATGTCGGGTGTCGCTCTGCTCCTTTATGGCGCGGCGGTGCTGGTCTTTCCACAGGCGCTGCCGACCTTCCAGCCGATGGACGCGATGATCATGAACTGAGCGGGGACGGAAGTCTAAACTGATATATTGGTGATAGACGCGAGAAAGAGCCTGCCGCTCGCGCGATGCAACTGTCACCGATCCAGACTGTCGGGTC
>NZ_SADP02000860.1:0-315 GCF_004010375.2 Mesorhizobium sp. M2E.F.Ca.ET.209.01.1.1 | reverse complement strand
GAGCCTTCGGCGAAATCGGCGAGCGGTGGGAAGAAGGCTGTATCGGCCGAAAACACCACGCTCTTGCCGCCATGCTCGAAGCGCAGCGCAAAGCAGTCGGTCACCGGCGGATGGTCGACGCGCAGCGCCGTCACCTTCAGGCCGCGCTGCTCGACCACATGGCCTTCGCCGAATTCTTCGACAGAAACCAGCTCGCGAATATCAGGCCGGCCCTCGTCGACGATGCGGATTTCGATGTCGAATTCCATCGCCTGACAAAAGCGCCGCCAGTAATGGCCGGTGCCGGGCGGGCCGAACAGGCTGACCGGCGTCGCC
>NZ_SADP02000859.1:0-315 GCF_004010375.2 Mesorhizobium sp. M2E.F.Ca.ET.209.01.1.1 | reverse complement strand
CCGGCGCAGGCGATCGCCGATATGCAGAAGGATGGTGCCGGCTTTGCCGGGTTCGCCACCTGGCTCGATCTGACGCCGGCGCATCCCGACATGCTGGCGGTGCCGGATCCGGACTCCGTCATCCAGTTGCCGTGGAAACCGGAAGTCGCCTGGGTCGCGGCCAACTGCATCATGGACGACAAGGAGGTCGACCAGGCGCCGCGCAACACGCTGAAGCGGCTGATCGCCGAGGCAGCCGCCGACGGCATGCATGTCAAGACCGGCGTCGAAGCCGAGTTTTTCCTGATCTCGCCTGACGGCAAGGCGATCTCCGAC
>NZ_SADP02000858.1:0-315 GCF_004010375.2 Mesorhizobium sp. M2E.F.Ca.ET.209.01.1.1 | reverse complement strand
CGGGACGGGGCGGGAGCCGCCTGTGCCGGTATCTCCCATGGACGAGCAGCTTGTGGTTTTTCGGCGGGGCGCTCGACACGAGCAACCGGATCGGCGGCATTGGCGGAAGCGGGCGTCGGGGCCGGCCCGAAGCTGAAATCGTCGTTGAAACTGGCCGCTCTGGGCGCGGGTTCGGGCGTATCGTTGCGCGACGCCATGTCGCCGAAGCCGAACGGGTCCGCTCGGCCGGCGGCCGGCTCATCGTTTGAGGCCGGCGTTGCCACCGGATCGAGGCTGAACGGGTCATCGAAGGCCGGCGAGCTGCGCTGGCTGGAA
>NZ_SADP02000857.1:0-288 GCF_004010375.2 Mesorhizobium sp. M2E.F.Ca.ET.209.01.1.1 | reverse complement strand
TTGCAGGCCTGGCGGGATGTGACGAAGACGATCGACGGCGGATATGAGGCCGGACAGTCGCCACGTATCCGCGACCCGGCGATTTCTCGCCTACCAGCCGAACAGCACGGCCGCACCGCTCTGGCCGTCGCCGTCCTGCGCGACGTTGGCGTCGGTGTTTCTGCCGAACTGGAAAATGCCGTAGGAATTGTCGTCGCCGCCCTGCCGCAAGGTGGCGGAGTGCCCGCTGCCCTCCTGTCGAATTATGCCGAGGTTGCCGGCGCCGTCCTGACCTATGCCCGCGCGATT
>NZ_SADP02000856.1:0-315 GCF_004010375.2 Mesorhizobium sp. M2E.F.Ca.ET.209.01.1.1 | reverse complement strand
GGCAGCATGTCCACTGTCCATGCCGACACGCCACTGGGTGCCTACGAGCAGCTCGCCATGATGATGCAACAGGCTGGCATGTCGTCAGGTTATTCCAAAGCCGATCTGATGTCGTACATTCAGATGGTCATCCCGATCGTCATCCAGCTCCGCCGCGACGGCGGCAAGCGCGGCGTGTCGGAAATCTTCTTTGCCCGAGATGAATCATGAGCCAGGGCAATAAGGCCTTTTACCTGCTCTTCTGCACCGGAATCGTGTTTGCAGTCTGGATTCTCGGCTATGGCCTCGGCCTGCAGATTTTTTTCCGTGACGGCC
>NZ_SADP02000855.1:0-315 GCF_004010375.2 Mesorhizobium sp. M2E.F.Ca.ET.209.01.1.1 | reverse complement strand
CTGCGCTACAAAAAAGTCCACCTGGGCGGCGGACTTTCCCTTATGGTCGGACGCTCACCCGACGGGCGCAGCCATTTCCAGAATGGCCGCCAATTCCTCCTCTTCGAGGCGCTTGCGCTGGGCGATGAGATACGCAGCGATATACACGAGCTTGCCGATCGACTCCTTGTGATCGGCCGGCCGATACATGGTCACCTCGCGGCGCGCCATCGCCTCTTCGGACACCCGTCGCCCTTCCCCGTCGGCGACGATGGCAGATGCTTTTTGCGTCGCCATGTGACGCTCGGTTACGTCGACCAGCTTCAGCTCCGCGAG
>NZ_SADP02000084.1:0-637 GCF_004010375.2 Mesorhizobium sp. M2E.F.Ca.ET.209.01.1.1 | reverse complement strand
CGCGGACGGCAAACTTACCGGCGCGGTCGGTCTGCGCGAGCTGACAAAAGCGACCGATACGGTGAAAGAGGTGATGTCGAAGGCCGGCACTGCCTCATCCGACGCACCGGCTATGAGCCTGCTGCCCGTGCTGACCGACGGGCGCAGCCATGCCGTGGTAATCGTCGATGGCGAGCGGCACATCCTCGGCCTGATCACCCAGACCGACCTCTTGGCGGCCGCCGCGCGCGTGCGCCCAACAGAAGGAACGGATCTGAAGTCGGCGGCATAGGGCCGCGGCCCAGGGATCGCGGGCGATCCGGAATCTCGCTTCGCGATCGCATCGTCTTTGCAACCGTCATCACGGACTGGTCCCAACTCGCCCAGTCTGGCGCACCGCGTCCCGCGGCCGGTGTGCCCGTGACCCGTCATAGGCCGGCTGGCGCCGCTCCATCCAGGCATCGAGCCCTTCGCGCAGATCGGCCGTAGGGGCCATGCGCGCGAACTGCTCGGCTTCGACCAGCAGGCCCTCGGCGATGCTCTGGTTGATGCCTCGGGCCACGGCGGTGAGGATGCCCGCCACCGCCGCCCGCGAGTGGACCGTGATGCGCCGCGCAAGGTCGAACGCGGCCGGCATCAGCTGGGCGTGCGGCACGAC
>NZ_SADP02000854.1:0-315 GCF_004010375.2 Mesorhizobium sp. M2E.F.Ca.ET.209.01.1.1 | reverse complement strand
TACAGCCGCGGGAGAGCTTGGGATCTTCGCCTTCGTCACGCACGACCGAATAGTCGCTTGGCTCCAACCGTACGCACAAGGCAGGTTACCGTGAACATGATCATTTGTGGAGTTGATGTTTCGAAGGATTGGCTGGACGCGCATGTCTGGCCCGACGGGGCGGTAGAGCGCTTCACCAACGACGCGACGGGGATCGCAGCTCTTTGGCTGTTCTGTCACAACCATGGCGCAACCCACGCGGTGATGGAGGCGTCGGGCGGCTATGAGCGGTTGTGCTTCATGCTTTTGTGGGCGCACGGCATGCCGTGCGCTCTG
>NZ_SADP02000853.1:0-315 GCF_004010375.2 Mesorhizobium sp. M2E.F.Ca.ET.209.01.1.1 | reverse complement strand
CGCGCCTGGGCGGCGGTTGCGGTCATGCGCGAGGTCGCGAAGAAGCATGACGTCAGCGTCGCCACGGTGGCGCTCGGCTATGTGCTGGCAAAACCGTTCGTGATGAGCGTCATCATCGGCGCCAGCCGCATGGACCAGCTCGAGCAGAACCTCGCGGCGACCGGCCTGAAGCTCGACGCCGACGATCTCGCCAGGCTCGATGAGGTGAGCGCCCTGCCCGCCGAATATCCCGGCTGGATGCTGGAGCGGCAAAACGCCGGCCGCCGTCCCGCGCCGTTCGTGCCGAAGGCGTAACTGCCTTTGAGATAAGCTGAC
>NZ_SADP02000852.1:0-315 GCF_004010375.2 Mesorhizobium sp. M2E.F.Ca.ET.209.01.1.1 | reverse complement strand
AATGTCGGCAATGCCGGCGGCGCCTGGATCGGCGGCGTGGCGCTGTCGGCGGGCGTTTCCTATGCCGATTTGCCGCTGGTCGGCGCGGTGCTCGCCCTGCTGGCGGTTGGCGTGGCGGTGCTGTCGCAGGCGCTGGACAGGCGCGCGCCGGTCGCCGCCCTCCAGCCTGCCGCCGAATAACTGCCTGTCCTCCCAAAAGTGCGCAGCGGTTTTGGGACAACGACATGCGGCAAGGCAAAAGACTACTCTTGCGCCCATAGCGCGGCGGGCTGGACCAATCGACATCGGCACCTTCAAATGGGCATGTCTTCTCGC
>NZ_SADP02000851.1:0-315 GCF_004010375.2 Mesorhizobium sp. M2E.F.Ca.ET.209.01.1.1 | reverse complement strand
GTTCGACGGCGATGTCGACGGCGGCGATTTTGGCTGGCCGGGAAGAGCCGCTTCGGTGCTGTCGCAGGGAAGGCAACCAATGTGGCGTGCTGCGCCGGCCGGCCTGCCAAATGACGCGCTATTCGATCTTGTGTTGGGCAATCCGGGACTTGACCTCGCCCGCCTTTGGCTCGGCGAGGCGTCCGGTTCAGCCGGAGACGCGGTGCAGACATTGCTTGCGCGGCGACATGCGCTGAGTGCTGCAAGCTTTGTCGCAGCGGCGACCTCCGCGGGGCAGGCGCTGTCCGGGCCGGACGGCCCGCGCGTGGCCCTGCT
>NZ_SADP02000850.1:0-316 GCF_004010375.2 Mesorhizobium sp. M2E.F.Ca.ET.209.01.1.1 | reverse complement strand
TGTATTGCGTCCATGCCGAGGCCACCGCCTGGCGCACCTGGTCGCGGCTGACGTCGACTTCGATCCGGGCCTGGCTCAGCGATTCCTTGTTCTGCCGCACGATCGCCGAGGTCCGGCCGCCCGAATAGATCGGAATGGTCAGCGTCGCGCCGATATTGGCCGACGTCGAATTGCCGTTGGAACCTGACAAGTCGGGGATGGCGTTGCGGTAGTTTTCCGAAACGCCAGCCGAAGCCGACAACTGCGGCAACAGCGCGCCCTCGGACGATTTCACCGAAAATGCAGCGGCATCGACCAGATGCTGGGTGGCAAGGAT
>NZ_SADP02000849.1:0-316 GCF_004010375.2 Mesorhizobium sp. M2E.F.Ca.ET.209.01.1.1 | reverse complement strand
CGCCTTTGGCGTCTTATTGTGCTTGCAAATATATGCGCCAGTCTTGCGTCCGCTGAGACGAAAACTCTACCCGATGAACAGAACTACCATCGGGATCCGACTACGACACCTTAAGCGCCTCCTCGATCGGGACCATCTCCGGCTCGATCCACATCGCCATGCTCAAGAAGACATGGCCGAGTGTCCACGGCCCATGTGGAGTGTCGATGGAGACCGTTCCGGGTTGGGAATACGCGCTGTCCGCGTGATAGGGGGTTGGCCCTTCGCAATTTCGGCATACGGGTTTAAGGTTTCCTGGACCTTCCGCCAAACGTCA
>NZ_SADP02000848.1:0-316 GCF_004010375.2 Mesorhizobium sp. M2E.F.Ca.ET.209.01.1.1 | reverse complement strand
GCATGGGTTTCGAATAGGCCACAGCGCGTCAGGGCACCTGCACGCCGCGACAGACAGCGGCAAGCTTGTTGCCGTCTGGATCGCGCGCATAAGCTGCATAGAAGTCCGGGCTGTAGTGCAATCGCAGGCCAGGGGGACCCTCGCAACTGCCTCCATTGGCGAGGACCGCGGCATAAAAACCGTCGACCTCTTTCCATGATCGCGCTCTGAACGCGACCATGCTGCCATTTCCTGTCGTCGCAGCTTGTTGGTCGAATGGTTTTCCGATCCAGAACGCCAGTTCGCGCAAACCGCCGTCCTCGTAGATGCCCCAGCC
>NZ_SADP02000847.1:0-316 GCF_004010375.2 Mesorhizobium sp. M2E.F.Ca.ET.209.01.1.1 | reverse complement strand
CTTGTCGAAGCCCTGGTAGGCCATGTCGATGAAGGGGAACAGCTGCTTGTCCTTCAGCAGCTGGGCGACCTGCGTGCACTGGGTGACCGTGAGGTCGGCACCGGTGGGGTTGTGGCAGCAGGCGTGCAGCAGCACCACGGTGCCGGCTTCCAGCTTGCCGAGGTCGGCCAGCATGCCCTCGAAATCAACCCCATGGGTGGTCGGGTCGAAATAGGTGTAATCCAGCACCTCGAAACCGGCGGCGCTGAACACGGCGCTGTGGTTTTCCCAGCTCGGGTTGCTCAGTGCAACGGTGGCGTGCGGCAGCAGCTTCTTC
>NZ_SADP02000846.1:0-316 GCF_004010375.2 Mesorhizobium sp. M2E.F.Ca.ET.209.01.1.1 | reverse complement strand
GATCGACGCCGTGCGTGCCACCGGCGCCGCGATCCGCCTGATCGGCGACGGCGACGTCGCCGGCGTCATTCACACCACCGACCCGGAAGAAACCGGCATCGACATCTATCTCGGTACCGGAGGCGCGCCGGAAGGCGTTCTGGCCGCGGCCGCGCTGCGCTGCACCGGCGGCCAGATGCAAGGCAGGCTGATCCTCGATACGCCGGAGAAGATCGCCCGTGCGGCAAAGATGGGCATTGCCGATCCGAAGCGGGTTTATCGGGCCGAGGACATGGCGCGCGGCGACGTGCTGTTCGCGGCCACCGGCGTCACCGAC
>NZ_SADP02000845.1:0-316 GCF_004010375.2 Mesorhizobium sp. M2E.F.Ca.ET.209.01.1.1 | reverse complement strand
CGCCGCGGTCGCCCAGGCGCCGGACTTCTACTATGTCAAGAATGCGCGCGGCCAGTTCGTCGCCGTAAACCAGACGGTCGCCACCTACAATGGCTACGACCGCCCCGTGCAGATGACGGGCAAGACCGATTTCGACATAGCCGACGCCGCTCGCGCCCGCATCCTATCCGGGCTGGAGCAGAAGATGCTGAAATCGGGCGAGGGGATTGCCGATTTCGAGGAACAGGTCCCCGACCTGAAAGGTAATCTTCGCTGGTTCTCGACCTCCAAGACACCGTTGCGTGACGCCGATGGCAACGTCATCGGCCTTGTCGGC
>NZ_SADP02000083.1:0-639 GCF_004010375.2 Mesorhizobium sp. M2E.F.Ca.ET.209.01.1.1 | reverse complement strand
CCTTGCCGGCAGGCTTCCCACCAACGCTACGGCGCGTCAGGCCGCCAACAGCAGCTTCCTGACTTCGCCGGCAAGCGCCAACGGGTCGAAGGGCTTCGCGATGACGCCGACGGCTCCCATGGCGAGGTAGCGCTCTACCTCATGCGTCTGGGTGCGCGCCGTGATGAACACGACCGGTATCGATGCCGTGAGCGGCGAATCGGCCAGGCGCTTCAACGTTACCGGCCCATCCATATCCGGCATCATGACATCGAGCAGGATGAGATCAGGCCGCCAATCGGCGGCATCGGTCAGCGCCTCGATGCCCGAAGCGCTGGACCGCACCTCGAATTCCGGGTCGAGCTCCAGCGACATCTGGGCGATTTCGCGGATGTCGTCCTCGTCATCCACATAGAGGATCCTCGCCGGCATCAACATCACTCCCCTGCTTGCGTGGCCGCTCCCGCGCCGCCGCGGGACGAAGCCAGCATCCTTCTGACCATCCTTGCGACATCGATCTCCGATGCCCTGGTCTTGGTCATCATCGCCTGCACCCGGTCGCCGAGCTTCTCGTCCAGCTCCGCCGCCGAGAACACGATCACTCCTGTCTCCTGCGGCAGGTCGATGAGCAGATCCAGCCCCGATCCGTCGGGAAGCGCG
>NZ_SADP02000844.1:0-316 GCF_004010375.2 Mesorhizobium sp. M2E.F.Ca.ET.209.01.1.1 | reverse complement strand
GTCGGCGGCTTGATCAGTTCGCCATAGATCTCGACCGCGCCCCACGCGATGAAGGCGAGCAACAACCCGGCGACGAGGATCCTGAGGCCATGCCAGCCCCAGCGCCCTTGGCGCGCTTTGTTTTCAGGTACGCTCTTGGTCACACTTGGCCTCCAAACTGCGCGGCGGCGGGCGCTCGAGGCGCGACTGGTCAGGTAACGGGGCGTTAGCACGAAGGTTCCCACCGGGCTGCAGCGCCTCTCCGGCCTCGAAGATGGCAACGGCGCTTGGGGCCTACACGCCGAACGTCCCCTGGGCCGAGATCGATTGCCGTAAG
>NZ_SADP02000843.1:0-316 GCF_004010375.2 Mesorhizobium sp. M2E.F.Ca.ET.209.01.1.1 | reverse complement strand
GCGATGTCGGGGATCCCAGACCACCCGGTGGCGATAGGCTGGAAGGTAATAGCCCGCCGCGACCACGTCGATCACGGCCCAAACTTCACGCGGCAAATAGACGGGCATGATGAGATTTAATATCGCCGCGGCAAAGAGCGTCCAAGCCGAAGGGCGATTTTCAGGACCCGAACGCGAGACCATGGCACCCGCAATAGCTGCTAGCGAAAAAGCGCCAGGACGCGAGGTAATTGATGGCCAGGACGCCAATGCTAGCAGCATTGCAATGGCGATTACGACTGCGACGAGGCGCATCGGCCCACCTGGCCAAGCCAGA
>NZ_SADP02000842.1:0-316 GCF_004010375.2 Mesorhizobium sp. M2E.F.Ca.ET.209.01.1.1 | reverse complement strand
GCGAGCGGTGCGCAGGTGCAGTTCGACGAGGCCGTCGGCGGGGCCGCCGGATCGGGCTTCACGCTCGACCAGCGCATCGCGGCTTTCGAGCAGACGCTGCAGCATATGCCGAAGCCGACGATACCGGGCACGCTCGAGGTCCGGCTGCCGGCCGTGGTGGCCGGCGACACGACGGTACGCGACGTGCGGCTTTCGGCCGAGCCGGTCGAGGGTGGCTGGTCGGTCAAGTCGCTTGCCGCAACGCTGCCCGGCCGCACGACACTCGAAGCCGACGGCATGCTGAGCGTCGAAGACCATTTCGGCTTCAGCGGCTCGT
>NZ_SADP02000841.1:0-316 GCF_004010375.2 Mesorhizobium sp. M2E.F.Ca.ET.209.01.1.1 | reverse complement strand
GCGCCAACTGGCATCTACAGGGCAGCTGCATTTCGCATCGCTTGCGGGCTGGAGCCTTTCTTCGACTCCGCACCCCGCGTCCTGATCTCAATCAGGCTCGGGATCACTATTTCCAAGCGCCTCGAGCATCGTTGAGAAGATGCTACCGACCTCCTCTGAGATCTCTTCCGATCGAATTCCAGCCTTTTTGGCGTCGCCGGTTAATCGGCTCGCAAGCTCTTTCGCTAAGGTCGTATCAGATGATGAATGATGCGGGAGATTGCCCTCCATCCATTCCTGTAGGAATTTCAGACCCCTTTCACTCACTGTGAAATCA
>NZ_SADP02000840.1:0-316 GCF_004010375.2 Mesorhizobium sp. M2E.F.Ca.ET.209.01.1.1 | reverse complement strand
GCGGCGGCTCGCGCTCACGCTACTGGCTGAAGGCGATTGCGACGGCATTGCAGGTGCCGGTCGACATTCCCGCCGACGGCGACTTCGGCGCGGCGTTTGGCGCGGCAAGGCTTGGGTTGATCGCCGCGACTGGGACCGATCCGCTGGCGGTGTGCACCGCGCCGGCGACAGATGCGACGATTGAGCCGGATGCGGGGCTTGGTGGGGCTTTTGCTGATGCCTATCAAAGGTATCGCGCGCTCTATCCGGCGATAAGGCTTGGAACGGCGTCCGATCCTTCCCCGGGCCCGCTTGCCTGGGAATGGTCCGGCGTTGC
>NZ_SADP02000839.1:0-316 GCF_004010375.2 Mesorhizobium sp. M2E.F.Ca.ET.209.01.1.1 | reverse complement strand
CTTAAAGCGCGCCATGATCAGCAGCCCGGCCGGGAAGATCACGAGATAGGCAATCACACAGAATCGGCGGTCCTGAGTAGGCCATAGACCGTCCAGGGCTGGCGCCCCACCTCCGTCGTGGTCCAGCCTGCCAGCACCGCCACGAAGCCCAGCGGCGCTACCAACTGGCAGGAGCGCAGATACCAGACGCTGTCGTAGAGCCTGCCTTTCCAGCGCAGCCACCAGCTCGCCACGACCATGCCGAGCATGAGGAGCCCGATGCCGACCATGACGCGGAACGCAAAGAACGGGATGGCCACCGGGGGCCTCTGGTCCC
>NZ_SADP02000838.1:0-317 GCF_004010375.2 Mesorhizobium sp. M2E.F.Ca.ET.209.01.1.1 | reverse complement strand
CAGCGACAGCCAGGCGGGTCGCTTATGCGCCGCGCCGGTGCCGAAGCTGGCGAGCCTCTCATGACCTCTTGCCAGCACCTTCTCGGTTTCGTGGCCGAGCAGGACGTCGATGACATGGGCCGCGCCGAACCGCTCGCCGGTTTGCGCGATGGCGGAAAGGATGATGCGCGCCTCGGCGCTGCCGTCCGCGCGCGGCGCCTGGTTGAGGCAGTTGTCGCAATTGCCGCAGGGCGAAGCGCTTTCGCCGAAATAGCCAAGCAGCACCTGGCGGCGGCACTGCGCCGTCTCGCAATAGCCGATCAATGTGTCCAGCCGGC
>NZ_SADP02000837.1:0-317 GCF_004010375.2 Mesorhizobium sp. M2E.F.Ca.ET.209.01.1.1 | reverse complement strand
CGACGGCGGCGGTCTTTTGCTGTTCGGCCATGGTTTACTCCCCTGCCTTGTCGTCGTCGGCGAGCACCTGGCCGGAGATCTTGCCAAGCAGCGGCTCGTTGTTCAGCAACTGCGCGATGCGTTTTTCGGCGTCGACACGGCCGTCCATGAAGCCGAGCAGTTCCTCGAGCTGGCGGCGCATCTTGAGGATCTCGGCCAATTGCGGCACCTGCGCGGCAATTTTGTCGGGAGCGAAATCACCCATCTTGGTGAAGGTGAGATCGAGCGCCAGTTCCTCGTCGCGCTCCTGGCCTTCGGCCTGTGGCAGCGTGTTCTTC
>NZ_SADP02000836.1:0-317 GCF_004010375.2 Mesorhizobium sp. M2E.F.Ca.ET.209.01.1.1 | reverse complement strand
CTGCTGCCATACGGCGCGCTCGTGCTGCAGGAAATCATGACGGCGATGCAACCGTCCAGGATCGTCGTTTCGGCGCAAGGCGTGCGCGAAGGCTTTCTCTATTCACTGCTCGAGGCGGCCGAGCAGAAGGCCGATCCGCTGATCTCGGCCGCCGAGGAGCTTGCGCTTTTGCGCTCGCGTTCGGTCCACCACGCGCATGATCTGGTCGAATGGACCGGCAAGGCCTTCAAGGCTTTCGGCATCGACGAGACGGAAGACGAAGCGCGCTATCGCCATGCCGCCTGCCTGCTTGCCGATATCGGCTGGCGCGCTCATCC
>NZ_SADP02000835.1:0-317 GCF_004010375.2 Mesorhizobium sp. M2E.F.Ca.ET.209.01.1.1 | reverse complement strand
CCGATCTCAGCTTTTGGTCGAGGCCGCGCAGGCGCCGAATCCACCCCCCATACCGCCGACTGCGGTCAAGCGCCTGGCCGAGCTCGGCGTAACTGCCAAGAGCTGATCGGCCAGAGCAATTCCAGGAAAAGTGTAAGCCGTTTTCCGTCCGGAATTGCATAAAAAACAAAGAGATAGGGCATTTCACCGGTTCCGTGAAACGGCGAAATGCCTATCGCAGTACCGCGAGCAGGGTCGTCAGCACCAGCGTCGCAGCAAAGACCAGATTGATGACCCGCGACGCCCGCGGATGGCGAAGGAAGCGCGCGAAGGCGGTT
>NZ_SADP02000082.1:0-641 GCF_004010375.2 Mesorhizobium sp. M2E.F.Ca.ET.209.01.1.1 | reverse complement strand
GGGATCGAAGAGTTCGCTTCCAAAGCGTTCGAAATCCCTCGTGTTGCGCGTTGCCAAGGTAAGCTGCTGCGCAATCGCGGTGGCTGCGATCATCCCATCCATCGAGGACAGACCGCGACCGCGCCGCTTGGCAAGGCCCATTAGGTCGCCCCAAGCAAAGGCAACGGCCTCGTCCACGGGCAAAACCCTCTGCTCAAAGCGCCGCGGCAGATCGTGGGCAAGCCATTCAGCCAGTGCCTCGCGTTTGCGGCCCTCATCCATGAGGGCGACGCCGCGCCGGATCTCGGCGATCGACACAACACTGATGAAGGAGCGGTCCTCGTCGAGCCCGTTCAACCACTCCAGAACGCGCGTGTCCGGCGCCGGCCTCGTCACCTCGGACAGCACATTCGTATCGAGTAGCAGCCTCACAGCGGCAGATCGCGCGGTTGGTCGCGTTGCCGCTCCAGGTCGATATCGGCGCCACGCAGCGGCGAGTCCAGCAGGAACTCCGCAAGCGTGCCTTTACGTGCGGTCTTTCGCTGCCATTCCTCCGCTGAGACGACGACCACGCTTGGCTTGCCGTTTTTGGTGATCGTCTGCGGTGAAAACTGCGCGCGCTCGATGACCTCGGAGAGGCGGGCTTTTGCCCCGGCGACCGT
>NZ_SADP02000834.1:0-317 GCF_004010375.2 Mesorhizobium sp. M2E.F.Ca.ET.209.01.1.1 | reverse complement strand
CTTCTACCTGCCTCCCGCGAACGACGCGGACAAACAAGGGCCTTCTGCATGACCACTCTGCGCACCATCCTTCTCGCCGAAGACAGCCCGGCCGACGCCGAAATGGCGATCGATGCCCTGGAAGAGGCGCGCCTGGCCAATCCCATCGTGCACGTCGAATACGGCCTGGAAGTGATGGACTACCTGCTGCGTCGCGGCGCCTTCGCCGAGCGCGAGGAAGGCCTGCCGGCGGTGCTGCTGCTGGACATCAAGATGCCGCGCATGGATGGCCTGGAAGTGCTGCGGCAGATCCGCGAGCACGAGGAGCTCAAGCGCCT
>NZ_SADP02000833.1:0-317 GCF_004010375.2 Mesorhizobium sp. M2E.F.Ca.ET.209.01.1.1 | reverse complement strand
GGCGGCTATGCCGGGGTATGGATCGCCAAGCGCGTGCCGCAGGCCGTCGTGCGCGGTTTCGTCGTCGCGGTCGGCCTGTTTCTGGCTTTCTACTATTTCACCAAGGGCTGAGGCATAGCGCCAAGCAAGTCCGGCCGCCGTTCCCGCGTCAGCTTCTCGGCCTCGGCGCGTCGCCATTCGGCAATCTTCTTGTGGTTGCCCGAAATCAGCACATCCGGGATCGGCCGGCCCTCGAACTCCTGCGGCCGCGTATAGTGCGGATGCTCGAGCAGGCCGTTCTCAAAGCTTTCTTCGTCACCCGAGACCGCATTACCCAT
>NZ_SADP02000832.1:0-317 GCF_004010375.2 Mesorhizobium sp. M2E.F.Ca.ET.209.01.1.1 | reverse complement strand
GCCTGCGCCCCGTAGCGGGCACGCACGATGTGCAGGCAGCAGTCGAGCCCGGCGGCGACGCCGGCGGAGGTAATGATATCGCCGTCGTCGACATAGAGGACATCCGCGTCGATCGCGAGGTCTGGATGCAGCGCCTGCAACTGGTCCGTATAGGCCCAGTGGGTCGTCACCCTTCGTCCGGCGAGCAGGCCGGCGCCGGCGATGGCGAAGGTGCCGAGGCACAGGCCCACGATCAGCGCGCCGCGCCGATGGGCGCTCTGGAGTGCGTCCTTGAACGGCGCGGCCAGAGGCGCATCGAGATCCTTCCAGCTCGGAAT
>NZ_SADP02000831.1:0-317 GCF_004010375.2 Mesorhizobium sp. M2E.F.Ca.ET.209.01.1.1 | reverse complement strand
GAGGTTTCCAGGATCGGCAGCGAGGCGTTCACCAGGTGACGGCGCGGCGTCGGCAGTGTGCCGTCGATGACCAGCGCCGCGCCGATGCTGAACACCGCCAGTGCGATGATCTGCGGCAGCCATGGGCGCAGTGCGTTCCAGCCGGCACGGGTCGCGCCGGCACTGGCCTGCAGCGGCTGCCGTAGCGCGGGAGCGAGCGCCAGCAGCGTGGCCAGCACCAGCGGCAGCACGTAGTAGGTGACGCTTTAGATCAGCGCCGCCGCCAGGACCGCCGCCGGCGCCACCTGCGGCAACAGTTTCAGCAGGCTCCACTCGAG
>NZ_SADP02000830.1:0-317 GCF_004010375.2 Mesorhizobium sp. M2E.F.Ca.ET.209.01.1.1 | reverse complement strand
CGCCGGTAAGGCGGCGTCCCGGCCATGTCCCGGCCGCGGATCAGCACCTGGCCCTCGCTCGGCTGCTCGAAGCCGCCGATCATGCGCAGGCACGTCGTCTTGCCGCAGCCGGAGGGGCCAAGCAAAGCGACGAAGGCCGAAGGCGGGATGGCAAGGTCGATGCCGCTCACCGCGGTGACCGCGCCATAGCGCTTGGTGACCGCGCGAAATTCGATATCGGGCACAGCAGTCAAGCCACGGGCTCCAGCGACAGCATGAGGCAATATCGTGACGCTAGCAGAGCCAATACCGGCTAGTATATACCTCGCGGGTGGTAT
>NZ_SADP02000829.1:0-317 GCF_004010375.2 Mesorhizobium sp. M2E.F.Ca.ET.209.01.1.1 | reverse complement strand
TCACCGCCGACAGAAGCTCCACCCTGTCCTGCTCGGGCAGATCAGGCGCGAACTCCTTGAGTGTGCCGGCCGCTCCCATGATGGCCGCGAGCGGCGTCTTCAGGTCATGCGAAATCGAGGTCAGCAGGGCCGAACGCAACCGGTCGGCTTCGGCGGCGAGCTTGGCGCGGTCGACATCGGCGACGAGCTGGACACGTTCGATCGCCACCGCCGCCTGATCGGCCAGCGCGTCGAGCAGCCGCTGCTGTTCGGGCGTCAAAAGCGGACCTTGCTTGTCATTGTCGAGGCCGACGACACCGATTGCCGTGCGCCCCGTG
>NZ_SADP02000828.1:0-317 GCF_004010375.2 Mesorhizobium sp. M2E.F.Ca.ET.209.01.1.1 | reverse complement strand
AAAATCACCATGGATCTCGGCATTCGCGGCAAGAAGGCCATCGTCTGCGCCTCGAGCAAGGGACTAGGGCGCGGCTGCGCCATGGCGCTGGCCGAAGCCGGCGTCGATCTCGTTGTCAACGGCCGCAACGCCGAGCTGGTGGCCAGGACCGCCAAGGAGATCCGCGACCGGTTCGGGGTCAAGGTGATCGAGGTTCCCGGCGACGTGTCGAAGCCGGACGTGCAGAAGGCGATCCTTGCCGCTTGCCCCGATCCGGACATCCTGGTCAACAACAATGGCGGTCCGCCGCTGCGCGATTTCCGCGAGCTCGACCGGGC
>NZ_SADP02000827.1:0-317 GCF_004010375.2 Mesorhizobium sp. M2E.F.Ca.ET.209.01.1.1 | reverse complement strand
TCTTTGCCCGGGTATGATGGATAATGGCCAAGGTGATCCGATACAAAATAGATCCCGCAAATCCGCCTCCGCTGACTGATGCTCAACGAACGGAGATTGCTGCGCTTAAGGCGCGTCCAGACCACGATGTCGACACAAGCGACATTCCAGAATCGCTCTACCGAATCGGTACTTCAACCCGATCTTGTAGCTCCGCGACAGGCAGAACCAGCTAGTCATACAACCCCATCGACCACCACAGCGACATTGGCAGCGGGTTCCACCAACCCGTGCGCAGGCCGGCAACCCTTAGTCCCGCCGCCGTCCACGTATTGCAG
>NZ_SADP02000826.1:0-318 GCF_004010375.2 Mesorhizobium sp. M2E.F.Ca.ET.209.01.1.1 | reverse complement strand
CTGCACCGTGCTGGTCGACGGCGAGCCGGTGTGCGCCTGCCTGGTGCCGGCGGCCTCGGTGTCCGGCGCTTGTGTCACCACGGTCGAGGGCCTCGCCAATGGCAGGCTGTCCGCCTTGCAGGCCTCGTTCCTGGCGCATGGCGCCGCGCAATGCGGCATCTGCACGCCGGCGCTGCTGGTCGCGGCAACCGCGCTGCTGGACACGAAACCCAGGCCGACCGAGACCGAGGTGCAGGATGCGCTGGGCGGCATCCTCTGCCGCTGCACCGGCTACCGGAAGATCATCGCGGCGGTGATGGAGGCTTCCCTCCAGACCGC
>NZ_SADP02000825.1:0-318 GCF_004010375.2 Mesorhizobium sp. M2E.F.Ca.ET.209.01.1.1 | reverse complement strand
CAAGGATCAGGTCGCTGACCTCGCGCAAGCCATTTGTCGCACGGTGGAGGAGCTGGCGCTGACGCATGAGCTGCGGCGGGACGGCACCTCTATCGTGACGGTGAGCGTCGGCGCCGCGTTCACCCGTACGCAGGCCGGCGGCAAGCTGGAGAAGATCATCCACGAGGCCGATCGGGCGCTGTATCTGGCAAAGGCCGGCGGCCGCAATTGCGCTCGATTGTTCGATCCGACCGATCCGCAATCGTGCGACGAGAGCGAGAACATCGCGGCCCTGCTGAAGATCGCCGTCGAAAGGGATCTCGTCTCGCTGGTCTACCA
>NZ_SADP02000081.1:0-647 GCF_004010375.2 Mesorhizobium sp. M2E.F.Ca.ET.209.01.1.1 | reverse complement strand
GAACTGGAATTAGACGACCTGACATTTCTGCTCGGTCCAAACGGTGCCGGCAAGACCGCGGTACTGCAAGCTCTAGCGAGGCTATTCAGCTTTGATCCAGCGCGGCGCAAGGTCAAGAAATCCGACTTCCACGTTCCCTATGACGAGAATCCCGATGAGGAGCTGGTCGAACGAGAACTCTGGATAGAGGCCGATTTTGAGTTCCCCGAAGTAGTAGGCACCTTCGAGCTTTCCGGATCGTGCTCTATGCGCCAGCCGCTTCAGGTTGAAGTCGAGCATCTGTCGCGCTTCCCCGGCTCGCCGTGAAAGACCATCGCTCCACGGACATCGTATCCAAGGACGGATGCATTCGCCACAAACTGGATGGCTTCGCCGAGGCGCATGCTGATCTTTGCATCAGCGTGACTGGAGAGATCCACGACCCCTAAAACCTCAGCGGGGGTGTTCCTGGCCTCAAAGTCGGCAGCGCTGATGCGAGGCAAATTACGCGACCAAAGGCTGTTGAGCACTGGCCTCGCGAGCAAGCTGCTCAGCTTCCTCTTGGGATAGCCCAATGAGCACTCTGTCACCAATTTCGGCAGGCAGGTCAGTCAATTGGTCGAACACCATCCATTGGTCGGTCGGATCCAGAATGACGACGAATCTCA
>NZ_SADP02000824.1:0-271 GCF_004010375.2 Mesorhizobium sp. M2E.F.Ca.ET.209.01.1.1 | reverse complement strand
GCCCGACCAGCAGTGCTTTGCGCGATACCGTGGCGGTGGCTAAAGCCAGCAGCGGGCCGCCGATGGCGATGCCGCAGGCATAGCCGGAGACGAGATAGCCGGCGGTCGGCACCGAAACGCCAAGGCCCTGCGCCACCTCGGGCAGCACGCCGGCGATGACGAATTCGGTGGTGCCAAAGGCGAAAGCGGCAAGGAAAAGGGCAATCAACGGCAGCATGACGCAAAGGCTTGATTTGAATGCAGCGCTTCAAACAAGGGACGCGCGCTGCCG
>NZ_SADP02000823.1:0-318 GCF_004010375.2 Mesorhizobium sp. M2E.F.Ca.ET.209.01.1.1 | reverse complement strand
GGTGCGCTACCTTCCCGACGGCGGCGAGCTGTTCATCCACACGCGGGTGAATATGGCGCTGCTGCGCGCCGCCGCATCGCTGCCGGTCCTGCGCCTGAAGATCACGCCGCGCGTAAACGAATTGATGCCGCGCGATGGGCTGCTGACGCCCAAAGGGTCGCAGCGTATCTACGCTTTCCTCGAAAAGCTCTGCGAGGATCTGGCTGCCGCAAACTGCCCCGCTTGCTATATCGCCGAGCAGCATGGCGAGGGTCGCCGCGATTTCTACTTTACGACCGAAGACATTGCCGGCTATCTGTTCGAAACCGGCGATGTCTT
>NZ_SADP02000822.1:0-318 GCF_004010375.2 Mesorhizobium sp. M2E.F.Ca.ET.209.01.1.1 | reverse complement strand
GGAAAAATCGGCAGTTCAGTGTTCAAGAGCTGAAGCGCCTTCAATCATTTCCTGATGACTATGAGATTGTCGGTAAGTATGGGAAGGCAGTAGAGCAGATCGGGAACTCTGTGCCTCCGCGTCTCGCCTATGTGATTGCACAGTCCGTTCGTGAACAGTTGTTGAGAAGGAGGGCGGAGCTCACTTTTTGTGTTCGTCCTGCCGGATTCGAATCAACTTTCAAGAAGAGACAGCGAGAAAGGACAAATCACTACAAAGACGTTGCCAAGGCTGAGGTCGCAAAGCGGTTTTCGAACGTTGTGAGCATCGAAACTGCTT
>NZ_SADP02000821.1:0-318 GCF_004010375.2 Mesorhizobium sp. M2E.F.Ca.ET.209.01.1.1 | reverse complement strand
ATCGAGTAGGAGAGCGAGCCGAGCAACAGCATCGGCCGGCTGCGCAAAACCAAGACCAGCCAGCCCCCCCCATGGGCGAAAAGATAAAGCGCCAGCGCGAAGACGACCGGCGCCAAAACGCCAATGTCGTTGGTGCCGGCAAAGGAGACGAACAGCGCAATCCCCACGATCATCGCAAGCTCTGCCAGCGTCCAGGCAAGGCGCCCTGCCCCGCCGCCAAGCGCCTGTCGCGCCTCTGCAATGGAATCGTGCTGAAACCAGGCGAGCAACGCGCCGAGCGAGAAACCGTAAAGGCAACGGATGAAGCCGAAATCGAAA
>NZ_SADP02000820.1:0-318 GCF_004010375.2 Mesorhizobium sp. M2E.F.Ca.ET.209.01.1.1 | reverse complement strand
AGAAGGGTGAATCTCCGTCCGGAATTGCTTCGAGGCCTAACAGGACGAGCAGCAGCAGACGTCTGAACACGAGGGAGGAGACCATGAGGAACCTACGCAGCATTGGCATTGCCGCTGGACTGGCGCTGAGCGTCTCCGTTCCGGCGCTCAGCGCTTTCGCTTCCGAACCGACCGTGCCGCCGGTCCCGGCGACGTTTCCGGCCGAGGGCAAGATCAAATACGTGGCGCGCGACTCGGTCCTGGAGTTCAAGGCGCTGCCCGAGTATCACGAGCCCGGCTGGGTGACGGAAAAATACGTCAAGATCGGCAAGCTGCCGC
>NZ_SADP02000819.1:0-318 GCF_004010375.2 Mesorhizobium sp. M2E.F.Ca.ET.209.01.1.1 | reverse complement strand
GCGCGCCAAGGCCGGCGGATTCGCCGGTGGCATGTTCGCCATCTTCCCGCCGCCGGTCGAGAAAGCGCGGCGCAGCGCCGTGCCTTCGGCGCCGAGCGACAGCGAGCCGTTGCCGCCCGAGGTTCCGCGCGCCGATGCGCTCAACTCGACGATCGCGATGGCGTCGATCCTGTTCCGGCTGGAGCGTGCCGGCGCATTGGCGGTATGCCGCAGTGCCGGCGATGTGCGCCACGCCATGGCGCAAGGCACGGTTGCCGCAGTGTTCCACATCGAGGGCGTCGAGGCGATCGATCCTGAACTCACCATGCTCGACGTGCT
>NZ_SADP02000818.1:0-318 GCF_004010375.2 Mesorhizobium sp. M2E.F.Ca.ET.209.01.1.1 | reverse complement strand
GCGTCGATGTTCTGTCTTGCCGAGGCGAGCGCCGCCGCTTCGCGGCCCATGTGGTGGACAAGCGCGCCGCAGCAGCCCTCGTCTTCCGGCACCACCACTTCGACGCCGAGCCTCGTAAGCAGCGAGATGGTGGTGTCGTTGATGGCCGGATCGAGCACCGATTGCGCGCAGCCGGTGAGGATCGCGACGCGGCCGCGTTTTTTGGTTCCCTGCCCGGCATGCGTGCCCGGCTTCGCCATCGGCGATGCCGATGGGAGCGACGACGGCGCGAGCTTCAGCATGGCGGCGACCGGCTTCAGCGCCAGATCGGAAGAGCAC
>NZ_SADP02000817.1:0-318 GCF_004010375.2 Mesorhizobium sp. M2E.F.Ca.ET.209.01.1.1 | reverse complement strand
CTCTTCCGATCTTGAAGGACCGGTGACGCTTATCGGCGACGAGCCGCATCTGCCTTATGAGCGGCCGCCGCTGTCGAAGGAAGCGATGGCCAGCGAGGCGCCGGTCATCAAGGCGATCGCCAGCGAAGAGTTTTTGGCCGAGCGCTCGATCCGGCACATCCATTCCATCCGGGCCGTCGCGATCGACCGCGCCGCACGCGCCGTGCAGCTGTCGGACGGTTCTTCCGTTCCCTATGACAAACTGCTGCTGGCGACCGGGTCCGTGCCGCGCAAGCTGCCGCTGCCGGGGCTGGGCGGACGCTGCGTTTATCTCAGAAC
>NZ_SADP02000816.1:0-319 GCF_004010375.2 Mesorhizobium sp. M2E.F.Ca.ET.209.01.1.1 | reverse complement strand
GACCGGCAGGTCGGTGCGCTGCTTGAAGGTCAGGCCGAATTCCTGGCCGGCCGCGTAGAACACGCCGTTCTCCAGCACGTTCTTCAGTTCGAAGTACGGCTTCAGCTGCGACTCGTCGAAGTTGTATTTGGCCTGGCGGACCTTCTCGCTGTAGAAGACCCAGTCCCACGGTTCCAGCTTGAACGTCGGCTTGCCGGCCGCCTTCTGTTCCTGGTCGATCATCGCCTGCAGGTCGGCGGCCTCACGCTTGGCGTTGGCCACTGCGGCCGGGGCCAGCTTGCCCAGCATCGCGTTGACCGCTTCGGGGGTCTTGGCGGTC
>NZ_SADP02000815.1:0-319 GCF_004010375.2 Mesorhizobium sp. M2E.F.Ca.ET.209.01.1.1 | reverse complement strand
TCGCCGCCGGTGACCACGTTGATCAGCAGCCGACCGTTCGAGATGCGATCGAGCGTCGCGGTCATGCGCGCGGCAAGCGTCGGCGACTGCAGGCCCGGCCGCACCGCGACGAGGAAGCGTAGCCGCTTCGTCAGCGGCGCCAGCGCCGAGGCGATAACCCAGGAATCCTCGCAGGAGCGGCCGGTCGGCAACAGCACGCCGTAATAGCCGAGCGTATCGGCCGCCTGCGCCACCTGGGTGAGATAGTCGAGGCCGGCGATGAGGCACTCCATATCGACGTGCCAGCCGGCCAGGTTGCGTTCACCGCCATGCTCCAGGC
>NZ_SADP02000080.1:0-648 GCF_004010375.2 Mesorhizobium sp. M2E.F.Ca.ET.209.01.1.1 | reverse complement strand
CCCGATCCGCGCCCTTCGGCAGATAGGCGGTGGCGAAGGAACCCAGCGCGCCGTGATGCACCACATAGGGATCAGTGATCGGCAGGATCACCCTGGCCGCGTCCTTACCCAGCCATTCGTCGAGAAGATCCTGGACATAGACGACATTGGGCGAGCCGTCGGCATGATGCTTCGGCTTCATGCCATGATCGGCGGTGACGACGATCGCCGCGCCCTGAGCATCCAACTCGACAAGGTACTTGTCGAACATCTCGTAGAAGGCATTGGCCTGGGGCACCACCGGCGCATATTTGTGCTGCACATAGTCGGTGGTGGTGAGATACATCACGTCCGGCCGGAATTCCTTCAGCAGTTGCACGCCGGCAGCGAAAACGAATTCCGAAAGTTCCGCGGAATAGACCTCGGGCACGGCCAGGCCGAAATGCTTGGAGGCATTGTCGATCCCGTGTTCGGCTTTCGTCGTGGTGTCGGACCTCTCGGCCGAGAAGCACATCGCCCTGCCGTCGTCGAACTTCAGCCCCTTGCCGAGCAGCGCCCTGAGCTTGTCCTTGGCCGTCACCACCGCCACCTCCGCGGCCCTCGTCGTCGGCTCGCTGCTTGCCGTCGGCATTGCCGCTTCCCGCCTCGCCGCGGGCTTCGCTTTCGTCG
>NZ_SADP02000814.1:0-319 GCF_004010375.2 Mesorhizobium sp. M2E.F.Ca.ET.209.01.1.1 | reverse complement strand
CCCATTTCGCGCTCGAACTCGATGTTTTCCATGCCCATGTCACAGGCGATGCGCCGGATGGGCATTTCTGGTCGCTGGCCCATGAAATTTCCGGGGAAGCGCTGCCAACCGTCATGAAAAAGGTAATCGAGGCGGCCATACCGGGCGCGACCAAAAAGCAGCGCCCGCTTTGAGCGGCAGACGGAGTAAGACACAGCATGACTGAAATCCGCCATATCGTGTTCGACATCGGCAAGGTGCTGGTCCATTACGATCCGGACATCCCGTTCAGCCGCCTGATCCCAGATGCGGCGGAGCGGAAATGGTTCTTCGACAATGT
>NZ_SADP02000813.1:0-319 GCF_004010375.2 Mesorhizobium sp. M2E.F.Ca.ET.209.01.1.1 | reverse complement strand
AATAGGGAGTGACGGGAGCCTCGTTGCGCTTGATGACGGCCCAGGTTTCCGGCTCGGCCCATTCCTTGCCGAGCTGGATGAACTTTTCCCTGTAGGGCCCGCCGTCCGACTTCTCCACCATCCTGGCCGCCGCCAGGACACGGCTGCGCATGCCTGAAATCTCGTAGTTCAGCCTCTTGCCGAGCAGGGCTGCGGTGCTGTTGTCTTTGGCGACCTTCAGATCCCCGGCCAGCGCGGCGTAGACCGGCTCGTCCGGCACGGATTTTCCGTCCCAATCCCGCAACGCCACCAGCGTGCGCGGTAGCACGGAGCGCGTTTC
>NZ_SADP02000812.1:0-319 GCF_004010375.2 Mesorhizobium sp. M2E.F.Ca.ET.209.01.1.1 | reverse complement strand
ATCACCTCCGGCGCCTCCTCCGACATCGAGCAGGCGACCAAGCTGGCGCGCGCCATGGTCACGCGCTGGGGCTTCTCCGACAAGCTCGGCCATGTCGCCTATGGCGACAACCAGGAAGAGGTCTTCCTCGGGCATTCGGTGGCGCGCCAGCAGAATATCTCGGAAGAGACGGCGCAGATCATCGACGCCGAGGTGCGCCGGCTGATCGACGACGCCTACTCCACCGCTAAGACTGTGCTGACCAAGAAGAAGAAGGACTGGATCGCGCTGGCCGAAGGGTTGCTCGAATACGAGACGCTGACCGGCGAAGAGATCAAGC
>NZ_SADP02000811.1:0-319 GCF_004010375.2 Mesorhizobium sp. M2E.F.Ca.ET.209.01.1.1 | reverse complement strand
CAGCCTTGTCGCGCCAAGCCACAGCCAGGCGGCGCCCCAGTCGAGCAGGCGGTAGCCGACGATCAGCGTGCACAGCAGCAACAGGCTGGAACTCACCGTCAGCCGCACGCCATTGGCGATCGGCAGGTAGCGCGAACGGTAGCCGGCGATGAAATGCTCGACGAAGTCGCGCAGGAATTTCGGCAGTCCGGCATAGCGCTGGCCGAACCGTTCGACGCGGCCGTTGACCCGCATCAGCGCCGCGTCGTCGCGCACCTCATAGCCGTAGATCAGCGCCGCCATGACCAGCCAGATCAGTGGCAAAAGCATGTAGAAGAAC
>NZ_SADP02000810.1:0-320 GCF_004010375.2 Mesorhizobium sp. M2E.F.Ca.ET.209.01.1.1 | reverse complement strand
GACGTCAACCGCGATCCTTCCGGCGCCTCGCTCTACCCCGGTCAGGCAACCACCGGCCTATGCCCGACCGAAACCTTCGACGGCGATCCGCTCTATCGCGACGGCGAAGAGCCGGGCCCGTCTGAGATCGACGAGCGCCGCGAGAAGTTCTTTGCACCCTATCACGCCGCCTTGCGGGCCGAGATCGACAGGTTGCGCGCCTTGCATGGCAAGATTGTCCTCTACGACTGCCATTCGATCCGCTCGGTGCTGCCACGGCTGTTCCAGGGCAGACTGCCGGTGTTCAATCTCGGCGCTCTTGCCGTCATTCGTGCCGAGAT
>NZ_SADP02000809.1:0-320 GCF_004010375.2 Mesorhizobium sp. M2E.F.Ca.ET.209.01.1.1 | reverse complement strand
GCGCCGCGCCGGGCGGTGGCGCGCTTCAGGCCTTCGACGGGATCGATGTCGAAGATCAGCGTCATGTCCGGCATCATGCCGTTGATGGCCACCGCTTCAAGCGCCTTCATGAAATCGGCATCGATGCCCCCGGTGACGCCCTGGTAGACGCGCGAGGAATCGATGAAGCGGTCGCACAAAACTATCGAGCCGCGCTCGACCGCCGGCCGGATCACCTGCTCGACATGGTCGGGACGAGCGGCAGCAAACAGGATCGCCTCCATCTTCGGGCCAAACGGCTCGGCAGCCCCTGACAGAAACACCTGCCGTCCGGCCTCGGC
>NZ_SADP02000808.1:0-320 GCF_004010375.2 Mesorhizobium sp. M2E.F.Ca.ET.209.01.1.1 | reverse complement strand
CGCCTTGGAGATGATGCCGCGGGCGCGGGGCGTGTCGGCTTGCTAGTCCGCGAGCGCGGCATCCCAGGACTTGATCATGGCAAGCACCTGGCCGAGAAACAAAAAAAAAAATAGGCAGCTTCGACTAACTTGTTGAGCCCTTTATCCTTTGGCGCTAGGCTAAGAGTCGAAATGCGCGGGGGCCTTATCTTGATGAAAAGCGCAATTTTCCCGGACACGTTCGACAAAACTTGTACAGAGCCCACTCCTGTCTATCGGCCGTATTTGGCCGGGAACGAATCAAGGTACGTCAACAATTGTCTGGACTCCGGCTGGATTTC
>NZ_SADP02000807.1:0-320 GCF_004010375.2 Mesorhizobium sp. M2E.F.Ca.ET.209.01.1.1 | reverse complement strand
TTCACAGTGCCGGTGGTGTGCTTGACCGCCGCGAACGCGGCGCCACCGGAGGCGAGAAAGGCGGCCGCTGCCGCCGTCACGATAAGCTTGCGCATGGCATGCTCTCCTGGAAATGCGGGCGCCCGTTTTGATCAGGCACCCCTCTCGATCAGGGCCGTCAAGTCGCGTCGAGTCACGGCTCGCAGCGATAGCGAACCGCCCGCGCTTCCCGACCCGACGATCTTAAATAGCTCAATCTTTTCAAAAGGATATTAGACGAAAAAGAAATCCGGCCCGCCACATTGCCGGCCAAGATTCGACGAATGGGACGGCAATGCGGC
>NZ_SADP02000806.1:0-320 GCF_004010375.2 Mesorhizobium sp. M2E.F.Ca.ET.209.01.1.1 | reverse complement strand
GTCGATGCCGGCAGCGGGCCATCGAACTCGAAGACATCCGTCAGTTCGTCGATGTTGCTGCCCGCGACAGGCTTCGACACGCCCCGGACGCGCCGCGGCGCCGGCCACTTCGTCACGAGCCGCCGTTCCCGCCGCTTCAACCGCTCGCGTCCCGCCGGCGCCGCAGCCTTTCGGCAGGCCGCGCCCGGCCGGCTTCGGCAAGCGCGGCGTATGAGCGAGTCCAAGAGATAGCTGCGCAAAAGCTGCTCGCATTCGCCTCTTCAAGACCACGATCATTCGCGATAGAAGCGCCTGCGGTCCAATCACGGACCTGCCGCCTC
>NZ_SADP02000805.1:0-320 GCF_004010375.2 Mesorhizobium sp. M2E.F.Ca.ET.209.01.1.1 | reverse complement strand
CCCCTGCCTACGGCTCCAATGCCGGGCCGAACACCAGTTGCAGCACGACCGCCATCACGCCGCTGACCGATGTCTCCACCTCGGCCGGCGCCACCACGGTCAAAAACGCGATCGACGCCATGGTCGATGTCGGCGCCACCAATGTGCCGGAAGGCATGGCCTGGGGCTGGCGCAGCGTCTCGAGCGCCTCGCCCTTCACCGAGGGACGGCAGGAGACCGAACGCGGCAACGACAAGATCGTCATCGTGCTGACCGACGGCGAGAACACCTATTCGACGGTGAGCTCCGATCCGGCCGGCAACAAGTCGACCTATGCCGCC
>NZ_SADP02000079.1:0-648 GCF_004010375.2 Mesorhizobium sp. M2E.F.Ca.ET.209.01.1.1 | reverse complement strand
GTGCCGGAGGTGCTGCACCGGGCGCTGATCGGCCTCGCCTGGCTGGTCCGCGCTGGCCTCGTCCCGTCCCTGTCGTCGCTGGCGCCGCTGATGCACTGGGCGACCAACCGGCTGTCCTGGGGCGAGCATCGCGGCGGCATGTTCGTGGCGGTCGAGGGTGCGGATGCGGATGGCAGGCCGATCAGGCGGTCCTGGCACCTTTTGGCCGAGGGCGATGACGGGCCGCTGATCCCGTCCATGGCGGTCGAGGCGATCATCCGCAAGGCGCTCGACGACCGCATGCCCATGCCGGGCGTACGGGCGGCGGTGCGCGACGTCGAGCTAGAGGACTACGAGAAGCTCTTCGCCAGCAAGACGATCTATACCGGCTTGAGGGACGACAGTGAGGCCAGAGGCCTCTATCCCGACCTGCTTGGCGATGCCTGGAAAAACCTTCCCGCTGAAATCCGCGCCATCCATGAGGGAGCGGCAATGGCGCAGGGCCGCGCCAGAGTCGAACGCGGCAGCGGCATGCTTAGCCGGCTTGCGGCGCGGCTGATCGGCTTTCCCGCCGCCGCGACGGATGTCCCGGTCAAAGTCAGTTTCGATATCGGCAAGGACGGCGAGACCTGGACGCGGACGTTCGGAACCCACAGTTTTTCGAGCCGG
>NZ_SADP02000804.1:0-320 GCF_004010375.2 Mesorhizobium sp. M2E.F.Ca.ET.209.01.1.1 | reverse complement strand
GTCGAACGCAACCCCGGAGCGAACATACGGACAAGGGACCGCTGCTCATCCTGCATCAGGATGACGGCGAGTATTTCCAGGCCTCGTTCGCGGCAGAGTTTGACGCATGAGGCGTAGTCGAGTGTCGCTTCATCTGCGCAGGCAGGGCCGCTATTCCCACCCTGCAAATATGGATACAGCCCAAGATCCGTCTCTTGATGCCAGCGATAAAGTTGCCGCGCCCCGGGCGTAAAGCGGGCCGTTCCCTGTTGCTGCGCCTGTCGGGAGAGCAGAGCAAGGTTCGCTTCGCATTGAGCAAGCTCTCCAAGCGCCCTTGTGGC
>NZ_SADP02000803.1:0-320 GCF_004010375.2 Mesorhizobium sp. M2E.F.Ca.ET.209.01.1.1 | reverse complement strand
CGGGCTGGAGCGTTTCGCTCAATAACCCGGCGGCCGGTGAAAACCGCCGGCGAGCGAAGCTATCGCGGCCGCAATGCTGAGCAGCCTCGCTTCCGACCAATGCCGGCCGACAAGCTGCAGGCCGATCGGCAAACCGGCGCTGTCCTGCCCGCAAGGGAATGCCAGTGCCGGATGGCCGGAGTAGTTAAAGACCGCGCCGTAGGCCGGCAGCATCCAATAGCTTTCGTCCTTGCCGTTTACCTCAAGCGGGCTGCCGGGCCTGCAATGCGGGAAGGCCGTCGTCATGGCGACGGGACAGAGCAAGGCATCGCAGCTTTCGA
>NZ_SADP02000802.1:0-320 GCF_004010375.2 Mesorhizobium sp. M2E.F.Ca.ET.209.01.1.1 | reverse complement strand
GTGCCGGAGGGGGTCTTCGATTCCGGCGGCACAGGAACCAATCCGGTAGAGGCGAGAGCAGTAGCGGAGGCGATCATCCGTCATGCGAAGGTGAACCCGCAAGAGACTCTAGGCGTTGCAACATTTTCGGTTAGCCAACGCCGCGCGATCCAGGATGAACTCGAAGCGCTGCGGCGACTAAATCCCGACACCGAGGAATTCTTTCACGCTCATCCAAGCGAGCCATTCTTCGTCAAGAACCTCGAAAATGTTCAAGGCGATGAGCGCGACGTGATCATGATCTCGGTGGGGTATGCCAAGAATGCCCAGGGATACATGGC
>NZ_SADP02000801.1:0-320 GCF_004010375.2 Mesorhizobium sp. M2E.F.Ca.ET.209.01.1.1 | reverse complement strand
GTTCAGCCGGTCGAGCCACGCCCGCCTCTTGTGGAGATGGAATCCTCTAAGACCGGCTGCGTCGGTGGTCAGAATCGGCCTGCTTAACCTCACGGTAGATCCCAGTGTTGAATTCAGGCCGAGCCTTACAGACTCCAATACTTCAAATTGTCAGGGATTTCATTCGGCTTGATGGCAGACTTGATGTCGAACAGCGTCCCGCCCTGCTTGATCATTTGAAAAAGACGCGCTCTCTCACTGGTGAGATAGACGTTGTGCGGTACCGCCAAGACAAGCGCCTGCAAATCGCTTATCTCATCGAGCGGCAGGATCGTTTCGCC
>NZ_SADP02000800.1:0-320 GCF_004010375.2 Mesorhizobium sp. M2E.F.Ca.ET.209.01.1.1 | reverse complement strand
TGGCGATGCGGTGGAAACTCTGACGGCGAGCCAGCTGATCGGGCACCGGGTCAGCGAGGATTATACGCGCAACCTGCTCAGGGCGAGCGAAGGGTTTGTGCGGACGGCGTGACGTCGTTCGGACTGTTTGGGGGAATATCATGGGCGAGTGGAAGTTTTCGGATTCGCCCGATGTCGCGGTGTTCGCGGACAGGAGCATATTCTCCAGGGACGACTGGATCGCATATGTTTCGCATATGGAAGACGATGGCAGTTGGCTCTTCTATGGCAGCGATACGCGTGATTGGGATGAACGCGACATAATCCTTGTCGGCTTGCAG
>NZ_SADP02000799.1:0-280 GCF_004010375.2 Mesorhizobium sp. M2E.F.Ca.ET.209.01.1.1 | reverse complement strand
ATTTTTCCAAGGGCGACGTGCTGCTGGAGAAGGGGCGCTTGCTCGACCCGGCTGCACTGTCGCTGGCGGCATCGGCCAACCACCCCCGAGTGAGCGTGGTGAAACGGCCGTTGGTCGCCATCATCGCCACCGGTGACGAACTGTTGCAGCCCGGCAGCGAACTCGGGCCGGACCAGATCATCTCGTCCAACGCTTATGGCGTCGCCGCGGCAGCACAGTCGGTCGGTGCCCGCGCGCTCGATCTCGGAATCGCCGCCGACCGCAAGGACGCCATCGCCGC
>NZ_SADP02000798.1:0-320 GCF_004010375.2 Mesorhizobium sp. M2E.F.Ca.ET.209.01.1.1 | reverse complement strand
GGTCGAGGCCGAATTGCTGCTCGGCGCCGATGTCGGCGAAATCCCGTCCGACACCCCGCTCGCGCCGCTGATCGACGATTTGCAGCGCAACCAGAAGGCGGCAAGGCTGAAGCCAGAGGCGCTTGAGCGGGAACTTTCCGTCGACCTGCGCAGCGAGAGCGGTCTCTTCCGCTCGACACTGCTGCATCGGCTGAACGTGCTCGGCGTCAACTGGGGCAGGCTGACCGATGTCGGGCGCAGCCGCGGCACGTTCCGCGAGCGCTGGATGCTCGCCTGGCAGCCGGAATATGCCGTCCGCCTGGTCGAGAACCTGGTCTACG
>NZ_SADP02000797.1:0-320 GCF_004010375.2 Mesorhizobium sp. M2E.F.Ca.ET.209.01.1.1 | reverse complement strand
GGATCAGTGCTTCGTCAGTTTTTCTTCGGGTTCAGCTTTTCGGCCGGGATACGGATGCTTATTTCCGCTTTTTTAGGCTCCACGAACATCGCCAGCGCGAACATCGCGCCATAGGCGATGGCTGCAAGAACCGCCAGCGTCACGACAAACCGAAACAAAGTCGGCATTCAAATTTTTGCCCGTCTTCTTGTTCTGCGATTCCAAAGCCCTGTGCCCTTATGGGACGCCAAGCCGGCCAATTCAAGGACGAGGATTCCGGTCTACAAATGTTTCGCCGGAAATGCTTCTTGGACGTTTGCCTGCCCGCGCTTGACGCAAAC
>NZ_SADP02000796.1:0-320 GCF_004010375.2 Mesorhizobium sp. M2E.F.Ca.ET.209.01.1.1 | reverse complement strand
GGCGCTGTTAAAAGCCGCTCTCATGGATCGCAACAAGAACAACGACCTCTTTGTTCTGATGGCGGCGCTCGCTGCGCTGGCGATCTACAACATTGCCTGCGGCATCAAGACAGGCGAGATCCGCGGCTGGAAGCACTGGATCGCCGTGGCCGACGATCCGACGCGCTTCTGGAACGTCTTGGTCGCCAATTCGATCGTCCTGGTAGCCTCGATAGCCTTGCTGTGGGTGATCAATTCCCGCAAGCCGGGATGATCTGAGGCGGCCACGTCGGTGCCTTACAGCGCCCTTGTGATGCCCCCATCCACACGGATGTTCTGCC
>NZ_SADP02000795.1:0-320 GCF_004010375.2 Mesorhizobium sp. M2E.F.Ca.ET.209.01.1.1 | reverse complement strand
CGGTGCTTACGGAGCAAATGGATGCGCGGATCGAAGGGCGCGTCGGAGCCCTTGGCGGCGTCGGTCGACAGCGCGCCGGCGACCAGCGCCGACTGGTAGAGCGTCTCGGCTTCGAACAGGCCGGCCAGTGCAAACGCCGTCGAGAACTGCGTGCCGTTGAGCAGCGCCAGCCCTTCCTTGGCGCCGAGCGTCACCGGCTCGAGCCCATGCGACACAAAGGCGACCTTGGCCGGGAAGCGGCCGTGCGGGGTGAAACATTCGCCGACGCCGATCATGACGGCCGTCATGTGCGAGAGCGGCGCGAGGTCGCCGGAAGCGCC
>NZ_SADP02000007.1:268429-311341 GCF_004010375.2 Mesorhizobium sp. M2E.F.Ca.ET.209.01.1.1 | reverse complement strand
TGCCCGGATGGCTCGAAGCGGATGATCCGATGGAACCCGAGCCTCGCAGCTCACATAGGAAAAAAGCCCTTCCGTCCCATCATCTCCACCGCGCATCTCATCCTCCAATCTCTCCGGCGGAATCGAATCACGGACTGGCCCCAGACGAAAGAGTTTTTCCGCAGCCTGTTAGGTCTTTGTTTGATGCATGTCGTTCACCCAAAACCGCTGCGCACTTTTGGGCGACATGCTGTTGTCTTGATGCATGTCGTTGTCCCAGAACCGCTGCACACTTCTGGGCGACATGCATTGGTCAATTGGGCGACGGCAGACCGGTGATGCCGGGACGCGCCGGCCGTGCCTGGCGTTTGAACTCGAGGCCGATATGGACGAGCAGCGCCGTGACCACGATGGCGCCGCCGATGATGGTGCGCACCGACGGCACCTCGGAATGGACGAGCCAGACCCAGATCGGCCCAAGGATCGGCTCGAAGGTGCCGAGCAGCGCCGCGATCGCCGCCGGCACGAGCCGGGCGCCCATGGCGAAAAAGGCGAGGCCGACGCCGAGGTTGATGACGCCGAAGGCGAAGAGGAAGCCCATGTCGCGTCCGGACACGGCAAACTGCGAGGCTTGAGATGCCGCTAACACGCAAGCGAGCAGCGCCGCGAGGCAATTGGCCGGCACCATGCGCACATGGGCGAAGCGCCGGGTGATCACAGTCGCCACGGAAAACACCACCGCAATCAGCAGCGCCAGGCCGTCACCGATGGGGGACACGGCCCCGTCGAGGGATTCGGAGACCATGATCGCGACGCCGGTGATCACTGCGGCAATGGCGACCCAGGTCGCCGGGCTGACACGCTCGCGAAACAAGAGCCACGCAAGGAGCGCCGCCAGCAGCGGCACTCCGGCCTGCATCAAAAGGATGTTGGCGACCGTGGTGTAGGCGAGCGCCACGACGAAGCTGGTGGAGGCGGTGGCGAAGCAGAGGGCGACTCCAAGCCCGGGCAACCCCATGTCGCGGAACAACCTCAACGTGCCGCGCCAACCGTCGCGCCAGACCATGAAGGCAATAAGGAAGGCCACCGCCCAGAGGGAGCGCCAAAACACCACGGTCCAGCTGTCGTCGATATGGATGAAGCGGGCGATGGTGCCGCCGAAACTCCACATCAATGCCGAGAGGAAGACCAGGAGCATGCCGATCCGCTCCTCGCGCGGCGAGACGGCAGGCAAGGCGGCACGGGGCGAGGCGGTATCGGTCATGGACACGATTGTCAGCGAGTTTGCGGGCTGCACGATGCACCAAGGACGACAGAACCGTGTCTCAGACGACAAGACCGCGGCTTAGACGACGGGACTGTGTCGCAATCGCCTAGCGCAAAGACGCCGGGTCGGCGTGATCCAGCGCCCGGCGAAGCTTAGGGCACGTCCGCCCCGTCATCCCTGGAAATCGAAGGCGCTGAGGCCCGTCACCATCTCGTCGAGGCCGAGCGGGCGTGTCACCGGCGGCTCGGCGCGCGCCAGGCAGCCGGCGCGCTCGCAAAGCCTGCAGGCGGGGCCGACCGGGGTGGCGAAGCCTTGCCCGGGCTTGCCGGAGGATCCGGCCGGCAGCGCCGCCCCATAGACGATCTCGTCGCGGAAACCGATATCGCAACCAAGCAGGAGCGCGGTGCGACGCGGCCGTTCGGAGAAGGCGCCTTGCGGGCCTTCCAGCGTGCGGGCGATGCAAAGGAACTCGGCGCCATCGGGCATTTCCACCGCCTCGACCAGGATCTGGCCCGGCTGCGAGAAGGCCGCATGAACGGGAAGCTTGGGGCAACCGCCGCCGAAGCGGCTTTGCGGATAACCCTGGCTGCCGGCCTTGCGGAAGCGGTTGCCGGCATTGTCGACTTCCAGCATGAAGAACGGCACGCCGGCCGCGCCCTGCCGCTGCAGCATGGTCAGGCGGTTGGCCGCCTGCTCGAAAGAGACGCCAAAGCGGGAACGCAAGACATCGATGTCGTAGCGGGCGCGAACGGCGGCGGCGTGGAAGACCTGATAGGGCATCATCAGGGCGTGCGCGGCATAGCGGCCGAGCTCGAAGCGGGCGAGCCGGCGCGCCTCGTCCGTGCCGAGCTTCAGCCCCTGGATCTCGCCCGCGACGGCCACCGACATGCGCATCAGGCTCGCCTCCATGGCGACCTCGCGCAACTGGTCGAAAGGCGACAGCCGCTCCGACAGGAACAGGCGCTGCGAATGGCGGTCGTAGCGGCGGCGCCAGTTGGGCATGGTGGCGACCGGCAGCACCTTGACGACGATGCCGTGCTCGCGCCGCAACCAGGCCTTGAGCGCGCCGAACAGATCGTCGCCGGGATCGAGGACCGATGTGAAAGCCTCCGCCTCCTCCTCCAGCGCAGCAAAGTGGTTCGGCCGGCGTTCGAACACTTCGTGGACCTCGTCGGCGGGAAGGCGCGTGCCGGACAGCGCGGTCACCCTGCCCTCCTTGGCCAGAAGCTGGTTGAGATCGGACAGACGCTCGGCCTGCTCGCGATAGGCGCGAAAGAGCTTCACCATCGCCGCCGAAGCATTGGGCGCTGTCTCGGCGAGGTCGATCAGTTCCTGATCGCCGGGCAGTTCGCCGGCAAGAAGCGGATCGCTGAACGCTTCGCGCAAGGCCGCGATCGAGCCTTTTGTCTCTCCCTGCAATTCATGCGGATCGACCTTGTAGACGGAGGCCAGCTTGAGGATGAGCTGCACCGTCAGCGGCCGCTGGTTGCGCTCGATGAGGTTGAGGTAGGAGGGCGAGATGCCCAGTCCCTCGGCCATTGCCGTCTGGGTCAGCCCCCTGGCGTTGCGCAGCCGGCGCAGCCGCGGCCCGGCAAAGATCTTCTGCTCGGCCATCCGTTCCGCCCTTGACAAGAATTTACATGCGCATCGAGCCCGATGCTCGCCCTGCCGGTTTTACAATCGTGACAAATTTACAGAGCTGACTTGTCAATGGCAACACAGCTTTTCCTTTATTTTTGGCGCCAAATGGCGGTTTCCCTGGGCCTATTTCGCGTCGCAATGTAAACGATGTCACACGCAGACGTCGCGGGATATGTCCATTGCGATGCGGCGCTGAAGCAGTTTCAAACGATCCGGAGTGACCAATGACCGATTTTTACAACCTCGTCCCCTCCGCGCCGGAAGGCCGTTTTGACGGCATCGAGCGCCCCTACTCGCCAGAGGATGTGAAGCGGCTGCGCGGCTCCGTGCAAATCCGCCAGACGCTAGCCGAGATGGGCGCGAACCGGCTATGGAAGCTCATCAACGAGGAGGATTTCGTCAACGCGCTCGGCGCGATGTCCGGCAACCAGGCCATGCAGCAGGTTCGCGCCGGACTGAAGGCGATTTATCTCTCTGGCTGGCAGGTGGCCGCGGACGCCAACACGGCTTCGGCCATGTATCCGGACCAGTCGCTTTATCCGGCCAACGCGGCGCCGGAACTCGTCAAGCGCATCAACCGCACCCTGCAGCGCGCCGACCAGATCGAGACGTCCGAAGGCAATGGGCTTTCGGTCGAGACCTGGTTCGCGCCGATCGTCGCCGACGCGGAAGCCGGCTTCGGCGGCCCGCTCAACGCCTTCGAGATCATGAAGGCCTTCATCGAGGCAGGTGCCGCCGGCGTCCACTATGAAGACCAGCTGGCGTCGGAAAAGAAGTGCGGCCATCTCGGCGGCAAGGTGCTGATCCCGACCGCGGCGCATATCCGCAACCTCAACGCGGCACGCCTGGCGGCCGACGTGATGGGCACGCCGACGCTGGTCGTGGCGCGCACGGACGCGGAAGCGGCGAAGCTCTTGACTTCCGACATCGACGAGCGCGACCGGCCTTTTGTCGATTACGATGCAGGCCGCACGGTCGAGGGTTTCTACAATGTGAGGAACGGCATCGAGCCTTGCATCGCGCGCGCCGTGGCCTATGCGCCCCACGCCGACCTGATCTGGTGCGAGACCTCGAAGCCGGATCTGGCGCAGGCCAGGAAGTTCGCCGAGGGCGTGCACAAGCACCATCCGGGCAAGCTGCTCGCCTACAACTGCTCGCCGTCGTTCAACTGGAAGAAGAACCTCGACGATGCCACGATCGCGAAGTTCCAGAAGGAGCTTGGCGCGATGGGATACAAGTTTCAGTTCATCACGCTGGCCGGCTTCCACCAGCTGAACTTCGGCATGTTCGAGCTGGCGCGCGGCTACAAGGACCGCCAGATGGCAGCCTATTCGGAACTGCAGCAGGCCGAGTTCGCGGCGGAAGCCAACGGCTACACCGCAACCAAGCACCAGCGCGAAGTCGGCACCGGCTATTTCGATGCCGTGTCGATGGCGATCACCGGCGGCCAGTCTTCGACCACCGCCATGCATGAATCGACCGAGCACGCCCAGTTCAGGCCGGCGGCCGAGTAACGGATAACAACCAGAGGAAACGCCCGCAGGGCATTTTTAATCGAGGAGAAGACCAATGGCATCGATAAGCCGCGTCAAGGAAAGGGCGGAAGAGCAATCGAGCGCGATGAGCGTCGACCAGCAGGCGACGATCCGCATGCTCGCCAACGATCTGCACAGGCTCAACCAGTCGGTCATGAAGGCAGTCGAGGCCGGCGTCTCGGTGGAGCTGGTGCGCTCGGCCAGGCACCATGGCGGCGACGGAAACTGGGGTGACCTTCTGATCCCCGTGATCGTCACCCATCAAAGCCATACTTGACGTAACGTCAACAGTCTCGGCGACAGTCTTCCGTGCGTTATACGTTCGGGAGACTGTCGCATTTTTTCGATTTGCCTTTGCCGTCGGGGGGCACGACTTGCGCTGAATTTAGGATTTTCTTGCTATATTTTCGGCCTCGGCCATTTCAGCTTGACACCGGCCGCGATCTCACTCAATTCTGCCTCAGGTTTCAACCCTGCATTGAACCAGAGTGCCAGCCCGCCGATGTGTCCCGCCGACCGTGACGACCACTCCGAAAAACATCCGAGACCGGCAGCCCGCGCGATGGCGGCGGATTTTTCCAAGGTGCTGGTCGTCGGAAAATCATCGATCAACCGGGTCGTGGTGTCGAAAATCGTCGAGAAATCGGGCCTGAAGCCGATCTCGGAACCGCCCGAAGCCGCCGAGAAGACACTGGCCCGCCAACTACCCGGCGCCGTCATCCTGGACGGCGGCCCCGACGACAAGGATTGCGACCGGCTGATGTCGGCCATCGACGCGCTGCGGCGCGTCTCCGGCAAGCCACTGCCCGCGGTTATCCTGCTCTCAACCAGGAATGGCACGCCGGAGAGCCTTGGCCTGTCGAGCGTGGTCGATGCGGTCGTTGCCAAGCCGATCACGCCCGAGAGGCTGCAACCGGTGGTCGATCGCCTGACAGGGCGCGGTTAGATTGGACGGCGTTCAGCCGGCCTTTGCGATGGCTTCGACCAGGCTCGGCAACTCGCCGAGATCGGCGATCTGGCGGAAACGCGGCGCCGCAACCGGCGCCTCGGCATGTTCGACCGCCCAGGTCAATTCGTGCGGCACATGGATGCCCCAACCGCCGGCCTCGATGGCAGGCACGACATCCGACTTCAGCGAATTGCCGACCATCATGCTTTTTTGCGGTCCGTCGCCATGGCGACTGAAGATGCGGGCATAGGTGGCGGCGCTCTTGTCGCTGACGATCTCCACCGCGTCGAAGAGGTCACCCATTCCCGACTGCGCAAGCTTGCGCTCCTGATCGAAGAGGTCGCCCTTGGTGATGAGCACCAGATGGTAGGAGCCCGCCAGCTTTTCGACCGTCTCGCGCGCATGCGGCAGCGTCTCGATCGGATGGCGGAGCATCTCGCGGCCGGCAGCCAGGATCTCGCCGATGATCGAACCAGGCACCTCACCACCGGTGATCTCGACCGCTGTCTCGATCATCGACAGGGTAAAGCCCTTGATGCCGAAGCCGTAGATAGCGAGGTTGCGCCTTTCCGCCTCGAGCAGCCTTGCCGCGATATGCTCGTGGTCGCCGTGCTCCGCCAGCATTTCGGCGAAGCGTTTCTCGGTCATGCGGAAGAACTGCTCATTCTGCCACAGCGTGTCGTCGGCATCGAAGCCGATTGTGGTCAAATGAGAGGCGGGCATGTGTTGGCACCGTTCTTCATGGACGGCCGGTGTACCTGTTGTTGCGGCGCGCCGCCAGCCTGAAGACGGATGCCTGCTTCTCCCGCCTCCCCTTCCCTTCCCCCGTAGCGCCCGGCTATAGTCTGAAATCCGCAACACAATCTGGTGAATGATGCCGCCTGAAAAAAGGGAAGTCCGTCCGTCAAGCCGGGGGGGACGCGCTCGCACGCCTGCCTTCTTGAAAAACGAACGCGGTGTGAAGAACTGGAAGGAGGCCAGCGCCTGGCTGGAGTGGCGCGGCATCGAGGATATCGAGTGCATCACGCCGGACCAGGCGGGCGTCGCCCGCGGCAAGATGATGCCGTCGAAGAAATTCACCTCCAACACCTCGCTGGCGCTGCCGTCGGCCGTCTTCATGACGACGATCTCGGGCGGCTACCCGGAAGACGGCAACGGCTTCCACTATCCCGAGGATGACGGCGACCTGAAGCTGTTGCCCGATCTGTCCACGTTGACCGTCGTGCCCTGGGAAGAAGACCCGACGGCAGCGGTGATCTGCGATCTCGTGCACCAGGACGGCCGCTCCGTCGAATTCACGCCGCGCAACGTGCTGAAGCGCGTGCTTGCCGCCTATGATGAGCGTGGGCTCAAACCGGTGGTGGCGCCCGAGATCGAATTCTATCTGGTGCGCAAGAACCCCGATCCGGACTATCCGCTGACGCCGCCCGTCGGACGCTCGGGGCGGCCGATCGGCGGCGGCGCGGGCTATTCGATCGCCGGCGTCAACGAGTTCGACGAGTTGATCGACGACATCTACCATTTCTCGGAGCGGCAGGGCCTGGAGATCGACACGCTGATCCATGAGGAGGGCGCCGGCCAGCTCGAGATCAATCTGCGTCACGGCAACCCGATCGAGCTCGCCGACCAGGTGTTCATGTTCAAGCGCACCATCCGCGAGGCGGCCCTGAAGCACGAGATCTACGCCACCTTCATGGCCAAGCCGATCCAGGGGCAGCCGGGCTCCGCCATGCATATCCACCAGTCCGTGATCGACAAGAAGACCGGCAAGAACATCTTCTCGGCCGAGGACGGCTCCGAGACAGACGCTTTCTTCCACTTCATCGGCGGCATGCAGAAGCATGTGCCGAACGCGCTGGTGATGTTTGCGCCTTACGTCAATTCCTATCGCCGGCTGACGCAACAGGCATCGGCCCCGGTCAACAACAAATGGGGCTATGACAACCGCACCACCGCCTTCCGCGTGCCGCGTTCGGATCCGGCGGCGCGGCGCGTCGAAAACCGCATCCCGTCCTCCGACGCCAACCCCTATTTGGCACTGGCCGCGTCGCTGGCCTGCGGGCTGATCGGCATGACCAGGAAGGTCAACGCGGAGCCCCCGGTGCTGACCACGGCCAACGCCGACGAGATCGACCTGCCGCGCAGCCTGCTGGAAGCGGTCGACCTGTTCGAAGGCGATCAGGAGCTAGCGGCCATCCTCGGCACATCCTTCGCCGCCACCTACGCAGCGATCAAACGGGCCGAATTCGAGACCTTCATGGAGGTCATCAGCCCGTGGGAGCGGGAATATCTGCTGCTGAATGTGTGAGTGGCGACTTCGTCGCGTGAATGGTGAGTGGTGAATGGTGAGTAGTTTCATCTTGGATGGTTGAACGCGGCCAGCAGGTTTTGCCGAGCTATTCACCATTCACTATTCACCATTCACTGGCTTTCCCGTGCCCTACCAATCCCCCATCTCTCCTGGCCGATCCTGGTATGAGGATACGGTCGGCCCTCGCCCCGAATATCCGCCTCTCGACGGCGACCGGACCTGCGACGTTGTCATCATAGGCGGCGGCTTCACCGGCTTGTCGGCGGCAGCGCATCTGGCCAAGGCCGGCACCGATGTGGTGCTGATCGAAGCTTATCGCTTCGGCGACGGCGCATCGGGGCGCAATGGCGGCCAGCTCGGCACCGGGCAGCGCGCATGGGCCGAGGAACTGGAGGCCGAATATGGCCTTTCCCGTGCCAAGGCGCTGTTCGATATGGCCGAGGAAGCCAAGGCGCATCTGCTTGACTTCGCGGCCAGCAACGCGATCGACATCGACTATATGCCGGGCCAGCTTTCGGTGGCGCACAAGCAACGTTACGTCGACGACTACAAGCGCCACGCCGAGATCATGGCAAGCCGCTTCGGCTATCCGCATGTCAGCTTCATGGACGCGGCGGAGACGGCGCAGCGGCTGGGCTCGACGCGCTACTTCGGCGGCACCCGCGACATCGGCACCGGTCACATCCATCCGCTGAAGCTGGTGATCGGCACGGCGAAAGTGGCGGCGGCCGCGGGCGCGCATCTCTTCGAGCAGACGCCGTCCACCGGCATCGTTTCCAATGGCGGCAAGGTGAAGGTCGCGACGCGCAAGGGCACGATCACAGCCGACAAATGCCTGATCGGGGTCAATGCCTATGGCGGCAATCTCGAGCCGGTGAGCGCGGCGCATATCATGCCGATCGGCTCGTTCATCGGCGCGACCGTGCCGCTGGGCTCGGACTCGAAAGTTCTGCCCGGCGGCGAGTCCGTCGACGACTCCCGTTTCGTGGTGCGCTATTTCCGCAAGTCGAAAGACGGCCGGCTGTTGTTCGGCGGCCGCGAGGTCTATGCCGTCAACGATCCGAAGGACATCCATATCCACATCCGCAGGCAGATCGCCGAGCTCTACCCGGACCTCAAGGATGTCGAGATCACGCATGGCTGGGGCGGCTATGTCGGCATCACGATGCCGAGAAAGCCGTTCGTGCGCGAAGTGATGCCGAATGTGATTTCGATCGGCGGCTATTCCGGCCACGGCGTCATGCTGTCGAACTTCTTCGGCAAGCTCTATGCCGAGACCATTGCCGGCAATCGCGACCGCTTGAAACCGATCGAGGACCTGAATATCCCCGCCTTCCCCGGCGGCCGCCGCTTTCGCGCGCCGCTCTTGTTCCTCGCGCTCAGCTGGTTCGCCCTGCGCGACAGGATTTAAGGCTGGCAGCCCAGCCGGAGCAACCGATTCGACGCAGGCGGCTTGCACGCGGCAGGTTGTGGAAGCCTTAACGGACGGCGAGAATTTCGCAATTTGGCTCACTCATGCCATAATCAGCAGTAAAAGATGCAATTATGGGCGAAAATCCGGGGATTTCGCGGACCTTGTTCGCAATGATTTTCGGGACCGATGCTGATCGAAGCCAATCGTTGTGGCGGTGATCGAAAGAACGTCGGCCCGCTTGTTGGAGGTGGTTTGAGTGAACGAGCCCTTCAGTTTCGGCACGCCGGAACGGCAGCGCTTCACAATGCAGTTCGGCTATAACGTACGGCCATCCTTCTGGCAGAAGATGCAGTCGAACGCGCATCTGGTCATTGCAGCGGTGGGCACGGTCGCGCTGCTCGGCGTGGCCGCGGTGGCGCTCTGGTTGTGCATTCCTGGCGGAGGCCGGCAGGTTGCCGCGGCCAGCGCCGAGCAAACCGTCCCGACAATCCCGGTGAAGACGACGAAGATCGCTCCCGTGGCGGCGGCGGTGACCGTGGCCTCGGCACCGCAGGTCGCGCCCAAGGCGGATGCCGTTACGCCTACGACGGCGGCCCGCGTAGCCAGCATTCCGGCGCTGGCGTCGAACAACCCCCGCTGGACTGCTTCCGACTCCAAATCCCCGTCGGAGCAGGCAGCGGATAAACCAGTTCCATCGGAGCAGGCCGCCGAGCCGACCGCTACGCAATCAACCGACACGGCCTTCGCCGAACCGACCGCGGAGAACGACGCCTCGGACGCGCTGGCGCAGGTTGCCGCACCCGCACCGGCGAGCGAGACGGCCGCGAAGACGCCGGGCGACAAGATGGACGGCGCTCAGACCGCCGCCATTCCCGAGGCCAAGCCGCAGGCTCCCGATGCCGATCCGGCAGCAACGGACAACGCGGCGCAGCCCAAACCGGAACCCCAGAAGGTCGGCGCGACCGCCAACGGACGCATCTTGAGGGCCGTCACCATGCGCTCCGGGCCGAAGAAGGGCGCAGCCGCGATCGTCACCGTGCCCGCCAAGGCATCGGTGCAGGTGATGAACTGCAAGCAGTGGTGCGAGATCGTCTATAACGGCAAGCACGGCTGGGTCTACAAGAGCTACGTCAAGACGGGCGCGTGAGGCCGTTGTGCCGACGCCGCCGCGTCCTAACCGCGATGCCATCAGCCGCCGAAGAGGCGACGCAGGCGCTGCCACCGGCGATCATTCCTGCGTTTTTTGACGAACTGCCGATGCTCCTCGAATGGCACTTCGAAAAGGCCGCAATCCTGGCAACCTTCCTTTTTCCCGCAAGCGGGGATCCAGCATTTGACGTCATGCGTCCAGGCGAGCGCCAGACGCTCCAGGTGAAGACTGGAAGAACTCTTGAGCAGGATGAGTTCGCCGGGCACCGCCGTGCGCCGGAGATGATCCGAAACCTCTTTCGGCGTGCGCAGCTCGACGAACCGGCCGCTGTCGCGATCGGCCTGGCTGGCCTTCGAACGATGCGCATGTTCTCCGACATAGATCACCTGGTCGGCAATCTCGCGCGCACTGTCATAGGCGCGCGCATATTTTGCGTTCGAACCGGCAAAGTCGGATAGCTGGCCGAGCACGATCCGCTTTCGCCCGGCCGCTGATTTCGCCACCATGTCGAAAGCGAGCGGCAGCGAATGCCACGGCGCTTTGGCGGTGTCTACGACGAAATGCGGTCCTCCGTCGGCGACCATAACGTGGCAACGGTTCGCCAACGGCTCGAATGTCGCGATCCTTTCCTCCACCATTCGCGCAGGCACGCCAAGCTCGAGCGCGGTCGCGGCCGCGGCAGCCGTCGGCAGCCAGAAATGCTCGCCCGGAAACGGCGTTTCGAGCTTCAGCGCCCCGCCCCGCCAATGGAGCATAAAGCCGAGCGTGCGTGGATAGGCGGCGCTGATGTCGGTGACGCGATAATCCGCCGTTTCCGACTCGCCGAACGTGACGACCCGATGCGCATCGCCGGATGCCATGGCAAATACATTGGGATCGTCGGCATTGAGGACCGCGAGACCGCCAGGCCCCAACGCCTCGACCAGCGCGCGCTTTTCGCGAGCGACGTTCTCCAGCGTCTTGAAGCTGGAAAGATGCTCGAGCCGCACCATCGTCACGACGGCCACATGCGGCTTCAGCATCTGCGCCATGGGCCTGATCGTATCGACGCCGAAAGCGCCGGCCTCGAAGACGACGTAGTCGACCTCGCCATCCTTGTTCATGCGCTTGTAAAGCGTGCTGACCAACGACTTTATCGTATTGGCCAGGACCCGCGTGTAGACCCGCCGGTGGCCGGCCAGGATGTGTCCGAGCAGGCTCGCCGCAGTCGACTTTCCGGAGCTGCCGGTTACGCCGATGAAAGTGGCCTTGCTTCGCGCCCGCGCACGCTTCGCCCTGTAGATTTTGAGGCGCTGGCCCAGGTCCTCGCGAATTTTTCGCAGTCTGGCATTCATGGCACTCGCCTCATCCGGGCACCGTTATGCCTTTCGCCGGATCGTCGAGTCAAACCGGGCCGCACCTCCATTACCTAGATGCAGCGCCCGCCGTCGACCTCCAGCGCCACCCCGGTTATGAAGGCCGCTTCGTCCGAGGCCAGCCAGAGCGCCGCATTGGCGATATCCAGCGGTGTCGAAAGCCGGCCGAGCGGGATCGAGGCGCGGAATTTTTCACGGATTTCAGGCGTGTCGGCACCCATGAATTTCTCCAGCATGCCGGTCTCTCCGGCAACCGGGCAAAGGCAGTTGACGCGGATGTTCTTCGGCGCCAGCTCTATGGCCATCGACTTGGTGGCGGTGATCGCCCAGCCCTTGGAAGCATTGTACCAGGTCAGTCCCGGCCGCGGCCGCAGTCCGGCCGTCGAGGCCGTCGTCAGGATGACGCCGCCGCCCTGCCGGTCCATGATCGGCACGACGGCGAGCGCCGCATGGTAGATCGCCTTCATGTTGACCGCGGTGATCAGGTCGAAGGTTTCCTCGTCGACGCCGAGCATATCGCCGTTGCGGTGGGTGAAGCCGGCATTGTTGACCATGATGTCGATGCGGCCGAACGCGCTCTTGGCAGCGTAGATCATCTCGTCGAATTCAGAACGCAGCGACACGTCGGTCTGGGTCCAGATAGCCTTGTTGCCGATCTCGTCGGCCACCCGCTCGGCGCCCTTGGCGTTGAGATCCGCGACGACCACGCGCGCGCCCTCTTCGGCAAAGCGCTTCGCCATGCCCGCGCCGAAGCCCGACGCGGCACCGGTGATGATGGCGACCTTGTTTTCCAGACGCATGGCCTTCCCGCTCATTGGATTCCCGCAGATTTTGACGTGACTTTTCCACCTGCCGTCCGCCCGCCCTAGGCCCGGCAATATCTCCCTTAGCTTTCGTCACATTCGCGTTCTATGGTGCAGGTGCGAACGTTGCCGGAAGCCATGGCTTGCCGACAAGCTTGCCGGCAGCGCGCGAGTGTCGGGAAACATGTGGGCCGATGCAAGTGCAAGCGATTGGTCCTGCCTGTGACACCATGGCACTGGAAAATTTAAATCGATTAGAATATACCAACGAAGCTGCCGGTATCAGGCATCAAATCGGACTGACCATGACCAGCCAGATCATTCCTGTCGATCCTTTCGACTTCATCATCTTCGGCGGCACCGGCGACCTGTCGGAACGCAAGCTCCTGCCTTCGCTCTATTATCGCCAGCGCGACCATCAGTTCTCCGAGCCGACGCGCATCATCGGCACCTCGCGCGCCAAGATGACCGACGCCGAATTCCAGGCTTTCGCCAGGCAGGCGATTTCGTCTCACGTCAAGCCGGCCGATATCGACCAGAAGGAACTGGAAGTCTTCCTGGCCAGGCTTTCCTATGTTTCGGCCGACGCGACCAGCGGCGCAGGCTTCGACAAGCTGAAGAAGGCGATCGGCGACAGCGACCGCATCCGGGCCTTCTATCTCGCGGTGGCGCCGGCGCTGTTCGGCGATATCTCGCATCAGCTCAAGCAGAACAAGCTGATCACGCCGAATTCGCGCATCGTGCTGGAAAAGCCGATCGGCCGCGACCTCAGCTCGGCGCGCGCCCTCAACGACGCGGTCGGCGACGATTTCGACGAAGGCCAGATCTTCCGCATCGACCACTATCTCGGCAAGGAAACGGTGCAGAACCTGATGGCGCTGCGCTTTGCCAATGCGCTCTATGAGCCGCTGTGGAATTCGGCGCATATCGACCATGTTCAGATCACGGTCGCCGAGACCGTCGGCCTCGAAGACCGCGTCACCTATTACGACAAGGCCGGCGCGCTGCGCGACATGGTGCAGAACCATATTCTGCAGCTGCTTTGCCTCGTCGCCATGGAAACGCCGTCGTCCATGGACGCCGATGCGGTGCGCGACGAGAAGCTGAAGGTGCTGCGGGCATTGAAGCGCATCAACGGCAACGAAGCGCCCAAGCATACGGTGCGCGGCCAGTATCGCGCCGGCGCCTCGGCGGGCGGTCCCGTCAAGGGCTATGTCGAGGAACTCGGCAAGGACAGCAACACCGAGACTTTCGTCGCCGTCAAGGCCGAGATCGGCAACTGGCGCTGGGCCGGCGTTCCCTTCTATCTGAGGACCGGCAAGCGACTTGCCACCCGGGTCTCGGAAATCGTCATCGAGTTCAAGCCGATCCCCTATTCGATCTTCGGCGACAGCGCCGGACCGATCTTCGCCAACCAGCTGGTGATCCGGCTGCAGCCGAACGAAGGCGTCAAACAATACATCATGATCAAGGATCCCGGCCCGGGCGGCATGCGCCTGCGCCAGATCTCGCTCGATATGAGCTTCGCTCAGTCCTTCGACGCGCGCGCGCCGGACGCCTATGAGCGGCTGATCATGGATGTGGTGCGCGGCAACCAGACGCTGTTCATGCGCCGCGACGAGGTCGAGGCGGCCTGGAAATGGATCGACCCGATCCAGAACGCGTGGGAAAGCGCCCGGCAGGAAGCCCAGGGCTATACGGCCGGAACCTGGGGGCCGTCGGCCTCGATCGCGCTTATCGAACGTGACGGACGGACATGGCACGAGAGCAATTGAGCGAGGTCAGCTACGGCTGGAACGGCTTTGCCGATCGCCAGGACCTGGCGACGGCGCTTGCCGGCGAGATCGCAGACTGGTTGACCCGGGCCGTTGCGGAACGCGGCACGGCGCTGCTCGCCGTGTCCGGCGGGACCACGCCGGCGAAGCTGTTCGCCGCGCTGTCGACCACGCAGATCGCCTGGGACAAGGTCACCGTGACGCTGGTCGACGAGCGCTTCGTGCCGCCCTCCTCGCCGCGCTCGAATGCCGGGCTGGTGGCGGCAAACCTGCTCCAGAACAAGGCGGCGGCGTCGCGTTTCGTGCCGCTCTACCATGAGGCGGCAAGCATCGAGGAGGCCGCGGCGGCGGACAGCGAAGCGCTGCGGTCGCTGCCCTGGCCGCTCGACGTGGTGATCCTCGGCATGGGCGGCGACGGCCATACGGCTTCGTTCTTTCCGGATGCCGGCAACCTCGAGGAGTTGCTCGACCCGGCGTCCCGGCGCATCGTGCTGCCGGTGCATGCGGCGAGCGGCGGCGAGCCGCGGCTGACGCTGTCAATGGCACGCATCGTCGCCGCCGGCTTCGTCGCGCTGCATATCGAAGGCGAGGACAAGCGCACAGCGTTCAACGGCGCGATGGGTCCAGGCGCTAAAAAGCCGATCCGCAGCGTGCTCGAAGCGGCGCCGAGACGGACAGAGGTGTTCTGGGCACCCTGATTTCATATGAGGACAGCCCGGTGGCAGGGGAGGACGCTTACCGAGCTCGAAAGGACGGACCATGACAGCCAGACGCGATATCGAAGCCATCACGGAACGCATCCGCCAACGTTCGAAAGCCGGGCGAGAAGCCTATCTCGGCCGCATCGCCGGAGCGTCAAGCAATACCGCCAATCGGGCGGTGCTGGGCTGCGGCAACCTCGCCCACGGTTTTGCCGTGTGCAGCCCGTCGGAAAAGATCGCGCTTGGCGGGGACCGCGTGGCGAATCTCGGCATCATCACCTCCTACAATGACATGCTGTCGGCGCATCAGCCATTCGAGACGTTCCCGGCGCTGATCAAGGAAGCCGCGCGCGAGGTGGGCGGCATCGCTCAGGTCGCCGGCGGCGTGCCGGCGATGTGCGACGGCGTCACCCAGGGCCAGCCCGGCATGGAGCTGTCGCTGTTCTCGCGCGACGTGATCGCGATGGCGGCGGCGATCGGCCTGTCGCACAACATGTTCGACGCCGCCGTCTTCCTCGGTGTCTGCGACAAGATCGTGCCCGGGCTGGTGATCGGCGCGCTTACCTTCGGGCACCTGCCGGCGGTCTTCATCCCCGCCGGACCGATGACGACCGGGCTCGCGAACGACGAGAAGGCCAAGGTCCGCCAACTCTATGCCGAAGGCAAGGTCGGCCGCGCCGAACTGCTGGAAGCGGAGTCCAAATCCTATCACGGGCCGGGCACCTGCACGTTCTACGGCACCGCCAATTCCAACCAGATGCTGATGGAGATCATGGGGCTGCACACGCCCGGCGCCTCCTTCGTCAATCCAGGCACGCCGCTGCGCGACGCGCTGACCAGGGAAGCGGCCAAGCGCGCGCTGGCGATCACTGCGCTCGGCAATGCTTACACGCCGGTTGGGCGCATGATCGACGAGCGCTCGATCGTCAACGGCGTGGTCGGTCTGCACGCCACCGGCGGCTCGACCAACCATACGATCCACCTGATCGCCATGGCCGCCGCCGGCGGCATCGCGCTCACCTGGCAGGACATTTCCGACCTGTCGGAGGCCGTGCCGCTGCTCGCCCGCGTCTACCCGAACGGGCTTGCCGACGTGAACCATTTCCATGCCGCCGGCGGCCTCGGCTTCCTGATCCGCGAGCTGCTCGACGAAGGCCTGCTGCATGAGGATGTGCAGACGGTGTGGGGCGAAGGCCTGCGGCCCTACGCGGTCGAGGCGCGGCTTGGCGACGACGGCAGCGTGGTGCGCGAAGCGGCACCGGCCATCAGCGGCGACGAAAAGGTGCTGGCCCCAGTGAAGAAGGCATTCCAGCCGACCGGCGGACTGAAGGTGCTCGGCGGCAATCTTGGCCACGCCGTCATCAAGACCTCGGCAGTCAAGCCCGACCGGCGTGTCATCGAGGCGCCGGCAAAGGTGTTCGACAGCCAGCAAGGCCTGAACGACGCCTTCAAGGCCGGGACGCTGACCGGCGACTTCATCGCGGTCATCCGCTTCCAGGGCCCGAAGGCCAACGGCATGCCGGAACTGCACAAGCTCACCACCGTGCTCGGCATTCTGCAGGATCGCGGCCAGCGCGTGGCGCTGGTAACCGACGGGCGCATGTCGGGCGCTTCCGGTAAGGTCCCGGCGGCGATCCATGTAACGCCGGAAGCGGTCGAGGACGGCCCGATCGCCAGAATCCACGACGGCGACGTCATCCGCCTCGATGCGGATGCCGGCACGCTGGAGGTTCTGGTGCCGGGAACGGAATTCGCGCTGCGCCGCACGGCGGACGCAGACCTGATCGGCAACGAATTCGGCTTCGGCCGCGAGCTGTTCGCCGGCTTCCGGCAACTGGTCGGCCGCGCCGACCACGGGGCGGCGGCGTTCGGAAACGCCTGACGTTTCCGGTGTCAAAAGAGAAAGGGCGGCCTCGCGCCGCCCTTTCTCTTTGTTCCGGCGGAAACGACTACTGAACCGCGATCTCGGTCCGCTCGCCGGCCTTGATAGTCACCGGCATTTCCTTGTCCTGGCCCTGGTCGGAGGCGTGACGCACGACCACATAGTCGCCGGCGGGAATCGTCTGCTGCCAGCTGTCTCCATAGGTCAAGCCCAGCGACTTGCGCTTGCCTTCGATATCCTTCTTCGACGAGAACACCTCGATCGAGTAAGCGCCAGGCGCCGACATCGCCAGCACGCCTGCGTCCAGCGTGACCTTGATGTCCTGGTTGTCGCCGGCCTTGATGGTGAAGGGCTGCTCGGCAACGGCCAGATCAAGCGTGGTGAGCGCGACATAGTCGTCCGGCGGCAGCCAGAACTTGCTGTCGGGACCATAGGAGTGCTCGACGCTTTCGCGGGAACCGTCGATCTTCTTCTTAGCCTTGACGATTTCGAAGCTAATGCCGGAATTGTCGGCCTTGTCACCGCCTGCCGTATAGAAGGCATTGAGCACGGCGTGGCCGACGCCGACGACGACGTCCTTCTCGACGGTCTGTCCGGCTGCAAGCTGGATCGTCTCGCTCACCGTGCCGGCGCCGATCTGCACCGTCACCTTCTGCTCGCCGGCGGGCACCGTGGCCTTGGCGTCGCCATAGTGGGTGGTGCTGCCGCCGGGATAGGCGAAGTCGACACGCGCCTCGCCGCTGATCTCCGATCCCTGGCTCGCATGCGGATGGATAACCAGCGTCCCGCCGTTCAGCGTGAACAGCGGCTTGTAAACCTGACCGGCCTCTATTCTGATCTTCTGCTCGCTTCTTGCCTCGTCGTCGCGGCCGACGACGATATAGTCGCCTGGTTCGAGATTGGTTTTCAGCTCGCCATACTCGGTCATGACCTGATCGCCGCGCGAGCCGTCCGCATTGGCCTTGTAGATTTCCCAGGCATTGCTGTTGTCGGATTTCTCGGGACCCCCCTCGGCCATGACCACGCTCGGCATGAAATTGAATTCAGGCTTGGCGGGTTCGGGCGCTGGCGCGGGTGCCGGAGCCGGCTCAGGCGCCGGAGCCGGGGCCGCCACGGTCTCGACCAGGGCGTCCTGCAACGCCTTCTCGTCGGAGGCCTGGATGTATTTGCCGCCGGTATTTTCGGCGAGGCAGGCGATCTGCTTGCCCTCGTCGGCGGTCAGGCCGAAGCCGACGACATCGGCGGTGAAATCGACGCCGCTTTCCTTCAGCTCCTTGCCGAGCGCGCAGGGATCACCGCCGCAGGTCTCCAGCCCGTCGGTGATCAGCACCACTGTTGCCTTGTCCTCGGTATATTTCAGCGCCTCGGCGGCCTGCTTGACGGCGGCCGTGAGCGGCGTCTTGCCCAGGAATTTCATGCTGTCGGCCGCCGCCGAAATGGCGCTGGCGGAGCCAGCCTGCGGCGGCACGATCAGCTCGATGTCGTCGCAGCTGCCTTTGGTGCGGTGGCCATAGGCCATGAAGCCGATCTCGTCGTCGGCCGGCACCGACTGCAGCACCGTGCGCAGCGATTCACGCGCGATCTCCAGCTTCGGCTTGCCGTCGATCTGGGCCCACATCGAGCCGGATGCATCGAGAATGATGATGACCTTGTTGGCGGCAAAGCCAAAACTGGTCATCGACAAAAGGAGGGCCGCCGCAGCGACGCTCCGTATCAGTCCCGCCATGGATGTCTCCTGATTATTCCCTCGTCCCGCGCCCGGAAAGCTATTTTAGGTGGCCTGCGGAGACAAGCTGCAAAGCTGATGCATGTCGCGCAAAACGTGTGGCCGGGTTTGCGTCCGGCGCGACGCGTTTCACTCAGGAGCCTGGCGCCTGTATCGGGACAAATCCCTCGGCCTCGACGATTGCCCGATAGCGCGGATCGGCGCGCAAGCTCCTGAAGGCCGGATCGATACGCACGCCAAGCAGATCGTCCTCCTTGCGCCTTGCCGATTCCTCAAGATAGCGGATCGCGTCGTCGCCGCGGCCGAGCATCGCCGCGGTGGCTGCTACCTTGTAGGCAGGTTCGCGGTCGCGCTGGTATTGCCGCAGCTGCTCGGCGAACATCGCCTTCAACAGGCCATCGCCGCCCTCCTCATCCAGACCCTTTTCGGCGGCATCGGCGATCGCCCGGTGGGCATCGTTGCCGGAGATGACGGCGGCAAGCCGATACTCACGCAGGAAATCGCTCCAGCGATGCTGGTCGAGATAGATGGTGGCGAGATATTCGGGCGGCGAACGCAGGTTCGGCTCCGCCTCGGCAAGCGGCTGCAGGATCGCCAGGGCCTCGTCGACGCGGCCGGTATGGAACAGGATGAGCCCTTTGTTGGCGAGGATGCTGCGCGACTGCGGGTTGAGCTCCTGCGCCTTGCCGATCTCGCTCAGCGGCCGTTCCGTTTCGCCTGCGACCATGAGCGTCAGCGCATACCAGTGGTGGGTCTGGGCCGAGGCGGGATCGAGCCGGATCGCCCGCTCGAACAGCGCGCGCGAGCGGGCAAAGTCCTTGTCCCAGTAGAAAGCCGCGAAGGCGAGCGCGGCATAGCCGCCGGCATTGTTAGGGTCGAGCGCGATGGCGCGATTGGCGGCCGCCTGCGCCTTCGGATAAGCGTCCCTCGCCGGCATCAGTGTGAACTGGCTGACCATGTTGTAGGTGTCGGCCAGCTTGGCATAGGCGTCGGCATATTCGGGATCGAGCGTGGTCGCCTCGGTGAGCAGTTGCATGGCGCGGTTCAGCCCGCTCGCCTGCCTCGTCTCCAGGTAATAGACGGCGTCGAGATAGAGATCCTGGACCTTGGGGTCCGGCCTGTGCGCAGCACGGCCCGGCAAGATGGGAGCATCGCGCATCAAAAGGATTCCGGCGACGGCGACCACGGCAAAGAGCGCGATCGCGCTGGCGATGAGGAGAGCCGGCCGGTAACGGGAAGAGCCGGGCACCCGTGAGGTCCGATCAGAGTCGGCCGATGGAAGCTGCGGCATTTCACCGAACGCCGCCGCGGCGGCCTCGGTCGCGGGCACTTCAGCCGGTGCGGCCGCGTCGCCCCGCAGCCATCGCTCCAGCTCATCGGTATAGGCAAAGACGAGGTTCCTCGCCCCGCCGGAAATCCGGTGAACCGGCAGGCCGCGTTGGCGCTCCCAGCGCCGCACGGTGCGCTCGTCGCGGCCGAAGAAGGCAGCGATTTCCTTCCAATCGTTCAGCCGACGGTCGCGCCCGCTCGCCAAAGCCTGCCCCCTAGTGCCCGTATCTGCCCGCATTTGCCGCACGCGCCCAGGTCGGGCTTCGTCTAGCATCCGGGCATCGCTGGCTCGACGCCAACCGACGGCACATCCCCGGCGGCCAAACTTGCTTGGCTTGCCAAGGATTTCAACCCGGCGAAAATGTGAGGTGCCGGCACCGCCGGATCCGACGATCTTTCTGCGAGATCAATAGGTGGTGCGCCGCTCTTCCGATGGCGGCCGGCCGAACTGCAGCCGATAGCTCTGCGCGAAATAGGAATGCGAGGTGAAGCCGGTGGCGATCGCCACGTCGAGGATCGGCATGTTGGTCTGGCGCAGCAACTCGCGCGCGCGTTCGAGCCTCAGCCGCATGTAATAGCGGCCGGGCGTCACGCTGAGGTGGCGCAGGAACAGGCGCTCGACCTGCCGCACCGAAAGCCCTGCTGACTTGGCGAGCTGCACGGCCGACAGTGGTTCGTCGAGATGGTCGGCCATCAATTCGACGATGCGCCTGAGCTTCTCCGACTTGCCGGTGAGGTCGCGCTCAGGTCCGACGCGCTGGCGGTCGCCTGCCGAGCGGATGCGCTCGTGCTGGAACTGGTTGGCGACGCCATTGGCGAGGTTGGAGCCGAAATCGCCGCGCACGATCTCCAACATCAGGTCGATCGAGGTCGTGCCGCCGGCGCAGGTGTAGCGCTTGCGGTCGATCTCGAAGACGTTGCCGGTGCAGTTGATATCGGGAAAGCGCTCCATGAAGCCGGCGCGGTTCTCCCAATGGATGGTGCAGCGGTAACCGTCGAGCTGCCCGGCCTCGGCCAGAAGATAGGAGCCGACCGACAGCGCGCCGAGCGCATTGCCGCGCCGGCCCCAGCTGCGCAGCGCCGCCAGCACCTTGCTCTTGCCGGGGAATTCCGTGGTGAGCCCGACCGAGACGAACAGGATGTCGACCGGCGGCATGTCTGCGACCGAATAGTCGATCTTCAATGGCAGGCCGTTGGAGGCCATGACCGCGTCGCCATCGGCCGAAATCGTCGTCCAGCCGTAGAAGTCGCGGCCGAGCAGGCGGTTGGCCGAGCGGAAGCAGTCGATGGCCGCGGCCAGCGAGAACATCGAGAATTTGTCGACGAGCAGGAAGCCGAACTGACGGCCGCCCTGGACGGGATCGTTCGTGATCGGCCGTTCGACAGGAGCAGTAAGGTTCGGCAAGGATCTGCTTTCGATCAGAAGGACGGCCGCTTCAGCCCGGCCGCGAGGTAGGCGGAAGCTACAGTGTTCGCCATCAGCATGGCAATGGTCATCGGTCCGACGCCGCCGGGGACCGGCGTGATGGCGCCGGCGACCTTGGCCGCCTCGGCATAGGCGACGTCGCCGACCAGGCGGCTCTTGCCTTCGCCCTTCTCCGGCGCCGGGATGCGGTTGATGCCGACGTCGATGACGGTGGCGCCGGGCTTCACCCAATCTCCCTTGACCATCTCGGGACGGCCGACGGCGGCGACCAGGATATCGGCGGTACGCGCCAGCGCCGGCAGGTCCCTGGTGCGGCTGTGGGCGATGGTCACCGTGCAGTTGGCGGCGAGCAGCAGATTAGCCATCGGCTTGCCGACGATGTTGGAGCGGCCGACGACGACGGCGTTGAGGCCGGAAAGGTCCTTGCCGCGCACGCGCTCGATCAGAAGCATCGAGCCCGCCGGCGTGCAGGGCACGAAGGCCGTCTCGAGCTCGCCGGTGCCGAGCTTGCCGACATTGATGAAGTGGAAGCCGTCGACATCCTTCTCCGGCGCGATCGTCTGGATCACCTTGCCGGCGTCGATATGGCCCGGAAGCGGCAGTTGCACGAGGATGCCGTGGATCGACTTGTCGACGTTGAGATCGCCGATGATCTGCAGCAATTGTTCTTCGCTGGTGTCGGCCGGCAGCGTATGCTGGAGCGAATGGAAGCCGCATTCCTTGGCGGTGCGCGATTTCGAGGCGACGTAGACCTGGCTTGCCGGATCCTCGCCGACGATCACCACGGCAAGGCCGGGCTTGGTGGCTCCCTTGGCCGACAGCTCCGCGGTCAAAGCCTTGACCTTCGAAACCACGTCCTCGGCGACACTCTTTCCATCAATCACTTCGGCCATCACCAATCCTCAGCTTCGCTACGAGGCCGATAGTTGGCCTCATTCCTCGATCGGCATTGTCGATCCACCAAAGCGAGACGCTTGCGGCCGAAATGCAGCGCGGCATTTTCACGAAAATTCGACAAGGCAATCCCGTCAAAGCGTCGTCTGATGCCGTAAACCCGAAACCGGCCGCTTTTATCGAACCGCAAGCGGTCAAGAAATATGGGGTGTCAATAATATGACGCTTCAGAAATAGCGACGGCGCGAGCGGCTTTCGGTCAGCTCGCGCACCGCCTCGCGGAACTCGCGCAGGCTGGCGCGGATCTCGTCGATCTCACCCTGCTGGTCGGCGACTGGCTGACGAGCCTCGTCGCTGATCGGCGACTGCGGATGATAGGATGTGGACGATGCCGGATAGTGATCTCCATAGGGATCGGTGCGGCTATGATCCGGCCGATAGGAATAGGAATAGCCCTGCTCGTATGGCGGTTGAAAATTCTGTCGCGCCGGGGTTTCAGCCCGAGAATAGCGTTGTTCCCGGTCAGGCGCGCGCCAGACGCTTTCGGGCGGGACGGAGTCCAGATCCACAGTTTCAGCCGGCTCGCGCCGCACGAAATAGCGGAGCGCCGAGGCCAGCGAGCCGAAAAGCCCTGGACGGCCGGCGTCATTGTCCGGCGTCGGCGGCGGTGTGACAGGTTGAGCCGCAGGCGGCGCAGCCACCGACACCGGTTTAGCGGCCGGAGGTGAGGCAGGCGGCGGTGTGAAAGACGCGGCTGGCGGCGGTGTGAATGCCGGAGCCGGAGGCGGCGTAAATGATTTGGCCGGGGGTGGCGTGAAAGTGGGAGCGGGAGGCTGCGGCGTGAAAGACCCGGCCGGCGGTGGCGCGACCGGCGGCGGTGTCACAAGCGGCGGCGCTGGCGGAGCGGCACGGTTGGAAATGTGCCCTACCGTTGGAGCACGATCACCGACCCGGCGGCGCGAGCGCGTGTCGGCCGTCTCGCGCAGGCTGGCAAGGATGCCACGCAACGCGCCGAGGCCGATCCCGGCGAACAGGCCGGCAAACAGACCGGCCACGGCCATCACGGCGCGCGACGGTCCCTTGGCCTGCAGCGGCGCATAGGCCTCCGAAATGACGCTGATGTTGGCGGTGTTGATATCCTTCTGCTCGCCGGTCTCCTTGGCGCGCAGCAGGAACTGCTCGTAGACGGAACGCTTGGCGGCTGCCTCGCGCTCCAGCTCGCGCAGCGAGACCAGGTTGTTGTTGACGTCGCCGCTCTGCACCTTGGCCTGCGCCAGGCGCGAGGAAAGGTCCTGCTCGAGCTGGACGGAGCGCTTCAGGTCGACCTGCAGCGAAGACGCGATGCGCTGCAGCTCGGCGCCTATGCGCTCGCGCGCGCCGGCAAGCTGGGCATTCAACGCCTCGATCTCCGGATGGCGCGGCCCGAGCTTGACCTCGGCACGGTCGGCTTCCTGCTTCAGTGCCGCATATTGCGAGCGCAGCTCGCTCATCATGTTGGAGTTGATCTCCTCGGGCAATGTGCCGCTGAGGACCGAATTGACGTTCAGCGAGCGCGCCGAGGCCGCGCGGGCATTGAGCTCCAGCGTGCGGGCGCGGGCGACGGAGAGCTGCTCGTTGAGCTTCAGCATCTGGTCGTCGCTGATCAGGTGGCCCTGCGCGTCGACGAGGTCGTGCGTCGCCCTGAAATCCTCGACATTGCGTTCGGCCGTCTCGACGCCCTTGCGCAGTTCGTCGAGCCTGGCGGTGAGCTCGTCATTGGCGCGGCCCGCGGTGCTCGACTGGATCTCGCTGGAAATCTGCTTGAAAGCCTTGACCATGGTGTTGGCGATCAGCGCGGATTTCTCGGCGTTCTGCGTCGTGGCGCTGACCGAGACCACGAAAGTCTTGCCGCCACGCTCGACGTCGAGGCTGTCATACAGTTTGCCGACCGCCAGCGCGCGCTTGCGCGCTTCGTCCGCAGCACTCGCATCCTGCCGCGACAGGATCGAGCGGAGCGTCGACATCAGGCCGAAGCCGCCATTTCCCTGGCCGTTGAACTCAGGGTCGTCGGTGAGGTTGAGATCGGTGACGACCTTGTTGAGGACGGTGCCAGAGGTCAGGATGCGGACTTGGTTCTCGACGATGGCAAGCGTCGCATCCGAGGCGACCACGTTCTGCGTCAGGTCGCGGTCGGTGAGCTTGAGGTCGCGCGGATCGACGATGACGTCGGTGGTAGCCTCATATTTCTTCGGCGTCGACAAGGCGATGGCGACGCCGAGCGCGGCGCCCAGGATGGTCGTCGACAGGATCAGCGCCTTGGATCGCGTGATACCGTGCACGACCTGCATCGGGTCGATCAATGGCTTCCATTCCTGGGAATCGTCCCCGGCTGGCGACCGGCTCGTGTGACGCGGTTCGGCGGCAGCTTGCGGCCGCTGGCTCTCCGCTGGGGCTTCATGGAGCGGCTCGGGCGACGCAGGCCGATTTTTTCCGCGCCAATCACGTTCGGGCTCGACCGGCTGGGATTCCGCTTGCCCCTGGTCGTGGCCAAATCCGTCGGTACCGGCAGGCCGCGGATTCAACTTCCCTTCGCGCTCGGAACGCGCGGCGCGATGGCGCGCGGCGGCGTCCTCGCGCCAGGAAGAGTTGGCCCGGTCGCCGATCGAAACCGTGTTGTCGTCGCCACGCATGGCCTGACCGAGCGCCAGCAGGGAACGCTCGCGCCTCCAGTCATCACGGTTATCCCTGTCGACCATTGTTCTGGAACTTGCTCTCTGGCGGCTTGGGCGCGGCGGATGGGCTAATCGTTAAGCCACGCTAAACGGGCATAGGAAACAAAGGGTTAATTTTGCGCCCGGACCCGCACGGTTTCTGGCCTTGTTCGCGGTATTTCGGCTCCGCCGGAGCCCGTCGCCAGAACGCCGCGTTAAACTTTCCGGCCTATCTATCGGCCCCGACATGACCCAGGCCAGCGACATGCCGCAAAGGCGGAGCTTCGCGCGGATCGGCCACTTCGTGGCCACCCGCCGGAAACTGGTATTCGACTATCTCTCGGCGATCAGCGGCGCCGGCGGCCGGCTGGTGTTCTCGCTTGCCTATTTCATCGCCCTGGCCAACACGCTTTCGATCGCCGAGTTCGGCATGTTCGCCACCGCCTCGGCCGCCGGCATCATGCTGTCGCGTATCCTCGCCTTCGGCTTCATCTCGGCGCTCTACCGCACCGCCACGATCCGCCCCAACCTGATCGGCACATTCACCGCCGGTTTCCTGCTTCTTAGCGTGTTGTCGCTGCCGTTCCTCGCCGCGGCCTCCTACATCGTTTACCTGATCTTCTTTTCCGGCACCGTGCCGCTGTCGGCCTTCGCGGCGATCGTCTTCGCCGAGGCGCTGTTGTGGCGGCCGGTGGAAGTGGCGCTGATCGTCAACAACGGGCTCGGCAAGTTCGGGCGCGCGGCTGTGCTCGCCATCCTGGCGACGGCGCTGCGGGCGGTCGGCGCGATCCTGATCATGCTTGCCTCGCAACACAGCATCGGCGTCTGGTCGCTATTCTACATCGGCGCCAACGCAGCCTCGCTCATCGTCGCCTTCGCCTTCTTCTATCCGCGCCAGCGGCTGCGGCTGCGCAGCGAGCTCTATTTCCGGCGGCTCGCCGATTCCGTCTATGTCGCCGGCTCCGAAGTGCTGTTCTATCTGCAGATGGAGTTCGACAAGCTGCTGGTGCTGTCGATCGGCGGACCGCATCTGGCCGGCATCTATGCCATCATCATGCGGCTGGTCGATCTCACCGCGATCCCGATCCGCACCTTCTCGATGATGCTGGTGCAGCGCATGATGCGGGCGCCTGAGCTCCTGTCGCGGCTGGCGGTCAAGAGCGGCATCGAGGGCGGGGTGTTCCTGGTCTCGACGATGGCGCTGCTGTCGCTCGGCATCGTGCTGCATTTCTTCCCGAATGCCCTCGGCAAGAACGTCGCAGAGGCGGCACCGCTGGTGGCGCTGGCGGTCTGCGTGCCTGGACTGCGCAACCTCGTCGAATACCAGGCGGAGCTTCTCTTCGCGCGCGGCCAGACGGCGGTCAGGGCGATCAATCTTGGCCTGCTCGCCGGCTTGAAGGCGGTTCTGCTCACCTATGTGCTGACGACCATCCCCGACACGGCCAATCTGGTGCTGTCGCTCAACATCGTCTTCCTGCTGCTTTATCTCGCCTCGATGCTGCTGACCTATTCGGCGATGCGTCGGCCAGCCAAGGCGATCTGATTCAGGTGAGGCCGGTCTGCAAATGGCGGCTTCCTGCGCTTCCGGTGCTCACGTACTTTAAGTACGCTCCGCTCCGGTTCTCGGAACCCACCTTGTTTGGTCGCTTCGCGCCCGTCTTCGACTCCGACTCGGCCTGACCTGAATCTCAGTGCGGCTTATTGCAGTCCGATCAGGCGGCGGATGCGGCCGATGTCGGTGCCGATGAAGGACTGCATGCCGATCGCCACCTGTTCCGGCGCCATGGTGTCGACGAAGCCGCGGAACTCGTCATCCGAGAGAGGCTCGCCGTTCCAGTGGACGCGGCAGAACTCGTCCGAACCGCGGAAATGGCCGGCGCCGTCGAGCACGTCGTCGACATAGCGGCCATAGATCATGCATTCGGAGAATTTTCGCGCCGAGCCGAGGACGCCGACCCAGTCGCGGCCATGCACCTTCTCAATGCGCTCGCACATCGCGTTGACCGTCTCGCGGCGCCAGGCGATCAACGTCGAGATGTAATCGTGGCTCGTTCGATTGGCGGGATCGATGCCGAGTGCTGTGCCGGCATTGCGCGACCAGATGCGATGCTCGTCGTGTCCGTGGTTCGACAGCACGCCGTCACGCCGGAACAGCCGCACCTTGCCGTCGCGCCAGAAGGCGCCGGTGCCGAAGGGCTTCAGGAAGGCGACGTCGGAATCGCAGAAGACCAGCACGTCTTCCTTCGCCTGCCCGGCAATGGCGATGCGGCGAAGCTGCTGCACGTGCCAGCCGCGCAGCGGCTGCGTTTTCAGACTCAGCCAGATGCGGCGGCGAAAGCCACTCAGCGGATCGTCGAAGACATGCAGCCAGCGCGGCAACAGATCCCGCTCGTCGACGACGCTGCGACGGCTGCCCTCCAGCTGGCGAAACAGCGCGACGTCGCGATGCTCGGTGAGGATGTAATGATGCGCCATGCCGGTAACATGACGATCGATGGTTTCGCACAACAGCCGGCAGCGCTCGAAATCCGGCGCATAGCTCGCGGTGACGATCGCGGCCAAGGGTGTGCGCGGCAGCGGTTCGATTTTGGTCGCGGTATCCGGCACGAAGCGGCTGTTCACCGGCGCGCCTCCAGCGGTCGCGGTCCGAGCGACAGCTTCTGCCTGACGACGCGCCACAGGAAGAGCGGATTGCCGACGATATAGCGGCGCCACAGGCGGCCGGGTTCGATCCACAGGCGGAACAGCCATTCCAGCCGCAGCTGGCGCAGCCAGAGCGGCGCGCGCGGCACCGAGCCGCTCATGAAGTCGAGAAGCGCGCCGACGGCGACCGGCAGCGTGCAATGGCGGCTGTCGATATGGCGCTCGATCCACAATTCCTGGCGCGGAACGCCCATGGCGACGAGCAATATATCGGGCCGCAGCCTGGCGATGCGCTCGAGGATCGCCGGCTCCTCGGCGGCGGAGAAGAAGCCGTCATGGATGACAACGAAATTGTGCTGCATGGAAAGCGTCGACAGCTTCGCGCATGCGGCTTCGGCGTTGGCGCGCGTCGTGCCGAGCAGCGCCACCGTCAGCGGATGCGACGACGCCTGCAGGAAGGCCGGAATGAAATCGGTGCCGTTGAGGTTGCTCGGGAAAGGCGCGCCGTAAAGCAGCTTTGCCGCCATGTCGACGCCGACGCCATCTGGAAGGATGAGGAAGTTTTCCAGCGCCTCGGCAAAGACCGGATCGGTGCAGGCAAGATTGGCATTATGGGCGTTGAGGAAGCTTACCTTGGTGAAGCGGCGCTCGTCGATCAGCCTGGTAAGCAAGGCGATGGCCTCGTCCCAGCGTATGGCAAGCACCGGAATGCCCAGAATGGTCTTGAGCGTATCAAAGCCGAAGGCGGCGCGCGCGGTGTGCATGTTCATGCGGCGACCTCCTGCCTGACGGCGCCGAGCTTCTCCAGGCCAAGCCCGATCGCGGCGTCGAGCGCCTTGAGCTGGCGGCGGTGGAAGGCGCTGCCATCGACGTCGCGGACATTGGCGGCGGCCGCTTGGAGCGCGGCGGCAAAAGCGATCGGATCGTCGGTCACCACGCAATTGTCGGGGCGATAGCCGATGCCGCGCAGCGAGCGGCTGGTGGCGACGGACGGCAGGCCGAGCTCGAAGGTCTCGATGGTCTTCAGTTGCACCCCGCTGCCGGCAGTGCTGATCAACGGAACGACGGCGCCGCCGCGCACGAAGGCTTGCGCGTCCGGAACCCTGCCGACAAAGGAAACGCCGGGATGCTGCGAGCTGACGCCGGAAGGCATGTTGCCGGCGATCCTGATGCGGAAATCCGGCTTCAGATGCGGCACGACCTTGGTCAGGAACCAGTCGAGCCCGATACGGTTCGGCTGCCAGGTCCAGGTGCCGATCAGCGCGGCGTCGCAATCGATATGGCGCTTCGCCTTGCTTGCGGGCGCCTGCGCGCGGGTCACCAGCGGCAGCACCGCCGCGCGTGTGTCGGAGGCGACGCCAAGTGCCGCGCGGTCTTCCTCGGCCAGCGTGAAGACAAAGCGCGCCGCGCCGCAAAGGCGCTGCTCCATGACCTTGAGCAGCCTGGCCTCGCGGCGGAACATCCAGCGCTGAAGGGCGCTGCCGGCCGCAGCCGCATTTTCCTCGGCCGAGCTATGCTCGACATTGTGCGCCACGAACACGAATGGACGGTCGGCGAGAACCTTCTCGAAGGCGCCGGCGAACTGCACCGAATTGAGCACATAGCCATCGAAGGGACCGGCGCGCTCGATCGCGGCGCGAACCTCGGCATCGGAAACGACACGCAGCTTGACCGAGGAAAATGTGAGGCCGGAGAGAACCGCCTTGCCCAGCCAGGAAAGCTTTTGCAGCGGCGAAGCGCTTTCGGTGCGGACCTCGACGGCGTCGAGCACGATGGTGTTTTGCGGATCGGACGGGGTCTTCCCTGGCCAGATGAAACCGATCACCGTCACGCGCACGCCGGCGCGCCGCAGCGCATCGATGATCGCGGCATTGGCAATCTCGTAGCCCGAGGCGAGCGCGCCATCGGGCACGATCGATGTGGCGAACAGCAGATGCATCTCACCTATCCTTAGGTGCAGCCGGTAGCAAAACGCGGTGAAGCCTTGATTAAATGGCACCGTCAAAGGCCAAAGACCCGGCTTTTCCGACAGCCGGGCGAGAAGGTGATTAACGAAACGTTATCACCGCGATGCTATCGAGGGCGCAAACCCACGCTGCTCAAAAACGGATGATCCCTTTGCCGTCCGACGCTTCTGTATCGATCGCGGGACGGTCGCCGGGGCTCGCCGCCGAGAGCGTCGAGGTGGTGGTGACGCTGCCCACCTTCAAGCGGCCGCAGCAGGTGCTGGAAACCCTGGCTTCGCTCAAAGCGCAGCGGACCGAAAGGCGCTTCGCCGTCATCGTCATGGAAAACGAGGCCGAGGCGCGCGAGGGCGCCAAGGCAGTGCTGCCGCTGTTCGAAAGCAGCGAGATGCCGGGACTTGTAATCGTCGCGCATGAGCGCGGCAATTGCAGCGCCTACAATGCCGGCTGGCAGACGGCGATCCTGCAATTTCCCAACTTCAAGTACCTTCTTGTCATCGACGATGACGAGATCGCCGAGCCGGACTGGCTGGAGCGCATGTGCAAGGCCGCCGAGACGCTTCGCGCCGACATCGTCGGCGGCCCGCAAGTGCCGGTCTTCGCCGATCCGAGCCACGTCAGATGGGCGGAACACCCGGTGTTCGCGCCGCCCTACCGGGAAACCGGTCGCGTTCCGGCACTCTATTCGTCCGGCAATTTGCTGGTGGCGCGCAACGTGCTCAAGGCCATGGGACCGCCCTTCCTCGATCTCAGGTTCAATTTCATGGGCGGCGGCGATTCCGACTTCCTCAGCCGTTCCGCGCAGAAAGGCTTCGTGCTCGGCTGGTGCGCCGAGGCAAAAGTCAACGAGACCGTGCCGGCGCGGCGCGTCGAGGCCGATTGGATCCGCGCCCGCAGCCTGCGCAATGGCGTGATCTCGACGCTGGTTGAAAAGAAGAAGCGCGCCGGCACACCGCTTGCCGGCGTTAAAGTTTTTCTCAAAAGCCTGGCGCTGCTCGCGGCCTCGCCGCTGCGCGGGGCCATCCGGCTGGCGCGAACCGGCTCGCTGACGAGCGGCCTCTATCCAGTCTATGTCGCGCTCGGCCGGGTGCTTGCCGAATTCGGATATGCCAATGAGCAGTACCGGCAGCCTGAGAAGAATTGAGCGCGCGCCGCTCAGCGCCGCCTTCACCAGACAAGGCGTGGCGACGGCGATCGCCGCGCTCCTGTTCACCGTCATCATCGTCTCGTTTCGGCCGTTCCAGCCGGCCGGAGCGGAACTGACCGGCGACGGCGGCGACATCGTCAACCAGCTCGGTTTCGGCTCGCTCGGCGCGATCTCCATCTTCTCGCTGCTCGCCTTCGCCGATCCGCGCGTGGTTCGCTCGCTGGTGAGCCCCTCCTGGGCGCTGATGCTGGGCTTCTTCTTCCTGTCGGTGGTGCTCGCCACGGATCCGCCCGCGGCGATGCGCGCGGCCTCCTTCACCATGATCGCCATCATCACCATGGCGACGATCCTGGTGCTGCCGCGCGACGCCGATTCCTTCGCCCGCGTGATCATCTTCACCGCCGTCGTGGTGATCGGCCTTTCCTATATCGGCCTGGTCGTCTTCCCGCATGAGGCGCTGCACACCGCCGATTCGCAGGAGCCGGAGCATGCCGGCCTGTGGCGCGGCGTCTTCACGCATAAGAACATCGCCGGTCCGGTGATGGCCTGTTTCAGCTTCGCCGGGCTCTATCTGTTCCGGCGCGGCCAGCGCTGGTGGGGCGCAGGCATCTTCTGCGCGGCAATGATCTTCATGCTGCACACCGGCTCCAAGACGACCGCCGGACTGGTGCCGTTCTCGATTATGATCGTCGTGCTGCCCAGCCTCATCGGCATGCGGCTCGGCACGCCGATCCTGTTCGCGCTGGCGATCGTCGCGACCGCCGTCGGCACGCTCGGCATCGTCTTCATCCCGCCGGTGAAGCATCTGGCGGCGATCTATTTCCCCGATCTCACCTATACGGGACGCACTACCCTTTGGGAGTTCGCCGGCGAGATGCTGGCGAAGAAGCCATGGACCGGCTACGGCTATGAAAGCTTCTGGGGGACGCCGCTTTTGCTCAACCAGGACCAGCCCTTCGACCGGCCCTGGGATATCCGCACCATCGTGCATGGCCATGACGGCTATCTCGACATCGCCGTGCTGATGGGCATCCCGGCGCTGTGCGTCGCCGTCTACACCTTCCTGATCGCCCCGTTGCGCGACTACATGCGCATCCCGGCGCGCAAGGAAAACATCTTCCTCGGCGATTTCTTCATGATGGTGGTGCTGTTCACGGCGCTGAACGGCTTCCTGGAAAGCTTCTTCTTCCACCGCGGCGATCCGGTGTGGCTGTTCTTCGTTCTCGGGGTGCTTGGCCTGAGACAAGTCTCGCTGCGGCCGATACCGGTTCGCCTCTCGCATTGATCCTGGCCGATCGGCCTGCGCCAAACTGGACTTTCCCGGTGCCCCTCTAGCGTCTAAGGAGAACCTTTACGGAGGTTTTCATGACGATCAGGCTCGTTCTCGCCGGTTGCGGCAATATGGGTTACGCCATGCTCTCGGGCTGGCTGAAATCCGCCAAGCTCGAACCATCGGCGGTTTTCGTGGTCGAGCCCAATGCGGAACTACGCCAGCGGGCCGAGCATCTCGGCTGCCGCGCGGCCGCCGAGGCCGCGGGCATTCCGGCCGATGCCGTTCCCGATCTGGTCGTCATCGCCGTGAAGCCGCAGGTGATCCGCGAGGTGACGGCTGACTACAAGCGCTTCGGCGACGGCAGGACGACTTTCGTCAGCATCGCAGCCGGCACGCCGGTCGCCACGTTCGAAACTATCCTCGGCGAGCATGCACCGATCGTCCGCTGCATGCCGAACACGCCGGCTGCGATCGGCAAGGGCATGATGGTGGTGTTTTCCAATCCGCTGGTCTCCGACGACGTCCGCCGCTTCGTCCTTGAGCTGCTTTCGGCAAGCGGCGTCGTGACGACGATCGACGACGAGGGCTTGATGGATGCCGTGACGGCCGTTTCCGGCTCCGGTCCGGCCTATGTCTTCCACTTCATCGAGGCGTTGACGGTCGCGGCCGAGAAGGCCGGCCTGCCGGCCGAGACAGCCAAGCTGCTCGCCATGCAGACCGTTTTCGGGGCCGCCTCGCTCGCCGCTGAAAGCGACGAGGAGCCGGGCGTGCTGCGCCAGCAGGTGACCAGCCCCAACGGCACGACCGCCGCCGCGCTTGCGGTGCTGATGGGCGGCGACCGCCTGACGAAACTTGTTACGGAAGCGGTCGAGGCGGCGCGGCTCAGGTCGATAGAGCTGGGGAAGTGATCTTCGCCCCATACAGCATCTCGTCCTGGAGCTTGCGCAGGGCGTAGAGTCGCGTCGTCTTGTCGGGCGACGCATTGTCCTGCGTCAACAACTCGCCCTTCTTCACCGGCTTCAGCACCTTGCCGCCTTCGAGCAAGCCGACCGGGACGGCGCGGCTCGCCCGGGCATCGGCAATGGTCATGGTCCAGGAACGGTAGCAGGTTTCGCCGATCGCATCGAAGGTCTCCCCGGCGGCAAGGTCGCGCTTGGCGACCGCGCAAACCTCCGCCACCGGCCTCGGCAAAGGCACCATGTCGGGCTTGCCGTGGAGCATGATGCGGGCTGCGGTCAGCGGCACTTCCAGCGAGGTCAGGTGATAGGGCCGGAACAGGCCGTAATAAGGACCCTTGCCGACATGCAGATCGTCCATACGCTCGACGACGCGCGGATGCATCGCCTCGACGATGACGAAGACCCCGGGCGCGACGCCTTTGCCGATTGTGTAGTCGACTACGCCTTTCCTCGACAGGAGGCCGCCGTCCTCCTTCGGGATCAGCACCTTGGCCAGCTGGTCGCGATCGGCCTTGGGACCGTGCATGCCGGGGACATCAGGCACCAGTCCGGTGGCGTTGGCGATGGCGCACATCTCGACCATGGTTTTCGAGCCGTCGACGAATTCGACCAGCATGCGCGGGTTCATGTTCCGGCGCGCCGCCTCTTCGCGGTAGTCGTCCGGAACGGCGTCGTGGTTGAGCGGGTTGTTCTTGCCCTTGCCGGCCGCGACGACGGTCAGTCCAAGCGCCGAGGCGAATTCGATGAGTTCCATGCAGCTTGACGGCTCGTCGCCCGCGCCGACCGAATAGATCACACCCAGCCGGTCGGCCTGCTGCTTCAGGTAACAGCCGATGGTCACGTCGGCCTCGACATTCATCATCACCAGATGCTTGCCATGCTCCATGGCCATCAGGTCGAAATCGGCGGCGACGCCCGGTTTGCCCGTGGCGTCGATGACGACGTCGATCAGCGGATTGGTGACCAGCATCTCGTTCGAGGTGATGGCGATGCTGCCTCCCTCGATCGCCTGGCTGACCTTGGAGGCGGTTTCGGCTTCGGCGGCCATCGCCTCGTCGCCATAGGCGATGCGGATCGCCTCGCGGGCGGTGTGCGGGCGCCGCGTGGAGATGGCCGCGATCGTTATGCCCGGCATCAGCATGCCCTGCGTCACCAGATCGGTCCCCATCTCGCCGGAGCCGATGACGCCGACGCGCACGGGCCTGCCCTCGGCGGCGCGCCGGGCAAGATCACGGGCAAGCCCGGTCAGGACGACATTGGTCATGCAAGAAGATCCACTGCTCTTTGATTCGGCCCGCAATACAGGGAACGATCACCGTTTGCCAACCAAACCAGCCGGACATGGCGATTTCTTGCGCATTGTTTGCAAAGGCGCAGCAGATTTCCCGGGAGCTTGTATCCAGCGGCCGAACGATTCGCCATTTGTTTCAGGCCATTAACCATTGCAGCCCGCTTTGAATCAAAAATCCCCCGCCGCAGCGCGTCCTATTTTCTGTGCCATTTTTGCTACAGGCTTTGGCCCTAATGCCCGGAATCGCACTTTTAAAGCGTGTCTAATCCATTATGCACTCACATCCTCGAAAAATCTGATAGATACTGCCCGCAGGCTCCGGTGGCAGGCTTGGGCAATAAGCGCCAATAAAAAAATAGATGGCGCGGGGATAGTCACGGGGTAGAAATGACCAGGACGGGTAAGGTTACCGTCGGCTGGCGCGTCGCGCTTGCCATTACGGTGTCGATGCTGGCTTGCGGTAGCGCCAGCGCACTCACGCTCAAAGAAGCCGTTGCCGTCGCAGTGGAATCCAATCCGGAGATTGGCCAGGCGATCGAAAACCGCGAAGCGATCGAATTCGAGCTGCGCCAGGCGAAAGGCCTTTATCTTCCGAGCGTCGATCTGGAAGCTTCGACAGGCGTTCGCCGCCTGGACAATGACACACGGCGCGCGCTCGACGAGGATCACAAAGCCCTCTATCCGAACGAGGCCGACCTTACCGTCTCGCAGACGCTTTACGACAGCGGCGCAAGGCGGGCGGAACTAAATCGTCAGGCCTCGCGGGTCGACGGAGCTTCCTTCCGGGTTCTGGAGCGGTCGGAGTTCATCGGGCTCGCGGTCGTCCAGGACTATCTGGAATACATGCTGCAGGCTTCGATCGTGCTCGAGGCCAAGAAGAACCTTGGCTTTCATCAGTCCATTCTCAGCGACATCAAGCAAGGCATCGCGGGCGGCGCGCTCAACGACGCCGACCGGCAGCAGGCCGAGGAACGCCTTTATGCCGCCAAGGCGCGGATGCAGGAGGCAACCGAAGAACTCGAGGCGGCCAAGATCCGCTTCTTCAAGAATGTCGGCAAGCCGCTGACCAGCCCATCGCGGCCGGCTGACGTCTCAGCCGCCCTGCCGCGGTCGCTGGACGATGCGATCGGGCTTGCCAGGCAGAACAATCCGCGTGTCCACATGGCCAATAGCGATATCGACGCCGCGGCTTCGCTGGTCGACGCGGCGCGGGCGAAATACGGTCCGACGATCACCGCCGAGGGTGTTGCCCGCGGCGGGTACGATATCGATGGCGATAATGGCGACACCAGCGACCTGCAGGCTCGGGTGGTGCTGCGCTGGAATCTGTACCGCGGCGGCATCGACAAGGCCAACGAGCAGGAGCAGATCCGCCGCACCAGCGAGCAGCGTCTGGCGCTGCATCAGGTGCTGCGCGAGATCGAGGAAGCCGTCCGCACCTCATGGGACCGCAGGTTCCGCCAGGCGGAACTGGCACAGACGCTGCGACAGCAGGCGGCCACCAACGAAAAGCTCGTGGCTTCCTATCGTGAGCAGTTCAAGGTCGGACAGCGTTCGCTGCTCGACGTACTCGATGCCCAGAACACGCGCTTCAACACCGCGACACTGGCCGACACGTCGTCCTACGCGTCGCTGTTCGCGGAGTACCGGCTGCTGGCCGCAACCGGGGAATTGCTGAAGACACTCAACATCCAGCCGGCCAAGCAGTCCGCGGCCTACGCTCGTGAGGAATTCGGTGTGCCGGCTACGGCCGATACCGAGACTTATGCGCGGACGCCGTCGGAGCAGAAGAACGATCTGCCGTTCGACATCCTCGCGCCGGTCAGGAAAAAGTAGCCGATGTAAGCATCGATCCCTCAGTCCTTCGGGGCGGATCGTGAACCAGCAACCTCATATCCTGTCGCCCAAGGAGGCTTTCAAAGCCTGCTTCTGCGCCGTTGCGGCCTATCTCGGCAGGCCGAGCGCGGAAACGGTGCTGTTTGCCGGCGTGCCGATTTCGGAGACGCGCATCGAGCCGGACGAAATCCGCCATCTGGCCGAGCGCATCGGACTGGAGGTCCAGGATTTCAGCCATCGCGATTTCCTGCGCGGCCGCTTCGATCTTCCGGCGATCGTCTTCCGCGTCAGCCAATTGCCGGTCGCGCTCCTGGGGGAAATCGAGGGCGGGCAATATCTGACGGCGCCCCAGGAAAACGGCCGCACCACGATCGACAGGGCGGAACTCGCCGAAAACTACATCAGCGGCGGCACGTCCTTTTCGATCACCTATGCCAACACCGCCGAAGAGATGACCGTCGGCACAGCCGCGCGGATCGAAAGACGCCACTGGCTGACCGGCACCATGGGGGCGTTCTGGCGCACCTACTCCAAGGTGGTGCTGTCGGCGGTCTTCATCAATCTGCTGGCGATCGCCTCGCCGATCTTCACCATGAATGTCTATGACCGCATCCTGCCGAACAAGGCGATCTCCACGCTTTGGGTGCTGGCGCTCGGCATTGGCGCGGCCATCCTGTTCGACCTGCTGCTCAAGACGGCCAGGGCATCGCTGATCGATTATGCGGGCCGCAAGGCGGATCTGCGGATTTCCTATCTGCTGTTCGAGAAGGTGTTGAATTCCTCGCTTTCGGCCCGGCCCGGGTCGACTGGTGAATATGCAAACCGTGTCACGCAATACGAGTTCGTGCGCGAGTTCTTCACCTCGAACACCATCAGCGTCTTCATCGACACGGTCTTCGTGTTCGTCTTCCTGGCTGTGATCTATGCCATCGGCGGCTGGCTGGTGATCATACCGGCGCTGGCTTTCGTCATCTCCGTCATCGTCGGGCTGATAACGCAGCGGCGGATCGGCAAGCGAGTCGCCGCCTCGATGAACGAGGCATCGCAGCGCCAGGCCCTGCTGGTCGAATCCATTTCCACGCTGGAGACGATCAAGTCGCTGCGCGCCGAGGCCTATCTCTTGCGCAAATGGGGCGAGCACTCGAAGAATGCGGCCAACACGTCGGAGAAGATCAAGGAGCTCTCGGCGGCTGCGGGCAACATCACCGGCGCCATCCAGCAATTCGTGACGGTCGCCCTGGTCGTTGCCGGCGCATATGCCTTCTCCGAAGGACAGGTCTCGACGGGCGCCATCATCGGCACCGTGATGCTCGCCGGCCGCGCCGTGGCGCCGCTCGGCCAGATCGCGATCACGCTTGCGCGTTTCCGGCAGGCCATGCTGTCGCTCAGGATCATCAACACGATCATGTCGCAGCCTGAGGACCGCCCCGACACGGTCGGTTTCGTCAACCGGCCGATCCGCAGCGGCGCGCTCGTCTTCAAGAATGTCGGTTTCGCCTATCCCGGCACGGAGAACGAGGTTCTGAGCGGCCTCAACATCGCGGTCAAGCCTGGCGAGCGGATCGGCATCATCGGCCGCATCGGTTCCGGCAAGACCACGATGGGCCGGCTGATCGGCCGGCTTTTCCTGCCGACGTCGGGGGAGCTGCTCATCGACGGCATCGACATCCGCCAATACCATCCGTCGGAGGTTCGCGCCGCGGTCGGCATCGTCGCGCAGGCCGGCGACCTGTTTTCGGGAACCATCAAGGAGAATCTCTTGATGGCGGCGCCGGAAGCGACCGACGAGGAGATCATCGACGCGGCGAAGGCCGCGGGCGTCGACGACTTCGTCTCGCGGCATCCGCGCGGCTACGACATGAATGTCGGCGAGCGCGGCACCAATCTCTCGGGCGGGCAAAGGCAGTCGGTGGCGATCGCCCGGCTGCTTTTGACGAAGCCGAAGATCGTCTTCCTTGACGAGCCGTCGGGTTCGATGGACCTCGCCTCGGAACGGCAGTTGATCAAGCAGCTCAAGGTGGCATTCGACCGCAGCACGACGCTGATCGTATCGACCCATCGCTACAGCATGCTGGAGCTGGCCGACCGCCTCATTGTCATCGATCAAGGCCGCGTCGTCGCAGACGGGCCAAAGGAACAAGTCATCCAGGCACTGCAAAAAGGCAGTGCCTGACCGGAACGCGGACATGCTTGCAAGGGAAGACCGGCCACCTCTTTTCGCCTCGGCGTCCGTCTACATCGTCGGCGCCCTGTTCGTGTGCTTCACGGGCTGGGCATCCTTTGCCGAGGTGGACGAGATCGCGCGCGGCGACGGCAAGGTGATACCTGCCTCGAAAACGCAGGTCATCCAGGCCAGCGAAGCCGGCGTCGTGCAGGAGATCGCCGTCCAGATCGGCCAGACCGTCAAGAAGAACGACCTCATCATCCGTCTCGACAATTCGGGCAACACGTCGAGCCTGGGCGAAGAGAAGGCCAAGGCGCGAGCGCTGCAGGCACGCATCGCGCGGCTGCAGTTCGAGCAGAGCGGCAATGTCGAAGGGTCCTTCCCCTGCCCCACGGAGATCCAGACGGTCGCGCCGGAAATCTGCGACAACGAGCAAAAACTGCTCGTCGCGCGGCGCGACAATTTCGAAGTCAAGCTGTCGGTTCTCAAATCGCGCCTCGACCAGCGCGAGAAGGAGCTGGACGAGGCCACCGCCAATTCCGACCGCCTGTCCAAAAGCCTGGCCGTGACCGACCAGGAAGCGGCGCTGGTGGAACCCATGGTCAAGAAGGGCTTGATGGCTAGGACCGAGCAGATCCGCGTCGAGCGCGAGCAGACGGACCTGCACGGACAGCTGACGCTGGCCGGAGAGACCATCAAAAAGACCCAGGCGGCAATCACCGAGGCGCAGCTTCAGGTGAACGAGCTCGGCCTGCAATTGCAGCAGGAAGCGCTGAGCGACCTGACGCAAGCGCTGGCCGATCTTTCCGTCGTCGACGAAACCATCCGCGGCGCCACCGACAAGGTCGCGCGCACCGATATACGCTCGCCGGTCGACGGCATCGTCAACACGCTCGACGTCAACACGCTCGGCGCCTTCGTGCAGCCGGGCGCGGTCGTGGCCGGCATCGTGCCGACATCCGAGACGCTGCTGGTCGAGGCACGGGTTTCGCCGCGCGACGTCGCCTTCATCCAGCCGAACCAGGAAGCGCTGATCAAGGTCACGGCCTATGACTTCTCGATCTTCGGCGGCATCGAGGGCAAGGTCTCCAACATCACCGCCGACAGCCTCGTCGACCAGAAGACGGGCGAACCCTACTACCAAGTGCGCGTCGCCACCGAGAAGTCGACGCTGACAAGAAACGGCAAGACCTATTCGATCATCCCCGGTATGATCTGCTCGGTCGACATCAAGACCGGACGCAAGACGATCCTCAATTATCTCTTGAAGCCGATCAACAAGGCGCGTCAGGAGGCGATGAGTGAACGATAGCGCCATCCGCCCGGACACTCCGCGCGAACGGCTGCTGCCGGCGCTCGCGGCCGAGGATTTCGGCCCGGAATTCCGTGTCGTGGCGCGCGGCGGCGTGCGTCGCGGCATCCGCCTGGAGCGTGCCTTCTGGGTGTCGCTCAAGCACATGGCGGAAAGCCGCAAATGCACGATCGGCATGCTGGTCGAGGAGATCGCCGAACATCATCCGGACCAGGGCAACCTCACCTCGGCGATCCGTGTCGCCTGCATGCGCGGCCTCGCCGAGGAAAGCATGGAATTGCGCAAGCTCGCCTCGATCCGCACGATCAACGCGATCCTGGTCGCCTGCCCATCACCGGCCTTCGCGCTGTCGTCGTCCAAGAAGATCCTGGCCTTCAACACGCCGTTCCAGCAACTGGTCAGGCGCCAGTTGCCGAGCGCGCCGGGAGACGATGGCCGGCAGGATCTGAAGCTGGCGCTCGATCTCAACGTCACCGACATCTTCGCCAGGCTTGACGCCAATGGCGAAACGCCGGTCACCAGCGGCTTCGTCATCGGCGCCGGCGAGCGGCGCTATCGTGGCCAGCTCAGCGCCGTGCGCGCGCCTGTCGCCGAACCGGAACTTCTGATGGCGTTCGTCTTCAACGGCTAGAGCCAGTCGGCCTACTGCTTCGATGCGACAGTTGGTTCCGGCGAGCCTTCGCCGGGCGCCACCGTCGCAAAGCCGCCAGCGATGTCGGCGATCTGCGCGCCGGACTTCGACCCGTGGATCCAGGCGCGATCGGTGCTGAAGGAATAGAGCGGAACATAGTCCGGCAGATCGCTGTCGCGCAGGACGGCGTTGCCCAGGCTGTCGAGGATGAAGGCGCCGCTTGCCGTGCTGACCGACAGGACTGCATGGAAGAACTTGCGGCGGCGATCCTGGAGCACCACCAGCGACATGCTCTGCGCCGGAATGCCGGCCCTGAGCAGCGCCGCCATCTTGAGTATGGCGAAGTCCTCGCAATCGCCGGCGCGATGCTCGAGGATTTCCGAAGGTTTTGCCCAATAGTCGAGCTTGCCGTAGACGACGCTGTCCTTGCGATAGGCGATCAGGCGGTTGATGCTTGAGTTGACGAAGGACAGCTTGTCGCGAAAGCCCTTGCCGGCGGCAATGTCGATGATCTCGGAGAATGCCGGGCTCTCGCGATCGCAGGCGCTGCCCGCCGTGCAGTCGACGATGGCCTTGTAGACGGGAGCCCAGCGCGCCGCGACCGGGAAGTTGCGCATCGACAGGGCGACGGAGCCGAAAACGCCGGGAATGATGGAGGCGGTCTGGATCGGGTCGATGCCGGGATCGGCCTTGGCGCCGGAAAGCGCTTCAACCTCGGCCGCCGGCGCGTAGCCAGCCGAGATGTCGGCGATGCGGTATACGGCGGCTGGCTGCCAGGACTGCGGCCGGGCCAGCGAAACGCCGCCGAGGCTCGCCGGCGCATCCACCTTTTGCAGGGCCGGATCCAGGCCCAAATCCACGCTGGCGGATGATGGATTTGGCAGGCCGACGAGGCCGACAGCCAGCAAGAGAACCTTGATCCCCGTCATTCCCGGGGCTGCTTTTTGTATTTTCATAACGCCCACCTTTGACTGTGGACGCTACCAATCTTGTCTCAAATTATCGGAAAGGAAGGTGGGTAAATTTCCACGAATCACTCTATTCTATTTTCGATCAAATTTTATTCAAATTTATACTTTGATTTACCAAACCGTCGCCGGGCGCTGCAGCCGATCCCGAGCCCCTTAAGATCATACATAACGGAGTATATCATCGCAATTTACCAAGTGTAAAAAATGCGATTCTCTACATATTTGAATATATGAAATAGATGAAAGGTCTGTTGCAAAGTCCGGGCCTGACATGTCTCTTTCCGGGAAATGCCGGAGGGGCTTGAGCTATGACGACCAATATCGAATTCGACGCCGTTTCAAATTCCTGGGACGAGCACACCAGCGCCGCTGAAAACCATAACTCGACGGGTGTCCAGGTCGCGCAGGCGACCACCGGCCAGGCGGCGAGCGAGCCCGTGCCGGTTGATGTCGGCAGCGGCGCGCCGGCGCAGGGCGCGGCCAATGCGCCGGCTGCAAACCAGCCGGCAGCCAATGCGAACGCCCCCAACGCTCCGGCTTCCAATGCCGCCCAAGGAAACGCACCGGCCGCAAACGCGCCGGCGGCGAACACCGCGGCTGCGAATGTACCGCATGAATATCATGCCGAAGCCGGCAATGTCGTGAAGCTCCCGGCCAATGTCTCGATCGACAACATCAAGGTCGACGGGCACAACCTCGTGCTGGTGCAGCCCGACGGATCCGAGATCGTCATCAAGGACGGCGCGCTCAACGTGCCGACCTTCATCATCGGCGATGTCGAGGTGCCGCGCGTGGCCCTCATCGCCGCCCTCGAGGCGAGCCATGTCGATGTCGCCTTCGGCGCCGACGGCTCGATCTCCGCCGGCGGCAACGGCTCGCCGAGCAGCGCGGGCGGCAATTTCGAACAGCCCCCGGGCGGCATCGGCGACGGCTTCGGCCTTACCGCCCTTCTGCCGCCGACGGACCTGGCGTTCGGCCAGCCGGAGCATCGCGACCTGTTCCCGGGGTTGCTGCCCGATTCCACGCCGACGATCGGTGATCTGAACCCTGAAACGAGCGGCGGCGACACCATCGTCTACGAAAAGGGCCTGCCGACAGGCTCGGGTGAGCTGGCGGACCATGACGGGAGCAACGACAGCGATCCCTCCGAGCACAACACCGGCACCTTCACCATCACCTCACCCGACGGCATCGGCTCGGTGAATATCAACGGCCAGGTGATCTCGGGCGCAGCCCTTGCCGACAGTGCCAACGTGCATGTCAACGTCACCACGCCGCTCGGCATGCTGACCATCACCGGCTACGATGCCGGCACCGGCCAGGTGAGTTATACCTACACGCTGGAGCATAGCGATCAGCATCCGGACGGCAACGGAACCAATTCCACCTTCGACAACATCACGGTGATCGTCACCGACACTGATGGCGACGTCTCGCTTCCCGGCACGCTCTCGGTCAAGATCGTCGACGACGTTCCGACGGCGCATGACGACAGCGCCACGCAGGCGGCGGAGAATGCGGCGGTCGCGGTCGACGTCAAGGCGAACGACACGGCGGGCGCCGACGGCGTCGACTGGAGCGGCGTGACGCACACAGTTCCGCAGAACGGTGCGAACCCGGCGACGGGAACCCTGACCTACAACAGTGACGGAACCTTCACCTACACGCCCGGCGCGGGCGAACAGGGTACGGTGACGTTCGACTACACCATCAAGGATGGCGACGGCGACACCTCGACGGCGACCGTGACGATCACGCTGCTGACCGACTCGACACCGACGATCACGGTGACGCCGACCGGTGGTGAGCCCGCGGTCGACGCGCAGGCGGTGGTCGACGAAAAGGGCCTGCCGGCCGGCACGGGCGAACTGGCGGACCCGGCCCCGAACACGGA
>NZ_SADP02000007.1:267013-268332 GCF_004010375.2 Mesorhizobium sp. M2E.F.Ca.ET.209.01.1.1 | reverse complement strand
CCGACTCGACACCGACGATCACGGTGACGCCGACCGGTGGTGAGCCCGCGGTCGACGCGCAGGCGGTGGTCGACGAAAAGGGCCTGCCGGCCGGCACGGGCGAACTGGCGGACCCGGCCCCGAACACGGACAATTCCGAGACGACGACCGGCACGTTCAACATCAGCACGGGCGGCGACACGCTGCAGAAGCTGGAGATCGCGGACAAGGACGGCAACCTGGTCGACGTAACGAGCGGCGGCACGGTGCAAGGCCACAACGGCGACCTGACGGTGACGCTCAACGGCGGCGTCTACAGCTACAGCTACACGCTGGCCAACAACGTGACGAACGCCGATCCCACCAAGACCGGGGCGGCGGACCAGGCGACCGGCGAGAACTTCGCGGTGACGGTCACCGACAGCGACGGCGACCATGCCAGCGCCTCGCTGACGGTCAATGTCAATGACGATGGCCCGCATGCGATCAACGACAGCGCCACGCAGGCAACGGAGAACGCGCCAGTCACGATCGACGTGTTCGCCAACGACATCGGCGGCGCGGACGGCACGCAGTCGAGCACGGTGACGCTGGTCGCGGGCAGCCTGACGGGCGGCACGGGCACGCTGGTGAACAACGGGAACGGGACGTTCACCTATACGCCCGCTGCGGGCGAAGATGCTCCGGTCAGCTTCAAGTACACGATCACGGACGGTGATGGGGACAAGTCCGAGGCGACGGCGACGATCACGCTGGTGACGGACTCGACACCGACGATCACGGTGACGCCGACCGGTGGTGAGCCCGCGGTCGACGCGCAGGCGGTGGTCGACGAAAAGGGCCTGCCGGCCGGCACGGGCGAACTGGCGGACCCGGCCCCGAACACGGACAATTCCGAGACGACGACCGGCACGTTCAACATCAGCACGGGCGGCGACACGCTGCAGAAGCTGGAGATCGCGGACAAGGACGGCAACCTGGTCGACGTAACGAGCGGCGGCACGGTGCAAGGCCACAACGGCGACCTGACGGTGACGCTGAACGGCGGCGTCTACAGCTACAGCTACACGCTGGCCAACAACGTGACGAACGCCGACCCCACCAAGACCGGGGCGGCGGACCAGGCGATCGGCGAGAACTTCGCGGTGACGGTCACCGACAGCGACGGCGACCAGGCCAGCGCCTCGCTGACGGTCAACGTCAATGACGACGGGCCCTCGATCGTGGCGAGCGGAACGAGCGTGTCACTGACGGTCGACGAGACGACCTTGGCCACCAATGCGACGGCGAGCTTCGCCGGAGCCTTCACGCCGAACTTCGGCGCCGATGGTCCGCTGGAC
>NZ_SADP02000007.1:43365-266914 GCF_004010375.2 Mesorhizobium sp. M2E.F.Ca.ET.209.01.1.1 | reverse complement strand
CGCCCTCGATCGTGGCGAGCGGAACGAGCGTGTCACTGACGGTCGACGAGACGACCTTGGCCACCAATGCGACGGCGAGCTTCGCCGGAGCCTTCACGCCGAACTTCGGCGCCGATGGTCCGCTGGACGCCGACCACAATGGCGTGGCGGATGCCGGTGCGGTGACCTATGCGCTGGGCTTCAACGCCGGCTCGACCGGATTGGTCGATACGGCGACCGGCCAGGCGGTGGTGCTGAGCCTGGAGGGCGGCCAGGTGGTCGGCCGGGCCGGCGCGGGCGGCGCGATCGTGTTCACGGTCTCCACCGATGCCTCGGGCAACGTCACGCTCGACCAGCAGCGCGCCGTGGTGCACTCCGATCCCAACAACCCCAATGACAATGCAACGCTATCGGCCGCCAACCTGGTGACGCTGACGGCGACGGTGACCGACGGCGACGGCGATCATGCCTCGCAGACGATCAACATCGGCACCTCGCTCAACTTCCACGACGACGCGCCCTCGATCGTGGCGAGCGGAACGAGCGTGTCACTGACGGTCGACGAGACGACCTTGGCCACCAATGCGACGGCGAGCTTCGCCGGAGCCTTCACGCCGAACTTCGGCGCCGATGGTCCGCTGGACGCCGACCACAATGGCGTGGCGGATGCCGGTGCGGTGACCTATGCGCTGGGCTTCAACGCCGGCTCGACCGGATTGGTCGATACGGCGACCGGCCAGGCGGTGGTGCTGAGCCTGGAGGGCGGCCAGGTGGTCGGCCGGGCCGGCGCGGGCGGCGCGATCGTGTTCACGGTCTCCACCGATGCCTCGGGCAACGTCACGCTCGACCAGCAGCGCGCCGTGGTGCATTCCGATCCCAACAACCCCAATGACAATGCAACGCTATCGGCCGCCAACCTGGTGACGCTGACGGCGACGGTGACCGACGGCGACGGCGATCATGCCTCGCAGACGATCAACATCGGCACCTCGCTCAACTTCCACGACGACGGCCCGACTCTCGGCTCCTTCACCTCGGGCACGATCCCGAATGAGGTCGGAGCCGTCAGCGGTCTGTTCTCAATTTCGGCAGGAGCCGACGGCCTCGATCACTTCAACATAACTGGTCCCGTGATCGCCGGCATCACTTACACGGCGTCACACACGGCGGACGGTACAACCGTCCTCCACGCGATGTCGGGTGCAACCGAGGTCTTCGACCTTACGGTTAGGCCGGATGGCACGTATGAGTTCGACCTCATCACGCCCCAAGCGGTAACGAGCGTCACACAAACCTTGACGGGGTTGAGCGCGGGTGGTCCGACTCCGTTCCTCGAGACACCTGACGGCCTGGTGGAATTTACCGGTAGCGGAAGCGGCGTCAATTCTTCCACACAAGGCTTCGGCGTGAGCGACCAGTTCGTCGAAAGCGGTGAAAATTTCACAATGGAGTTTCACACCTCCGGAACACCCGGAAATGACGCTCCCACGCTCAATCCCCGTTATGTCAGCGCTCTGGATTTCACTGCCAGCAGCAACAGCTCCGGATCGGTGCATTGGACGGCGACGAATACGGGGACGGGACAGACGGAAAATGGCACGGCAACGCTCACGAATGGCCACCTCATCATCGACCCATCAATCGACTTCAACGTGATTTCGATCACTGGCGATCCGAGCTCAAAGCTGCGTCTTGAAAGCGTTGGCATCTCCCAGACGATCCTGCCGAGCGACTCGAACTACCATTTCCAGGTGAGCGCAGTCGACAAGGATGGCGACGTGAGCGCTATCCAAGGGTTGGACATCCATCAGGTGGCTGCGGGTTCGGGCGGCAACTACACCCTCAACGGCTTCGCTGGGGCCGTCAACGATGTCATCGCCGGCAGCACGCATGTCGATACGATCGCGGGCGGCGCCGGAACCGACATTGCCGACTACACCGGAAGCACGTCGGCGGTATCCATCCATCTGGCCGACGACGGCCATGCGTCCGGAGCGCCGGTGACGTTCGGCAACCCTGAAATCGGCACGATAGGCGGCGGCGACGCAACCGGAGACAGCCTAACCGGCATAGAAGGGCTTATCGGCGGCGTCGGCAACGACTTCCTGTTCGGCAATGCGGGAGACAACTATCTCGCAGGCGGCGCGGGCAACGACACGATCAATGGCGGGGGCGGCAATGACATCCTCGTCGGCGGCCTGGGACAGGATACGCTGACGGGTGGCGCGGGTGCCGATACGTTCAAGCTCGACCATATCGACATCAAGGATCTGATTACCGACTACAATGGCGCCCAGGGTGACGTGATCGACCTGACATCGCTGTTCAAGACCGGGTCGGAGAACATTGGCGACTACGTGAACTATGACCAGGCGACAGGCACGTTGAGCGTCGACGTGGACGGCGCGGCGGGCGGAGCCAGTTTTGTCCCAGTCGCTCAGTTGACCAATCCGGTACTGCCGGCGGCCAACACGATTACCCTACTTTACGACGACGGTGCGCATACGCATACGACAACGGCAAACGTGGTTTAAACGGCGTGGCGCAATGCCACGCTTCCATGCTATGCATTAGCGAACCGCGAATTCGCAATTCTGAGAGGGGCTTACATGAAACATTCCGCAAGATTGCTGGCTTCGGCCGCGGCGCTGCTGCTGGCCGGGTCGACGGGCTTTGCCGCCGATATCATCGGCGAGTCGGCGGTGAATTATTGCCGCACCGTGGGCACCTCGGACCTGGTGCTGACCGACAACATGGTCGAGCTCAAGGATCATGTCGTGAAGCTGATGGACGAGTCGGTCGCCGTCGCCAACAGTCCGGAATGGATCAACTCGTCGCGTCCCGCCTTCGTCTGGGCTTCGGAAGCCAAGGTCGCCTGCGGCATGGCCTATGGCTACCTCAAGACGAACTACAAGGACGAAGACACGCTCAACAAATGCGAATGCTTCCACGACCGTATGGTCGAGTACATGCACTGAGCTGACGGGCGAGCGAACACCGGCTGGCTGCGATGATGGCCATGAAAGCCCGGGCGGAGGCGGATGCCTCCGCGGCGCCGGCTGCCCGCGTGGCGCCGCAAGCTGATTTCCGACACGAGCGCTGGCGAGCCCTGGCGCTCGCCTTTGTGGTCGCCGCGGCCGCCTCCGGCTGCCAGTCGAAAAGCGGCGCGTCGGATGTGCTCGACCCATCGGCGATCGCGGCACCCGCCGGCCAGGCGGGCAGCGCGGCGACGCAGCAGGCAAGCAGCGCGACCCAGGGCAGCCAGACCCAGACCCTCGCGGCCCAAGTCCCAGCGGCTCAAGGCGCCGGAACCGCGAGCAGCGCGACGTCGAGCGGCCCGACCTCGGCCACCGCCGCCAAGGCCAATCTGACGCTCGGCACGGGGCCGACCAAGGTGACCATGCTGCTGCCGCTTTCGGCGCCCGGAAGCACGGGCGAGAACGGCCGAAAGATGTATGACGGCGCGCGGCTCGCAATGGCCGATCTCGGCGACAAGCTTCTGACGCTGACGATCCAGGACACGCGCGGCGACAGCGGCTACGCCAAGGACCTCGCGGTGAAGGCGATCACCTCGGGCACGGCCAAGGTCGTGGTCGGCCCGTCGGAGCTTGCGGCCGCGCAGCACCTTGCCAAGCTCTCCGGCTCCAAGCGGCCGCCGGTGCTGGCCCTGGCCGACAATTTCGCCGGTGGGCCCGGCGTCTATTCCGTGCGGCTGAGCGAAGCCGACAGCGCGGCGGCGGGCGCGGCGGCAATCGCCGGCAAGGGCGCCAGGAAATTCGTGCTGATGGTGCCGGCGGGCGCAGATTCAAGCGCCGTCGAATCCCGGGTCGCCAACGCGCTCAGCATCTACGGCGCCACGCTTGCGGTGACGCTGCCCTATTCGCCGACGGACGGCGGCGCCAAGGTGGTGTCCGACATGAGCTCGCTGGTCGAGGCGCCGGATGCCGTCGTCGTCGCCTGCGGCGACGGCAGCCCGGCCGCGGTGCTTGCGGCGCTGAAGGCCAAGGGCATTCCTGGCAAGACAGTGACGCTGATCGGCACCGACCGCTGGCTCGAGCGCCCGATGGATCCGCTCTATGAGGGCGCCTATATCGCGACGCTCGACCAGAGCGAGACCGGGCCGATCGCCGACCGCTTCAAGGCGACCTACAACTACCAGCCGGACGTCAACGTGGCCTATGCCTACGACATGGTGGCGCTGAGCGCGGGCATAGCGAGCTCGGCCGGCCCCGACGGCTTCAACAAGCAGGTGCTGGAGAACGCGACCGGCTTCCGCGGCTCGACCGGCCTGTTCCGCTTCCGCAGCGACGGCTCGAGTCAAAGGTCGATGCCGTTCTTCAAGGTGGAGAAGGGCCAGCTGAAGCTGGTGGAGAAGCAGACGGCGGGGTTTTAGGATCGGGCTCTGGGGGGTCTCGTTTTGGGTTCTGTTAGAAAGCTTCTCGTTCTAGCTGCATTTGCCGCGGCCGTGGGAGGTGCGGTGGCCGTCGTCCAACGCTTGGTGTTTGTCTCGCCAGAGCCGGCCGTGTCGAGCAAACCGCCACAGAAGAAGCCGGTGCCGCAACGACGGTGGCGCCTGACCTAATTGGATGGCGGAGCCTTCCAGTTTCCCACTAATTCGAGATCACGCTGACTTCAGTTCTCTCAAAGTGCCGGCTTCCCTGCCAACCCAACGGATCAGGCTGATCGAGACGACGGCTATGATGGCTCCGACAACGACGTCCATGAAATGGTGACCACCTTCTGGAACGGTGGCGGCAATCATTGCAACATTGACCAGCACTGCCGGCCAGAAAAGGAATGTGCGTCGAAGGGCAAAGACAACCAGAATGCCGAGAGACGTGTGAAATGACGGGAAGGAAACCAGCCCGATCACCTTGCGCATGGTGAATTCGTAAGGGGCCAGCGAGCGAAGCTGGTGAAGGGTGTCCAAGTGCGCAAATCCGCCGATCGCCGTGAAATGGCTATATGACGACGCCTGCAGCTGATAATAGGAATAGGCTCCGGCAGTCGGGACCAGCATCGATATCGTGGTGGTCATGAATAGGTCCATGACCAACGTGGCGGCAAATTCGAAGAACCTTGCCCGGCCGCTCGTCGAGGCATGGAATATCAGCACCAGCGGCACCTGGTAGAGGACAGAGGCATAGGTGGCCACAAGAACCGAGGCCAGCAGCGGCGATGAATTTGCCGCCTCGACCACGGCCGGCCAGTTGAAGCCAATCGACCGATCCATTGCAGCCATGGCTCCGTCCATCAGCGGATGCTGCGTAGCGGCGGCGAGAAACATGTACAGAGCGTTGGCAGGCGAAAAGACGAAGAACAGCATCAAGAAGATGCCGACGCTCTCCAACCCCTCCGACACCCTGGCCGATGCATCTCCAAGCGCACCGGTCGCGCGGCGCATGCCCAGGTAGAGCAGCTTCGACAGGCCGAAGAACATCGCGCCAAAGGCGATGCCACGGACCGCGTCCGCCACTATTGCGGGTGTCAGGTAAATAGCGGATCGTTGCAGCAGGACGGCATCTGAAAGCGCTAACAGACCGATGGTGGCGACTATCACCATCAAGTATCGATTATATGCGCTCATCAGGAACGCTCCGGCGCGCCCGAGCAATCCGTCCGCATCACTTTGCACCGTCAAATGGCGCGGCTGAGTTGGAAACCGCGGACTGTCTGATTTCGGCCTGTGGCTCGGCGCTAACGGCGCGCAGCATGGCGGCAATCGAAACCAAAGCAACCGTCGCCCCAGCGAGCACATCGGCAAAATGGTGACCACCCTCCGGGACTGTAGCGAGGATCATAATCGCATTGATCGCGGCCACCGGCCAAAACAGGATCGCGCGCCGCAAATTGTAGGTGATGATGATGCCCAGCGCGGTGTGAAAAGAAGGAAAGCTGGTAAGCCCTATCGTGTTGCCGATCACGAATGTGAATGGCGTCGAACCACGCAGTTGCGCGAGGGTCGAAAGATGGGCGAGACCTCCGACACCAGTGAAATGGCTGAAGACACCGCGATCGGGCGCATGGAAGGAATATGCGCCCGCGGCGGGCACTGCCAGCATCAGGACACCTGTCATAAGGCCTGAGATCGCAATCAGGGCGACCAATTCCAGCATTCGCTCACGTCCACCCCCGATCGAATGCACCAGGAAGACTAGTGGAACCTCGTAGGCAAGCGCGGCATAGCAGAAGACCATCACGGTCGCCACCGATGGGACCATGTTGGCGAACTCGACAGCTCGGATCCAGTTGAAGCCGATCGCGGCATCAAACGAGGCCAGGTAGGCGTCCATCAGCGGACGCGTGGTGTTCGCCGCGAGATACATAAACAGGAAACTCGCCACCGAAAGCGGGATGAAGAGCATAAGAAAGGTAGCGATGTTCTCCATGGAACCGACAGCGCGCGCCAAAAAGGCTTGCATGGCGTCGGGGAACCTGGGCCGCCGCATTTCCACGATCCGTGCGGCTGCGAAGAAGAATGCCACCAGAGGCACGGCTTTCAGCAGATAGATCCAGTTGGACGGGCTGAATGTCACATCCGATCGTGGGAGCATAACGAGATCGGCCGCCACGAACATCGCCGTCACGAAAACAATGACTGCCGCGTAGCGATGGGACACTGACCGTTTCATCCCGATTTACCGTTTGGCCCGTGTCGCCGACTTAGGCAGAGTTAATTGAGCTGCTCCAGAATCCCTGAACTGGTTGCCACCACAATTGCGTGGTACATTTGCAGGGCTAACGCGCAGATAGCGGCTGCGGATATCGGCACGCCGAACGGCACGACGCCCTTGCGATCCATGTGCTGCACATAGTGGCGGAATATGCCGGCCGGCATCAGGAAGGGATTCTTGACCAAGGCGGCCGTGCCGACCGCGAAAACCAGCAGCAATACGGCAAACACCAGAAGGTTGCTTCCGCCAATCAGAAGCGGCGTAACGCTCATCAGCTTGACGTCGCCGGCGCCGATTTTGTGCAAGAGCCAGAATGGAAAAAGTGCGAGAAACAGTGCGGCGCCGCCAAAGGCGCTGATACCCATTTCCAGCCATGAATGCGTTTGCAAGGCCTGGAACTGCAAAGCTCCGAGGCCGAGGCAGAGCAACAGTAGCACGTCGCGGTTCGATATGCGCTGCGTGGAAAAATCTGTCCAGGCGATACGTCCAAGCAGCAAGATCGCCAACCCCTTGAATACGAGCGAAGCGGTCAGCAAAATGGTCATGACCGTTCTATGTTCCGGACGCTGGACGATAGCAGCTTGAGATTGTTGGCGACGGTCGGATCGTTAGGAGCCAGCTCATAGGCTTTGAGGAAGTTGGTGCGCGCCTGCTGCAGCTTGCCGCGCAGGAGGTAGGAATAGCCGAGATTGTTGTAATATTCCGGCGTTGCGCCGAGCAGGCGGTAGGCCCGGCCATAGGCCATGTCGGCCAGATCGAAGCGCCGGATGCGGTCGCAGGAAGCGGCGAGACCTAGCCAGGCGACGCCGTCATTCGGTGCGAGCCTGGTCGCCTTGTAGAACAACGCGCCGGCATTGCCGTAATTTTCGGAGCGGAACTGTGTCTTGGCCTCTGCTACCGCCTGATCCGAGGCGTAGTAATCGACATCACTGATCGTTTTCAGTCCATCGAAGGTATCGCCAAAGGCGGTGTAATCGCCTTTGGCTGGCTCGTTGGTGCGAACGACACCGCCCGTAGCGTCGGTCGACTGGCAACCGGCAAGCATGACCAGCAGCATGCTGGCTGCGGCGGCGAGGCGCATCGGACCTGTCATTTTGTGCCCCAAGGAGCCCTCCGACTCAATTTTAGAAGATAATCATATGGCGGATCAGAAGAAAATGCCCTTCATGCGAATGATCACCGGCAGCATAATGATCATCAGCACCACTGGGAAGATGCACAGGCCCAGCGGGATCGTCATCTTGACGGGCAAGGAGTTGGCACGTTCCTCCGCCCGCAGGATCCGCTGATCGCGCATCTCGGCGCTGTAAACGCGCAGGGCGTCCGTGAGACTGGTTCCTAGTTCCTCCGATTGCCTGAACAACACCGCCAAGGCCTTCGCTTCGTCCAGTCCGATGCGATCGGCAAGCTCGCGCAAGGCCTCTCGCAACGGTTTGCCCGCTCGCAATTGCAGGTTCATGATCGTAAGCTGGATCCCCAGCCATTTGTGTGTGCCCGCCAGTTCCTGGCTCACCCGTTCGACCGCCGCCTCGAGGCTCATGCCAGCATCGGCGCAGGTAATCATCATATCCATGAAATCAGGGAAGGCGCGACGATAGATCTGCTTCTGCTTATTCTCGAAGCGATCGAGCATGATGCTCGGGATAACGATACAGCCAAGGCCGATCAGAGCCGCGCCTGCAAAGGCGAAGATACCAGGCAATCGCGCCGGCATTACCCTCGACAGCAAGGCGTACATAAGCAGAAAGCCGATGGCGACGGCTCCCAGCCGGCAAAGCGTGTAGATGAGCGGCGCGCTCGCGCCATAAAAACCGGCGCGAAAAAGCTTGGCTTCGAGAGCGTCAGGCTCGTTGCGCTCCTTTTCCATCGATCTGAAGTAGGCCTCGACCGGCTTTTGCGCCGCGGCCCGGACGAGATGGTCCTGCCCCAGGATCGAGCGGCGATCCACATGCCCATCGCCGACGAGACTGTCCGCCACCAGCCTGCGCGTCTGCATCGCGGGAAGGAAAACCAGCGCGGCGAACAGGAACAGGGTCACCGCTGCCACGAAAACGGCGAGTGAGACCAGAAAGGTCAGGTCGTTCGTGTTCGAAAGCAGGCTCATGGTCGCTCCTAGAAATCGAAAGTGACCATGCGGTACATGATGTAGACGCCGAGCAACGCCCAGGCCCCGAACGACATGAATGCCGGAAGTATCAACGGACTGCCCCAGACCCTACCATAGTAAGAGGGCGCCACGATCATCAGGATCAAAAACATAAAGAGAGGGAACAGCGAGATGATCCATGCCGATACACGGCCCTCGGCCGAGAGCGCCCTGATCTTCAATCCCAGTTTCCGCCTTTCGCGCAGAACGGACGACAGGTTCGCGAGAATTTCAGTAAGGTTGCCGCCTGTCTTGGCCTGGATCGAAAGGGACACCGACAGCAGGTGCAGACCCTCGAAGCCGACGCGCTCCGACAATTTCCGCACCGCCTGCTCGATGCTGAGCCCGAAGGTGATCTCGTCGGCGACGATGCCGAATTCCGTACCCAACGGATCGGGCATCTCGCGCGCGACGAGACCAATCGCGACCGAGGCCGGGTGGCCGGCGCGGAGCGAACGGACGATCATGTCGAGCGCATCGGGCAATTGGCCCGCGAACTTCGCTATCCGCTTTTTGCCGGCCCGGCGCAGGATAAGCAGCGGCAATGCGAACCCTACGCCCAGGAAGATCAGGAAAGCCGCCGGCGCCGAGAGACCAATGAGGAACCAGAGAAGCAACGCCAGTCCTAAGCCGGCGAGAACAAACGACATCGCGAAGGTCATCGGATTTCCGGTTATGCCGGACTGGGTGTACAGCCGGTTCAACCAGATAAAGTTGGACGCGAAGTCTCCTGAACCAGTCAGGCCACGCTCGCGCAGCAGGCTTTGCAGGGTCTGCTCCGCCGGCGCCTCGTCGGCTAGGCGGCGAAGCCGGTGGTTGACCGCGAGCAGGTGCGAACGCCGACGCGTGAGGGAGAGGTAGAATGCTTCGCCGGCAAGGATGATGGAGGCAGCCGCGACCACGTAGATGAAATAGAGCAGCGTCTGTCCGGTCAGCATTACATGGGTACCTGCGGATTGAAGGCGTCCTTGGCGAAATGGAGGCCGAGCGTCGCTGCCTCGGAGGCGAAACGGGGTCGAACGCCGGTGGCGCGAAAATCGCCGATGATCGTGCCGTCGGCGGCAACGTCGCGCCTGACATAGTGATAGATTTCCTGAAGCTGGACGACATTGCCTTCCATGCCTGTGATCTCCGAAATCGAGATCACGCGCCGGCCGCCATCGGAAAGACGCTGCGTTTGCACGATGATGTCGATGGCGGAAGCGATCTGCGCGCGAATGGAATCATGCGACATCGGCATGCCCGCCATGCCGACCATCTGTTCCAGGCGCGATATGGCATCGCGCGGCGTGTTCGCGTGGATCGTGGTCATCGAGCCTTCGTGGCCGGTGTTCATGGCCTGCAGCATGTCGAAGGCTTCCTCGCCGCGCACTTCGCCGACGATGATGCGGTCGGGGCGCATGCGCAGCGCGTTCTTCACCAGCTCGCGCTGACGGATCTCACCCCTGCCCTCGACATTGGGCGGGCGCGTTTCCAGCCGGCCGACATGCGGCTGCTGCAACTGCAGTTCCGCCGCGTCCTCGATGGTGACCAGACGCTCCTTCACCGGAATGTAGCTCGACAGGGCGTTAAGCAGTGTGGTCTTCCCGCTGCCGGTGCCGCCCGAAACCAGGATCGACTTGCGCGCCTGGACGGCTATTCTGAGCATGTCGATCATTGGCTGGCGGATCGAGTTGAACGCCATCAGGCGCTCCAGCGAATAAGGGTTCTTGGAAAATTTGCGGATCGACACCAGCGGGCCATCGATCGAAACCGGCCGCACGGCAATGTTGACGCGCGAGCCGTCATCGAGGCGCGCATCCGCCATCGGCGATGACTCGTCGACCCGGCGGCCGATATTGGAGACGATCTTGTTGATGATCCGAAGCAGATGCGCCTCGTCGCGGAAACGTATCGAGGTCTGCTCGATGATGCCGCGACGCTCTATAAAGACGCGCTCATGCGTGTTGATCATGATGTCGGTGATCGAGTCGTCCTTGAGAAGCGGTTCGATTGGACCAAGACCCAGCATCTCGTCGGCCGTGTCGCTGGTCAGCTGATCCAGCTCGCGCGCGTTCAAAGGCACGTTCCGGCCACGCACGAATTCGCGCACGATCGGCCGGATCTCATTCAGGATTTCGTCCTTTGAGGCGCTTTCCAGTGCCGTCAGATTAAAGCGATCGATGAGATGGCGATGCAGCTCGACCTTGAGGGTCAGGAAATCGTCGCCCTGCGGCTCTACTTCCGCCACGGGAGTGGCGGCAGCTCCGTTCGGTGCAGCGATCACAACCGGCGCCAGCGGCGTCTTCTGTTCGTTCGGCCCTTTGATGAAGCGACCCAGCATGCCGCTTACCCCCTTATATGTTCCCCTTGGTCGAAACTAAGCGTTAACCACGAGGGGCACAAGCGGCTTGGAGGACACACTGAAGGTATTACTTGCGACATAGTTAAGAAATCAAGATTTGATAAATCGTTTTATTTTCCAGCTGCCTCCCGCGCACCGACTAAAGTCCTAAGACGTTTGGCGCCGCCCGCGAAATCACCCCGCTAACCCTCCTAATATAAAAGGATATGCCATACCTCTAATGTGGCATCCTCCGGCCGCGGGTGTGGCCGAATTGTGAATGAATGGTTAAGATCGCTTGAAAATCGAAGCGAATCAAGCTGTTGTGGAAGCTGAGAAAACTCAAAATCGAGTATTGGAAGGTTAAAGGACTGTTAATCCGTTTGACCGGTTTTTTCGTGCGACCTAGGATTGAACGTGACGGGGGATGCTTGGGTATGGGGTTCATCCTTGGCTCTGTCTCGTCGGGTTCAAACCTCCAAAGGGAGAAATTGGCATGAAGAAGCTCATGACGATGGCCCGGCAGTTCCGCGATGATGAAAACGGCGCTGCTATGGTCGAATATTCGATTCTGATCGGCATCATCACCGCGGCGGTGATCACGTTCATCATTGCGGTCGGCGTCTATGTCACCAACGCGTGGAGCACGCTGTGCACCAATCTGTTGACCGACACCGCCAACAGCACGGGCATGACCTGCTAAACTAGATATGGCCAGGCCCGGGGACGACCCTTGGGCCTGGCCGAACTGATATTGCAATCTCGGGCTGAGCCCGAGTTGCAAGCGCCAAGGCGGGTCCAAGGGGTTTGGGAAATGCGCGCCAATACACTCATCATGATTGTGCTTGCCGGTATATTCGGCGTTCTGGCGGTCGTGCTCGTCAACATCTGGCTGGCGGGTCAGCGTAACGCAATGGCCAGTGGTGCGCAGGCCAGCACGGTGGTGGTCGCGGCGGTGCCGTTGAAGTTCGGCGATGCGCTGAGCGCCGACAAATTACGCGAAATTGCATGGCCGGCGGGAGCGGTGCCGACAGGCGCCTTCAAGACGGTCAAGGAAGCGATGGCCGGCAATGGCGCGCGCCAGGCGCTGCAGTCGATCAGCGCCAATGAACCGGTTCTCGCCACCAAGATAACCGGCCCGGGCCAGCGCGCCACGCTTTCGGCCGTGCTCGACGAGGGCATGAAGGCCGTTTCCATCAGGGTCAATGATGTGCTCGGCGTGGCCGGCTTCGTCTTCCCCGGCGACAGGGTCGACGTGCTTCTGACCCGGAACGTTCGCGACAACGAAGGCGCTGATAAGAGCTTCGTCGATGTATTGCTGCAGAGCGTCAAGGTGCTTGCCGTCGACCAGGTCGCGGATGCGACCAAGGACAACCCGACCGTCGTCAAGGCGGTGACTGTCGAGGTGAGCACGAAAGACGCGCAGAAGCTCACGCTGGCCGCAGGTGCCGGCCAATTGTCCCTGGCGTTGCGCCAGGCTGCCGGCAACAAGGGCGAGATGAACGAGAGGGTGACGCTGGCTGACCTGACCGGCGACACGCCGGAGGATGTCGCCAAGCGTCAGGCCGAGCTTGACAGGCAGGCCGCCGAGGAAGCGGCGCGCAAGCAGGCCGACGAGAAGATCGATGGCCTTGCCAAGGCGGTGGAACGGGTCGGCAGCCAGATCGATCAGATGAGCAAGGTGAAGCCCACTGTGGCGCCCACGCCACAACCGCAAGAAGTTGTAAAGGAAGTGGTCAAATATGTGCAGCCGGAGCCGCCGAAACAGGCCACAATCGGAGTGTTCCGGGGCGTGAAGCTCGAAACATATGATGTGCCGCGCCAACGCTAGAAAGCGAGCGGCACACGAGGGGCTGCCGGGTAGGCAGCAGTGGGAGACGAGGATGAAGGGGTTTTGGTTGAGGATAGCGGCGGCCGCGCTGTCCCTAGTAGGCGTATCGGCGATCTCCGGCGCTCCGGCAGTCGCGGCTGACCGCTTCATCGATGTGTCGAGCCCGTCGCTGCACCGCGTCTTCGTGCCCGTTTCCCAATCCGCCACGATCCAGGTGAACGCCACTTTGGGCGACATCGTGGTCGGCGACGAGAGGATCGCCGATGCGCAGCCGATGACCGACAAGACGCTCTACATCATCGGCAAAGCCGTCGGCACCACCACCGTCAACCTGTTTTCCGAAGACAAGCGTTCGCTCGGCGCCATCCAGATCGAGGTGGGCCAGGATGTCAGCGACATGGCGGTCGCCATTCGCCAGGTGGCACCTAAGGCGCGCATCGAGATCGGCTCGATCAACGGTAAGGTCCGCCTGAGCGGCCACGTCAAGGACGCCGCGACGCTGGCATCCATCGTCGAAGTCACCCAGCAATATGGCCCGGATGCCATCATCAATGCCGTGACCATCGACGACAGCGAGCAGGTCAATCTTTCGGTCCGCATCCTCGAGGCCAAGCGCAATGCCGGCCGCGATCTCGGCGTGTCGATCAGGAGCACGAATAGCCGCGGCACGACTCGAACCGGTACGGGCGATGCGGCAGTCGATAAGGACAATGTGGTGCTCGGCCCAGGAGATATCCTCTCCGGCCTTTTGTCGAACACCAGCCCATTTGCAGCGCTGATAACGAGGGTAATCGACAACAACCTCAAGGTTGATCTGATCATCGAGGCGTTGGAGGCAAAGGGCGTCGTGCGCACGCTGGCCGAACCGAACCTCACCACGGTTTCCGGCGAGACGGCCAGCTTCAATGCGGGCGGCGAGGTGCCGGTGCGCAGTGTCAATGCCCAAGGCGAAGTCGAGATTGTCTTCAAGCAGTTCGGCGTCAATCTGAACTTCACGCCGGTGGTATTGGACGACGGTAAGATTCACATGAAGTTGGCGCCGGAGGTCAGCGACCTGACCGGCTTCACCGCCGCCGGCGACCCGATCTTCACCAACCGCAAGCTGTCGACGGTGGTCGACCTGCGTGACGGTCAGAGCTTCGCGGTCGGCGGCCTGCTCTCCAGCAAGAACACCATACAGCAAGAGCAGGTACCGTGGCTCGGCCAGGTGCCGATCGTCGGTGTGCTGTTCCGCAATTCGAGCACGCAGAAGGAAGAGACCGAGCTCGTCGTCATCGTCACGCCGCATCTCGTGCGGCCGGTGAGGCCGGGCGAGCAACTTACGACGCCTTTCGACAAGACGAAGCCGGCCAACGATCCGGAGCTCATGCTGCTCGGCCAGCTCGAAGTCAACAAGGACATGATCCGCATGTACGAGCATGGCGAGGGAGTCACCGGCCCCTATGGCCACATGCTGGATGTGAAATCGAAGGACAAGCTGCTCTATGTCAAAAAGTAAGCTCCTGCTCGTTCTACTCGGCAGCAGCCTGCTTGCGGGCTGCGCCGCCGACTATCTGCACAATTACGATACGATGACGCTGGCATCGGGCGACTCGCAGAAAGCCAACCAATTGCTGCAGACGGTCGATCCGTACAACCCGGCTTCCAACAACACGAAGATCGAGGGCGATGGCGCACGTTCCGTCGGCGTCGTCCAGAAATACAAGCTGCCTCCAGGCGGGTCCGCGCCGACAACGAACATGACAGTCAATGTCGGGCCGTCGAGCGCGACGAGCGGGGCGAACTAAGAGAAGGATGCAGCGCGTCGGGCGCACGAGGATACCCGACACGAATGGAGAGTAGGGCCATGTTGGGGACCATTCGTGAATTCTGGAACGATCAGCGCGGCATAGCGATGATCCTCGTTTCCATCATGCTGCCGGTTCTGGTCGGCTTCGCGCTGCTCGCGATCGACATGAGCCGCGCCAACGGACTGCATGCCGATCTGCAGAAGGGCGTCGACGCGCTGGCGCTTGCCGCCGCAGCGGAACTCGATGGCAATACGGACGCCATCATACGCGCCAATCGGGCCTTCACCACCCTTCTGGCCAACGAGACACTGTTTTCGACGGCAGGCGAGCATCCAATCGCGACGGCTGACGTGACCATCGCCTACCTGACTGGAATACCGGCGAGCGACGACATCAAGTTGACCGCCGCCGGCGTCGATTCCAACGGTGTCAATTGGGCAAGTACGGACCCCAAGCTCGTAAAGTTCGCCGAAGTCACGGTGAACGCCTCCAGCACGACGGCGGACGGAGCCGGTGCCTTCGCCACGATCTTCCCGGCGAGCTTCATCGGCGGCGGCGACAGGATGGATCTGCGGCCACAGGCAGTGGCCGGCTTCACCAATGCGCTGTGCCAGTTCACGCCGATGTTCATCTGCAATCCTTACGCATCGCTCGGTGCCCTGCAAACAGCGGTGTCGGGAACAAGCAAGCCGATGATCTGGCTCAAGGAGCAGACCGGCGGCAACAATGCTCAATATGGGCCTGGCAATTATGGGTTCCTGTCGTCGCCGGAGGGTGACAAATCTGCCCAGAAACTCACCGAGATGTTCGCGGTCACGAACCCGCCAGCCTGCTATAGTCAGAGCGGAGTGAAGACACGTCCTGGCAATGTCACCCCCGTCAACGATGGCATCAACACGCGCTTCGACATTTATCCAAACGGCAATAGCGGCAAGCTCGTACCGTCAAGTGCTCCCCCGGCCCCCAATGTCCGGAAGGGCATGGTTGTCAAGAAGACTGGCGGCAGTTGCAGTTATGATCTGCCCGGCAGCGGTCAGACAAATAACTATAAGGCACTGCCGAGAGACAACTGCTTCTACTCGGGGACCTGCACGCAGGCCGGGGTTCTCGGCAACGGCGCATGGGATTTTGCCGGTTATTGGAGCGTCAACCATGGCAACGCCAGTACCTCAGGAGTGCTAACTGCGTGCGGCGCAAGTCCCAGCCGATACTGCGTCTATAAATATGAAATCAACAATCCAACCTTGAAGAGCGGGCAAGAAAAGACTCCACCTCAGTGCAACACGACGACTCAGCTGGCGGACCGCCGACTTGTCTACGTTGCTATTATCGATTGCGCGGCCAACAACGTGCAGGGCGGCGGCCAAACCCTGCCGGTACAGGCTTTTGCGAGTGTTTTTGTGACAGAAACGGCTGGCGGTCCGCCCAACGCCGATATCTATGGTGAGATACAGGACATCAGCACCTCTGTCGGCCAAGGCACGCTGAAGAAGCTTCAGCGCAACGAAGCCCAGCTTTACCGGTAGAGCCATGATAGCTTCGCTCAGGCATATCATCCGGCATTTCAGGCGCGACGAAGACGGCGCCACCTTCGTCGAGATGGCGCTGCTCACGCCCTTCATGCTGCTGTTGTCGGCCGGGGTGTTCGAGTTCTCGAACATCCTGAACACGCGCATGCTTCTCGACGCCGGCGTCAGGGATGCCGCCCGCTATATGGCGCGCTGCAGCAGCGACTGGGACACTTGCTCGGCACTGGCAAAAAACCTTGCGGTGAAAGGCGCCGTGACCGGCGGCAGCGACAGGGTCACGGGCTGGACCGTTGGCGAGGTTACCATCAACAAGCCAAGATCCTTTCAGGCGGTCGATACCGTGACCGGTACCGAACTCTATCTCAGCGCCACCGCTAACGTCGATGTCGTTAGGGTCAGCACATCTTATCCATACCAGGATCTCGGACTCTGGTTCTATCTCGGTTTTCCTCAGCTCCACCTGTCGGTATTCCATGAGGAGCGCGTGCTCGGATGGTGATGCGGCGGCGCAGGTTCTGGGCAAGCGAATGCGGCGCGACGATGGTCGAAGCCGCCATAGCCATGCCGCTGCTGCTGACCCTTCTGCTCGGTTTCGTCGACTTCGGCTACGCCTTCTACCAATGGAACGCTGCCGACAAAGCCGTTCAGGCCGGAGCCAGGCTGGCGCAGATTTCCAGCCCCGTCGCCAGCGGGCTGGCCCTCGAGGCGAAGACGCCCAGCAACTCGCTGGACGTCGGCGCCGCCGTCCCGGCCAACACCTACAATTACATCTGCACCGCCAGTGCGGCGGGAGTTGCTTCCTGCACGTGTGGAACGGGCGCGACATGCCAGGATCTCACTGCAAGTCAGGCGGCCTTTGACTTCATTTACAGCGGCAGCAGCACCCGGGCCGGCATGCATTCATTCCTGCCGATGCTGACGAAGTCCCAGGTCCAGATACAGTATCAGGCTTCCGGCCTTGGCTACTGGACCCGGCCGAACGGTCCTGTGCCGACCATCACGGTCAGCATCGTCAATCATCAATTCCAGTTCTTTTTCCTGGGGGGATTGCTCGGGTTCTCCAACATCACCATGCCCTCGATGCTGAGCACGGTCACGGGCGAAGATATAAAGAGCACGTTCCCATGAACGCGATCGACACCAGAGTTCTTCCGACCAAGCGAAAGCAGGTGGCGCTGTTCTCGTCCGACCCGAATTTCAGGCACGATGTGACGACACGGCTCGACGCGCTTGCGATCTATGACGTCAGAATTTCGGAAACAGCCGAATTCCTCAACGGGCCGCCAGCCGACACGCGACCAGGCATCGTCATCCTCGACCTCGGCAATGGCGAGATACTCGGCCAGCCCGGGGTCGTCGAAGCGCGGTCAAAGTGGGCGTCGGTGCCGCTGATCGCGATTTCCGACGAGCTCACCTCCGAGCAGACGCGCGTCCTGGTGCGCATGAACGCTTCCGACTGGCTGCACAAGCCGCTCGACGCCAAGGAGCTGCTCAACGCCGTCACCTTCCACGACACCGGCAACCAGGGCACCAAGAGCCGCATCATCACCTTCATTGCCGCAAGCGGCGGCGCCGGCGCCACCACGCTGGCGATCTCGGCGGCGGAGCACCTGGCCTCGAAGTCGGCCGAGCGGGCGGCGGCGACCTGCCTCGTCGACCTCGACTTCCAGAGCGCCAATTGCGGCGCCTACCTCAACCAGTTCAATCAGTTCGACCTGACCGGCATCATCGGCCAGCCGGACCGGCTCGATGTCGAGCTGATGGACGTCATCAAGCTGTCGCGGCCGTCCGGCCTCACGCTCTATTCCTTCGAGCGGCCGCAGCTGCCGTTCGAGCCGCACGGTTCGGACTTCGTGTTCCGGCTGCTAGACCTGGTCGCCTACCGCTTCGACGACATCGTCATCGACCTGCCCAACATCGAGACGCCGTGGCACGATTCGGTGCTGCGCACGAGCGACGAGATCTTCATCGTCTTCGAGCTCAACGTCGCTTCGCTGAGACAAGGCAAGCGGCTCTACAAGAAGATCCGCGAGTTGCGCGGCAACAAGGTCAGCATCACGCTGGTCGCCAACAAGCACAAGCGCAAATGGTTCGGCAACCACTTCTCGCGCAGCGAGCTGGAGAAGATCTTCAAGGCGCCGCACATCAAGTCGCTGGCGCTGGACAACGCGCTCTTGGCCGACGCGCTGAATCGCGCCATTCTGCCCTCCGAGGTGGACGGACGCGCGCGCTTCAACAAGGACCTCAAGCGCATGTTCAAGGAACGGCTGGACAATGCCCAGCGCTAGGCGCTTCGCTGCAATGCATCTAGCCGGCGCGTGCCTCGCCGGGCTGATGCTCGCGTCGAGCTGTGGTTTGGCCGAAGCCGGGTCAGGCCTGCCGCCGCTGCCCGCCATGGGTCCCAGCCTGCGCAAGGCGGTCGCCTTCCAGACGAGCGAACAGCCGGGCTCGATCATCATCCGCAAAAACGAGAAGGCGCTTTATCTGGTGACCGGCCAGGGCCAGGCGCTGCGCTACCAGATCAGCGTCGGCCGCGACGGTTTCGGCTGGACCGGAACGGTCAAGATCGCCTCCAAGACCGAATGGCCGGAATGGCGCCCGCCCAAGGAGATGCGCGCGCGCCAGCCGGAACTGCCGGCGATGGTGCCGGCCGGTCCCTACAATCCGCTCGGCGCCAGGGCGCTTTATCTTTCGCGCGACGGGCGCGACACGCTCTATCGCATCCATGGCACCAACGATCCCAAGGGCGTCGGTTTCGACGGCACGTCCGGGTGCTTCCGGCTGACGAACACCGATGTGATCGATCTCTTCAAACGCGTCGCGGTGGGCGCAAAGGTGGTGGTTGAATGACGATGATCAGCGAGCCGGACGTTCCGGCAATCGAACTCGGTCAGCGGGAAGCCGCTCCGGGAAAGCCCAGCCGCGCCAGGCTGATTGGCGTCATCACGGTCGGCGCGATGCTTGTCACCGCCGTCAACGTGACGGCCGCGGTCTATCTCTATCGCGGCGTCAACGACCTCAAGACGATGGAGGCGCGGCTGGATCAGCTCGGCCAGTTCGAGCAGCGCATCGGCGCCCGCATCGACACCGTCAACAACGGTTTCCAGAGCCGGTTCGAGACGCTTGACCGCCAGCTGCAGGCGAATTTCGGCCAGATCAACGGCAGTATTGCCAGGCTGGAGCAAGGCCAGCCAGTCGCAACCAGCGGGCCGGCGCCCGGCGCGCCCGAGCCGACCATGACAGACAACACCATGGTGGCGGATGCGTCCGCGGCCGACGAAGGCGGCGCCGCTCCCGCCGACGCGCAGCCTTCGTTCAAGCGCAAGGTCGCGCCTCCAGGCCCGAATCCGTCCTACCAGCGCATCCAGCAGCCCGACGGCAAGGTCTACTACAAGAAGATCAACTGAGCGCGGCGGCTGTTCCGCCGCCCTGGAGCAATTCCAGGAAAAGTGTGAGCGGTTTTCCGTCCGGAATTGCGTCAAAAGAACGGGATAGAGCGGTTCGCCGTTTCCTTGAAACGGTGAAATGCTATAGCCGGACCGGCCGGTTACAGATCACGCTGCAGCGCAAGCATGCGGACCGCGCGGGCTTCGGCGCGCGCTCTGGCCTCGCGCAGGAAAGCGACGTGAGTGTAAGCGCAGGCCGCCAGGCCCAGGCACAGCACCAGGCTGTTCTTCAAGCTGAAGTCGAGCATAAGCGAAAAGCGCAAGCCGTTCGGTATGGCGAAAGCGGCAATGGTACTTGCCGTTTCCGCATTGCTGCTTAACGCCATCATCTTGCCGGCAAAGATCAGGGCAGCGTGATTGGCCAGAAAGAAGCCGGCCGATCTCTTTGCCTGGCAAATCATCCAGCAGGCGCCCGCCGCGAAAACAAGGATAGCGGCGTCGACGGCCATCGATCCGCCGAGATAGAGGTGCGCCTGCTGCCAGAACATGGTCGAGAACGGCCGCAACTCCAGCCAGGCGTGCCACACGGCGGGGCTGGCCGGATAAAAGCCGAGAAGCAGCGCCGCCATCCGCTCCGCCGCCAGCAGAAGCAGCATCAGGGCGGGAAAGGCAAAGAGCAGTATCGGCTTGCGCATCATGTCATCCCCTCGACATCCGGTGGCCGATTCTAGGCCGCATTGGTTGCGCGAGACTTAACGCAACGCCTTGCTTTTCAAGGAATGTCGCGCACGTCTAATGTGTGGACGGGTTCAACGGTCGGGATGGCGCCGTGTCGACAGGAGCTAACGGGCTGGGCTCGAGCAGCATCATCGGCTGCCGGCGCGATCCCGCGGAGGCCCTCGCGTGAGCCGGGCGCGACCGCCCAGCCGCCCGCTGCTAGCGCCGATGCTCGGTGGTCTCGGGCTGCTCGCCGGCATGCTGCTGATCGCCGAGGGCAGGCGCTGGCTGCCGCCCGACCCGCCTCCGGTCACGCCGGCCCAAGATGCCGGCGACCTCAAGCCGGCCTCGCAGGCCCCGGTTCAAGACACGCGGCCAGGCGAGCCTGCACGCAAGATCGCCGAGGATCTCATTGCGCCGCCGCCGCTCGACCCATCCGGGATCGAGCGCATCGAGCCGCGCCCTCCGCTCGGCGAACTCGGGCTCGCGCCGCGACCGAAAACGCCGATGCCGCGGGATTGGCGCGAGACGCTGCTTTTTCGCCCGGTCGCGACATCCTCGACGGTCTTCGAGGCCATGGGACGCACGGTCGCCATCAGCGCGACGGTCGACATAGACCCCGACAGGACCTGCACGTTCGACAACACCGCCTGGCCGTGCGGCCAGCGGGCACGGGCCGCCTTCAACGCCTGGCTGCGCGGCCGGGCGCTGAAATGCCTGCTGCCGCCGGATGCCGACCGCTTCGCCATCGCCGCGCCCTGCTCGCTCGGCAAGCAGGATGTCGGCGCGTGGCTGGTCTCCAACGGCTGGGCGACGGCCGCACCCACCGGCATTTACGGCAAGGCGGAAGCGGTGGCGAGAGAATCCAGGATGGGCATTTTCGGTCCGCCGCAATAGCGCAATCGCGGGAAAGCCCACGACCGGTTCCGTCATGGAATTGCGTGAAAGCAGAATGGTCAGAGCGATTGAGCGATTCTAGAAAACCGTGGGCTGCTCCGGCCGGGCAGGTCATCAAGCGCGCAAGCCGCGGGCCACGGCCACGTGCTTGGGCCGGATCAATCGCTTCCCATGGAGAAGAAGCCGACTTTGCATCAAATTGTACGCTTCCGTGAAACCGAAATTGCAACGGACTCCTGTAAGCCAATGCGACGAACAGGAGATTGGCCCTTGACCGCGAAAACACCGACCGCGCCGGCTCAAACGTGGAAGCATCTCATCTTGCTGGCCGTGCTTGGCACCGCCGGCTGCGTCGCCCTTTCGCTCGCGCTGAACTATCTGATGCTTTTCAGCGACAGCCTGACGCCGTTCGCCCGGGGGGCCGTCACGGCCATCATCGTGCCGATCGCCATCGGTCTGCCGCTATTTGCCATGCTCGGCTGGCAACAGATTGAGATCCGCCGTTACCGGCAGGAACTTACCAAATCCGGCACCTACGACCAGCTGACCGGCTGCCTGAACGGCAAAGTGTTCACATCGATGGTCGACAGGAGAGCAGCGAGACCGGCCGGTCCGCGCTCCGGCGCCTTTCTGGTCATCCATCCGGAGCATCTGGCGTCGATCAACCTGCGCTTTGGTCTGGAATGGGGCGACGAGGCCTTGCGGCTGATCGCATCGGCCATCCGGTCCGCGGTGCGCAAGGACGATTTGATCGGCCGGCTCGGAACCTCGATGTTCGGCGTCTTCCTGCCGGGCGCGAGCGAAGAGGATGCCAAGGACATCGGCGAACGCGTTCGCGGCGCGGTCGGCGAGATCTATTTCGCGCCGAAAGGCGACAAGGACGTGCTTGCGATCAAAGTCTGCGGCGTCATTTTCGAGCGCGAGCTGGATTTCGAGGACATGTTCCGCTTCGCGGAGGAAGGCATGGCCGAGGCCCCGGACGAAGCCGGCCTGCGGCTGTCGCACGTCACCAACTGAGCCGGCGCGATCGGTCTGCTTCTTGGCCGCACCGATAAACACGGCTGGCTGCGGTGGCGCCGGGACTGGAGCTCCCAGAATACCAGGCCGGCACCACATTCAAGGCCAGCATCCATTGAAACCTCTATCTCAGCCCATGCGCTATTAGTCGCGCGGTCGGCATGCGCCGAAGCACTATCATCGCGACAACACCAAGCAGTGGGCCGGGCGCCAGGACCAGGAAGCTCCAGCGCCAACCTACAATCTGCGCCATGAATGACACCAGATGGATGGAGCAAAAAGTGAGTGCGATGCCGACGCTTAGCTGCAGGGAAAGCGCCGTGCCCACGTAGCGTTGATCGCTCAGTTCGGTTGCCATGGCCGAGAACTGCGCGGAATCGCCGATGACGGTCGCTCCCCACAGGATGGCAACGACGGCGAACAACCAGAACGGACCGGCGAAGGTCAGGCCGATCGTTAGTGCGCAGAAGCCGGATACAAGCATCATTGCAGCCGCCGTAGCGGTGCGGCCGAAGCGGTCCGCTACGATGCCGCCGGCAATCGAGCCGATCCCGCCCGACGCCACGACGAAGAACGCCAGCAAGGAGGCGGCGCCCGGATCCCCAGTGCCCAGGCCGGGGCCTCCTGCCCTGATGTAGGCCAGTATCCAGCCCCACATGGCGTAGAGCTCCCACATGTGACCGAGATAGCCAAGATTGGCGAGCATCAGCGCGCGGTTGCGCACCAGCGTTTTTACGTGGCGAGGGTCGAATGCCGGCCTCGCGAAGGGATGAGGCCCCTCCTCGCCCAGCCAGAGGATCAACAAAGCGCCAGCCAGTGCTGCGAGAGAGGTGGCCACGATGACGCTTTGCCAAGCCAATTCGTCAACTCGGGCTGATACCAGATGAGGAAAGGCGGAACCAAGCGTCAGCGCAGCGAGGAGGACGCCGAGCGCCGTTCCCCGTCCGCGACTAAACCATGTCGATACCAGTTTCACCGCTGGTGGATACACGCCCGCCAGGGCCAGGCCGGTGACAAAACGGGCGACCAGCAGCACGCCGACGGAGGGTGCGAACAAGAGACAGAGGTTGGCAGCCGCCGCCGTCAAGGCGCTGACGCCGATCAGCTTGCGAAGCGAAAACACATCCGGAAGGCCGGCCATGCTGGAGGCCAACGCGCCTATGGCAAAGCCGATCTGCACGGCACCGGTTATCCACGCGCCCTGCGCCGGAGAAAGGTCCCACAGCCGGGTCAGCTGCGGCGCAATCGCCGTTGCGGAAAACCATGTCGTCATCGACAGGAAGGCGCCTACTGAGACCACGCTTAGCATCAACCAGCGCCGCGCGGCGCTGGTTGCGGTGACATTCGCGGCTGTCATGTGGTCCATGTCCGTCGGCTCAGGCCGCGATGGAGCCCTGCAATCGTTTGAGCACCGGAAGAAGGTCGGCCGGGTCGGGTCTGCGCGTGTAGTCCGGGCTGACCTCGGCATAGGCGATGATGCCGTCTTGCCCGACCACGAAACGAGCCGGCATCGGCAAGGTCCAGGAACGATCCTCATTGATAAGCGGCAGGTCGACGCCGAAGCCGCGATACAAGTCGATCAGATCGTCGGGCAGGCGAAACCGCAGGCCGAAGGCATCGGCGACCCTACCGCCGGCGTCGCTCAGCATCGGGAATGCTATCTGCTTGTCGAGCTTGGCCTTGCGGCCGTTCGCCAGCGACTGCGGGGATATGGAAACCAGTTGTGCCCCGGTCGCCTGGATTGCTGGCCAAGCTTCCTGCAAGGCGGCAAGCTCGATGTTGCAGTAGGGGCACCAGACTCCGCGATAAAAACTGAGCACCAAGGGACCCCGGGTAAGCAGATCGCTGGATGCGACAGACCCGCCATCAGCCTCCGGCAATGTGAATGCCGGCGCAACGGCGCCTGCCTTTAGGGCCTGGGCGGCCTGACCCGACGCTATGAGTTCGGCGGTCGCACGGCGCATGACCTCGACCGCTTGCTTGGGAGCCTTGCTTTCAAAGTCGGCTTTGAAGGCATCGAGCTTTTCCTGAAGAGACATGAAACACTCCAAATCTTGACCGCACGGCTTGCGGCGCAATGTCCTCGCCTATTTCCAGAAAGGGGGGTAGCTTGCCAAAGAGCATAGCAATCATCCGGAAAACGAATGGCCGACAGACTGCAAGAACTTGAGGTTTTCGTGCGGGTGGCCGAACGGGCAAATCTTTCCCAAGTCGCACGTGAGATCGGTCTGTCGCAGCCGTCGGTGTCGCGGATTCTGAACGATCTGGAGGCGCGCATTGGTGCCCGCCTACCCATCCGCACCAGTCGCAAAGTCGGGCTGACCGAGGCCGGGCAAGTCTACCTCGACCAGATCCGGCCGCTGCTGGCGGATCTTGGGGCAGCGGCCGACACCGCAGCAGGCAATGAGGAGTTACGGGGCGTTCTGCGCGTCGAGCTGTCAGTCACATTCGGGGTGCGCGCGGTCATTCCTCGCTTGCCCAGCCTTCTCGCCGAGCATCCCGATCTCTCTGTCGAGTTGATGATGGACGATCGCCGGCGCAGTCTCGCTGAGGAGGGCGCCGATGTCGCGATACGGCTTGGCCTGCTCGACAATTCCAGCATGATGGCGCGCAAGGTCGGGCAGACGCCTCGGTTGCTCGTTGCCGCGCCGGAATACATTGCCCGGCACGGTCAGCCGAGCAGCCCTGCGGATCTGGCGAAGCACCAGGTGATCTTCGGGCCTTCTGATAGTTCCGGCGCGACGTTTCAGGAGCTGGCGGATCCGCAGGACCGGTTTGTGCTGCCCGAAAGTCCTCGCATCAGGGTCTCGAGCTCGGCCGGCGTTACAGCGTGTGTTGTGGCTGGGCTTGGCGTAGCATTCGGTTCGGGATGGATGTTCGACGCCGAGCTGAAGGACGGCCGTCTGTGTCGGCTGCTGCCGGATTTTGCGCTGCCGACCATACCTATCCATGCTCTGTTCCCGGCCGGGCGTCAGCCGAGCAAGCGGGCCAGAGGATTTGCCGACTGGTTAAGCAAGTCACTTGGCTCGTCACAATAAGTCGGTGCCGCCGCCCGGCGGTATCACACATAGTCCGTAATGGGCGCCACTTTGCCCAACGCTATCAATTGGGTTAGTCTCGCAATATGCGCCATCGCTGATAGACCATTTCGCTGAGGGGGCGAGATTTCATGGAGATGCAGCAGGTCCGCTATTTTTTGGCCCTGTCTAACACGTTGAATTTCACCAGGGCGGCCGAGGAATGCAACGTCACTCAGCCGGCTCTTACGCGCGCGATCAAGACGCTTGAAGAGGAACTTGGCGGGGAGCTCCTGCGGCGCGAGCGTCAGCACTCGCATCTCACGGAACTCGGGCGCCGCATGCTGCCGTTGCTGCAACAGTGCTATGATGCGGCCACTTCCGCCAAGTCATTGGCCAAAGCCGTGCAAAGCAGTGACGTGGCACCCCTCAACGTCACCATATCCAACAGCATCAACATAGCGCTGCTGGTTTCGCCCTTGACGGAGCTTTTCCGGGCCTATCCCGGCGCCCACCTCAAGATCAATCGTGGCTCGCCCGCTGCTGTCGTCGACGCGTTGAAGAGTGGCGACGTCGAGCTGGCAATTGCCGGCCCCCTGGGACAGGCCTGGGACCGCCTGGACGTATGGCCGCTGTTTCGGGAAGAGATTGAACTCGCTGTAAATGCCGATCATCCGCTGGCCCGGCGCAACGAGGCGGACGTTGCGTTAGCTCAGCTTGCCGCCGAACCCGTGCTCAGTCGGATCGATTGGGAGACGGGCGAGGAGCTATCGCGCTCCCTGTCCGCCAGGGGTCTCACGCCTCGAACCGCGCATGAAGTCGAGACCGATCAGGACCTACTGGCATTGCTCGAGGCCAATGCCGGAGTAGGTTTTGTCTCGCTTACGGCTCCACGATCCCCGACCACCCGCCGGCTCAAGCTTCGCGATCTGGACGTTTCTCGGATCGTTTCCGTCTATGCGGTAGCCGGCAGGCATCGCTCGCCTGTCGCGACAACGCTGCTCAACCTGCTGAGGGCCGCCGACTGGTCATCCTTCGGCGTCAGCGAGCCCGCCTGAGCGCCGCGATCAGGTCGTCGATGTCCATGCGACGGCGGTAGTCCGGATCGACGAAGCGATCCGTAATGATCCCGTCCGTTCCGACGATGAAGGTGGCTGGAATAGGCATGAACCAGCTGCTGTTACCCTGATAGTTAGGGATATCGAACCCCAGACCCATGAGCCGCTCCATTTCGGCGCCGACCCAGATCGCGAGGTTGAGCGACAACGCATATCCATTGTCCATGTCGATCAGAAACGGGAATTGCGCGCCGACCAGAGCCTTCATGGCCTTCGCGAATTTGCGCCGCTCCGGCATGATCGCAATTACCTGTCCGCCCAATTCCTCGATCTCGCGCTGCACCTCGACAATCCCGATGGCGTTCAAGCGGCAATAAGGGCACCAGTGACCGCGTTGAAAGGTGATGACGGCTGGCCCCTTGGCCAGGATTTCGGCGAGGCTGACGAGCCTGCCATCGTCATCAGGCAACAGGAAACCGGGCATGGCTTCGCCCGGAACCGGCGCCATTGTGCCGGCACCTTGCCTCTCAAGGCGGTCCACCAGTCGCTCGACGGCGTCGGCGAATTCCGCGTTCAGACGGCGAACCGCCGCGGCAATCACGGCCAGCCGTTCATTGAGGGGCGCATCAAGTTCGATGGCTGCCTGGACGGACTGCTCGAATGTCATTGCCTGGTCGTCGGCGGCCATGTCTGCACTTTCACGCGTCCCGCACAGCCTACCACCGTAACCCCTCGGCAATCGCCATGTTTTTCCTGCATGGTTTTGATGCCCTGCGTGCATCGACGCATGCCGGGCCTCCGCTCTACTTCGCCGGCCTGGGCCGACGCGTTACATCATGTTCCTGATATCCGCTGTGAAGGTCGGGAAAGCGCAGACCATCTCAGACAGCTCTCGAGCCGTGATGCCGTGCTTCATCGCGAGCGCAAAGGTGTGGATCAGTTCTTCCCCGGCATGGCCGACCAGATGGGCTCCAAGGATCCTGCCTGTCGTTTCCTCGACTATGATCTTCGACCACGCGACCGGCTCCGCGTAAGTCCTGGCGGAGAGCCAGCCTTGCATGTCGTTCAGGTGGACGTTGACGATGAAGCCACATTCCCTCGCCTGGGTCTCGGTCAAACCGACGGCAGCCACGGCCGGAATGCTATAGAGGGACGCAGGTATGTGACTGTAGTCGGGCCGATGCTTCGGGCCGTCGACGATGTTTCGGCCGACGATCCCGCCTTCATAGGTCGCTACCGGCGAAAGTTGCGGAGAGTTCCACACCGCATCGCCGCAGACATAGACGTCTGGATTGGAACGCGAGCGCAGATGCTGGTCGATCTCGATGCGGCCTTCGCGATGCACGATGACACCCGCCCCAAGATCGAGCCCTTCGACATTGGCCACGCGCCCCGCGCAATTGACGGCCCGATCCGCGTTGACCGAGCATTCGGCGCCATCCTTCGCGAAGCTCACCCGCAGCCGCCCGTCGGTCGTTTCGATCTTCTTGACCCAAGCCTTGGTATGGATCCTGATGCCCAGCCGCTCGCTCTCGGCACGGATTTGGGCGACGGCATCCTCGTCGAAGCCTCCGAGGAGTTGCGGCAGTGCCTCGAGGATGGTGACCTCGACGCCGGCGCGCGCATAAACGTGACCCAGTTCCAAGGCGATAACGCCACCGCCGATGAACACCACGGCGCGAGGCAACACAGGATCGCTCAGCACATCGTCGGATGTGGTCAGAAATTCCGACCCGGGGACCGATAGCGGGCGAGGCTTCGAGCCGGTGGCAATGACGATGTTCCTGGCCTCGAGCTCTCGGGTGCCGACGCGGATGGCATTGCTGGCGACAAATGCGGCTTCGCCGTGGATGACATCGACGCCTCGCTTGGCCATCAATGCGGACAGCCTGGCCGGGATATCCGCGATGATGTCCTTTTCCCGCTCGATCAGGGCTCGCCAATCGAGCCTCGGCGGTTCGATCTTGATTGCATGGGTGCCGGCTCTCGCGATCTCGTCGAGGGCGTGGGCCGCCGCAACCAGCACCTTCTTCGGCGTGCATCCGCGATTGGGACAGGTTCCACCGAGGTCGCGAGCCTCGATCATGGCGACCGAAAGTCCGGCGGCGCGCGTCGCGACCGTGGCGCCCATGCCGGCATTGCCGCCGCCCAGGATCACGACGTCATACTTTTCCATCGCACCGCCTCCGCCGCGCTCAATGAAGCTTGATCCGCGGTCTGGCGCGCCTGACGATCATCTCGCCGATCGAAGCCAGCATGGTCTTCGCCAGTCCGTGCACCGCCTTGAGATGCATCTTGTGCAGCGAGCGATAGGCGAGCCTCGCAACGAGACCTTCGATCTTCAGCCCTCCAATCAGGCTGCCGAACGCACCGTAGTCGGCCAGCGAAACCAGGGAACCATAGTCGCGGTAGCGATACGCCGGCGCGGCGTGCCCCGCGAGACGTGCTGCAATCACCTTGGCCATGTGGTCTGCCTGCTGATGGGCCGTCTGGGCTCGCGGCGGCAAGGCGCTTTCTTCGCCCGGCAGCACGCAGTTCGCGCAGTCGCCAATCGCGAACACATTCTCGTCGCCGACCACCCGCAAGGTTTCGTCGACGATAAGGCGGTTGATGCGGTCGGTTTCGAGACCATCGAGGCCCTTCAGGAACTCCGGCGCCTTGATACCGGCCGCCCAGACGACCAATTCGGCAGGCACAAAGAGCTTTTCGCCAAGCCGGATGCCGTCTTCGGTCACTTCGGTGACCTTGATGCCGCAACGTATCTGGACGCCCAGCTTGATCAGCAAGCGCGCTGTTGCGCGGGCCATGTGCTCGGGCAGCGCGGGCAGAATGCGAGGCCCTGCTTCGACGATGGTGATGCGGATCAGCCTTTCGAAATCGATGTTGTCGAGATTATGCGACGCAATTTCCCGCATCGACTTGTGCAGTTCCGCCGCCAGTTCGACGCCGGTGGCGCCGGCGCCGACGATGACGCAATGAAGCTGACTAGGCGAAAGCTGCTCGTATTGCGCGTTGGCGCGCAGGCATGCGTCGATCATCCGCTTGTTGAACCGGGCCGCCTGCTCGGCGTTGTCTAGCGCAATGGCGTGGCGCGCGGCACCCGGGGTGCCAAAGTCATTGCTGACGCTGCCGACGGCCATGACCAGCGTGTCGTAGCCCAGGACACGCGGCGGGATGACCTGGCGACCGTCATCGTCGAAGCTGGGCGCGACGAAGACCCGGCGCTTGGCGCGATCGATGCCGACGACCTCGCCAACGCGGTATCGGTAGCCATGGCGGCTGGCATGGGCGATGTATTCAACCGCGTCGTGCGACGCGCTCAAGGCGCCGGATGCCACCTCATGCAACAGCGGCTTCCAGATATGGGTGCGGTTTCGGTCGACGAGCGTGACGGAAAGCCGACGGTTGCCGAATTTGCGGCCGAGGCGCGCCGCCAGCTCCAGTCCACCCGCGCCGCCGCCCACAATCACCACGCGATGCAGTGACTTGTCCCCGTGCGAGGGAGTCTCCGCAATCGTGCGGAACAGCGCAGCATCGTTGGCAAGCACGGCTTCCGGGATCAACCGCATGCCGGGGGTGATGATTTGCATCGGTGGTCTCCGTATCTTTCTCGGCGCGGCGCATCACTCTTGGGATTCGTGGATCACGATGCCCTGAAGCATGTCGACCTCGCATTCCCAAGGCTTGTCGGTGAGGACGCGCTGCCCATGCTCGTATCCTGCCTGCCAGCGGGTGCGGATGCCCGAGCGGGTGAAGTCGATGTCCTTGGTATGGTCCTCACCGTCCAGTCGCGGCGACAGCAGGCGGACGAGGTGCATGACCGACGGGCAGCCATAGGAGGCGAGTTCCTTGAACATCGGATCCTCGCGAAGCTCCTCGGGCACGAGCTTTCCCATTTCGCGCACGACATGCCGAAGCCGATGCAACTGCTCCTGCCGTGCAACGTGGCTCCGGCCGCGGCTGGCGTATTGAAGGTCCTTCTGCCGCCCCATGACCTGCCAGATCGATTTGGGTTCGGTAGCGCGGGGCTGCCACATGTTGACGGCAAAGATCAGCGCGTCTCGCCTGGGTCGCGCATCGAGCACCACCTCGATCGGCGTGTTAGAATAGATGCCGCCGTCCCAATAGGGCTCGCCGTCGATGCACACCGCGGGAAACGCCGGCGGCAAGGCGCCCGACGCCATGATGTGCGCCGCCGACAGGATCATCTCGCGCGTATCGAAGTATTTGAGCTCGCTGGTGTTGACGTTGACCGCGCCGACCGTCAGCCGCGTGTGGCGGCCGTTGAGGTAGTCGAAGTCGACCAGATTGTTCAGCGTCCTTTTGAGCGGATCGGTCGTGTAGTAGGAGGCATTCTCGACACCGACCTCGCGGTTCACGCCAAACATGGCGCTCGGGTTCGGTTCGAAGAATCCCGGGATGCCGCGCATCACGGTGCCCATATTGGCAAAGATGTTGCTCGGAACCATCATCCGGAAAAACTCGTCGAATGGACTGCTCCGGCCGACGCCATCCCAGAATTCCTGAAGCCTGGGCAGACGATCGCCGGGCTGGTTTCCGGCAATCAGCGCGGCGTTGATGGCGCCGATGGACGTGCCTATGACCCAATCCGGTTCGATGCCGCCCTCGACCAGCGCCTGGTAGACGCCGGCCTGATAGGCGCCGAGCGCGCCGCCGCCTTGAAGGACAACGACGGTCTGACGTTTGACGTCGCTCTGGTGTCCAGTCGCCGGTTCTGCTTCCGGAACGGACAGGTTTTGCGCGATCTTGTTCATGGCCTTCGCTCCCTATGCAGGTCTAGTGGGCGGTCCAACCGCCTTCGATCGGCATCACGGCGCCGGTGATCGAGGCCGCCTCGTCCGACGCCAGGAACAGACACAGCGCGGCAACCTGCTCGACCGTGACAAACTGCTTGGTGGGCTGCGCGGCCAACAGAACATCCTTGATCACCTGCTGCTCGGTGATCCCGCGGGCCTTGGCCGTGTCGGGTATCTGCTTCTCGACAAGCGGCGTGAGCACGTAGCCGGGGCAAACGGCGTTGACCGTGATACCCAGTTCGGCAACTTCCAGCGCGACGGTCTTGGTCAGGCCGGCGACGCCGTGCTTGGCCGCGACATAGGCGGACTTGTAGGGCGATGCGACGAGCGCGTGCGCCGAGGCCACATTGATGATGCGACCCCATTTGCGCACCTTCATCGCCTGCAGGGCGCGCCGGATCGTATAGAACGAGGACATCAGATCGATCGCCACGACCGCCTCCCATTTCTCGATCGGGAAGTCGTCGATCGGCGCGACATGCTGAATGCCGGCATTGTTGACCAATATGTCGACGACGCCGAACTCGGCAATGGCCTTGTCCATCATCGAGGTGATCGCGTCGCCCTTGCTCATGTCGGCATTGTCGTAGCGGACGGCGACCTTATGATAGGCGGCGAGCTTTGCCCGCAGGCGTTCGATCTCGGCGGCGTCGCCAAAGCCGTTCAGAACGATGTTGCAGCCCTTGGCCGCGAAGGCTTCGGCAATACCTTGCCCGATGCCGCTGGTCGAACCGGTGATGAGCGCTGTCTTGCCTTTGAGCATCGTCTTGTCCTTCTGATTGCGCGGCTACGAGCCACGGCGCGGGCCGGCTCTGGATCTGAGGATTAGTATGGTGAACCGCCGCAAGCTGCGGAAATGCCGTTGAGACATGGATTCGATAGCTGACGGTCAGATCGTTGGCTCCAAGCCCGGGACCTCGATCGACCGGTCGGGTTGTTTGACGTAACGGCAGCTAGTAAGATTGCGTGGCTACGCGGGTCATGCCGTATGCGCGTCCAGTGAGGGGAGCGTGCAGTGGAGATCAGCCAAGTCCGATACTTCTTGGCCGTCGCCAAGGAGTTGAATTTCACCAGAGCGGCCGAGCAGTGCAACGTCACGCAGCCGGCGCTGTCGCGTGCGATCAAGCTGCTGGAGGATGAATTCGGCGGGCCCCTCTTCCACCGCGAGCGGCGTTTCACTCACCTCACCGAGCTCGGCCGCATGGTCGAGACCTATCTCGAGGGAGTCTTCGAGAACTCTCGCCAGGCAAAGCAGATCGCCGAGCAATATGTGACCCTGAAGAAGATGCCGCTCAAGGTCGGCATCATGAGCACCATCGCTCCGGACGAGATCATCGAGCTGATCGCAGCCATCCGCGGGCATCATCCTGGCGTGGAGCTTCACCTTTGCGATTCAGACGCCGTGAATCTTCGCAAGAGACTGCTCGAAGGGGATCTTGAAGCCGCCATCTATGCGCTGCCGTCGGACGTTCCCGACGAGGAGGTTCACTCACTGCCGCTGTTTCGCGAGCAGATGGTGATGGCGGTTCACCTGTCGCACCGGCTGGCGAACCAGCAGGTCGTGCGGGTCAAAGACATGAGCAATGAAAGCTACATTCACCGCAACAACTGCGAATTTGCCGGTTATGCGGATGCCATCCTTGCGCAACAAGGCGTTACCGTCAGTCCGGTCTACTGGAGCGATCGCGACGACTGGACGCTTGCCATGATCGCTGCCGGCCTCGGTTTCGGATTCATGCCCGAGCACACCGCCAAGCACCCAGGTGTGGCGGCATTGCCGATTACGGAGCCGGAATTCTGGCGTGACGTCAATCTGGTCACGGTGCGCGGCCGCAGGCATTCGCCCGCGGTCGGCGCATTGGTGCGAGAGGCCACGCAGAAGAAATGGTTCGGCGAGCGGGTGAAGGCGTTGTCCGCCGCGGAATGATCTGTCTGTGCGAGGCTTACAGGCTCGGAGAGCCTAAGCATTTCGGCGTTTCGCGCCGATCAGTTCTTCCGGACCGACGATGTGACGGACTGGATCACCTCTGTCGCCATCTTGAACTGTGCCTGCCGGTCGGTGATGCCGTGCCGCTTCGCAATCCAGTCGAAGTCGCTGTAGGCTGCGTAAACTGTGCCATCTCCGGTTTGGTAAACCAGCACGCGCACCGGCCAGTCCAGGCCGGCCTCGGGATTTGAGGTGATGAACGTCGTGCCGAGCGCCGGATTGCCAAACATGACGAGCCGCGACGGCCGGACGTCGTTGCCGGCCTTGTTGCCGAGCTTCGCCTGGTCGATCACGCCAAAGAACATGAGGCCCTTCTTGAGCACATCCTTCTTGATGCGGGCGACGGTCTCGGCGACCGAGTAGTCGCTCTTCACGGTGACGACGCCGTCCGAGGCGGCGGCCGGAAGGATGACCGTCATCAACATGGCGGCCCCGGTGATCAGGGTTTTCAGGTAGGCTCTCATCGCATTCTCCTTGGTTGCTGGGTTCTCTATGGATTGAGTTTCTTGGGGTGATCTTGCCGGCGCAAACGGTCACGCGGCTGGCGTCCTCAGCGTTCGGGCAACCGCGATCGCTACCGCGAGAACCGCGACCAGCGCGGCCACGCAGGCCGTCCAGCCGACACGGTCGTAGATCTGTCCGATGAGGAAGCTGCCGGCGAGCCCGCCCGCATAGTAGGACGCGAGATAGATGCCGCTCGCAGCAGCACGATCGCGCGACGCGGTCCTGCTGACATGTCCCGTGGCTATCGCCTGAGCCAGGAATGTGCCGACGGCAATGAGCGCCATCCCGGCGAGAACGATCGGAAGACTGGGTGCGAGCAGCAGAAGCAAACCGATGATTGCCAGCGCAAGCGTCGCTCCGATCCCTCCCCTCGGGCCAAGGCTCGCTGCGACTCGGCCGGCAAGCGGGGTCGTCAGCATCGATGGCAGGAAGACGAAATAGACGGCGCCGAGGGCCATCGGGGTCAGCGACAACGGCACCGCGACAAGCTGGAAATTCACGTAGGTGAACGTGCCGATAAAGACGAACAGGATCAGGAAGCCGATCGCGAAACAGGCCCGCAGCTCGACGTTCCGCAACGGCGCTTTCCAGGCGGCGCGGGCAGGCTGGCCTTCCAGTTCGGCGCGCATCATCGCCGAGGTCTTCTGCAGCGTGAACCAGACAAGAGCGGCGCCGAGCAGATTAAGCGCGGCGAAGGTCAGGAAGTTGGTGGAGATGCCGAACATGTCGGCGACAGCGGCCGACATCAGCCGGCCGAAAAAGTTGCTGGCAACATTGCCGGTCACATAGGCCGCAAGCGCGCTCGTAGTCTGCCGGGCGGAAAAATGCTCCGCCAGGTAGGCCATGGTGAGCGTGAATGCAGTCGACATGCAAAGGCCTTGCGCTACGCGCAGCAGGGCGAAGACCACAATATTGTCCGTCTGCGAAAGCAGCGTCGTCGGGATCGCCAGGATGGCCAGACTGATCCAGATGCCGTTGCGGCGATCGATGCCGCGCCCGAAAAGCGCGACGGCGATCCCGGCCACCGCCATGCCGAAGGTGCTCGCGTTGACGGCGAAGCCCATGGTGGCGCGGCTGACACCGAATTTCACCACCAGCGAAGGCAGTATGGCCTGGGTGGCGAACAGGTCGACGAGCGTCAGGAACGCGATCAGGGCGATCAGCCCGAAGCGCCAGCTGTCCGCGGCAACCATGCGAAGCCGCGTCGGTTCGGAATGTTCACTGGTCGTCATCACAAGCTCCTGGCATGCGTCCTCAGGCGATCGCCCGAGGACGCGCTGTTGGTTGCTGCTGCTGGGATCCGCTGGCCGCGACGAGCGGCTCACATCATGTGGTCGTTGTGCATCGCCGGCGGCAGAACGTCGGCTGAGTAGAGCACCGCCGGGACCTTGCCGTTGTTCTTCCACCAATGGGCGAGCTGGCCGAACTCGGCCGTCACGTCGCCGGCCGGATGTTCGATGCCGACCTTGCAGGTGCTGGCGTATTCGGTGATGGAGCCTTCGACGACGATAATGTTGGCGGGGCGAGCCGTGTGCTCATGCCACGGCACCACGCCGCCCGGCTGAACGACAAGCTTGCGCAGACGCAGCATATTGCCCTTCCAGGCTTCGCCCTTCGGGCTGAGATCGATCGCCGAAAGAACCGTGTCCGTCACGCCGACGGGCTTGCTGGGATGCTCCTGGATGTCGGTCGTGGCGGCCTGGCCGGCAGGGCAGTCGCCGGCGAAAACCGGGGCCACCGAAAACGCGACGGTCGCGGTGAGAAGTCCGAGTGTCAACGCCAGCTTCAGCGGCACCCGCAATGCAATAGTCTTGGAAGCCATGTCTATTTCTCCTTTGTCGGTGCCCAATCGCGGAAGCGGGGCATGAGAGGAGAGTGACGGCAGCCTCGAAAAAAGAGAAATGCTGACTGGCTCTTAATTCGATACCTGAAAACTATGGTGGATGACAGCGCCAGCGCAACTATGCCGCTACGACATTCAATCGCGGCGTTAGACTTCATTTCGAAATGCTATGCAGCGTTCTTCCTGACCGACAGGTCGATGCCGCTTTCCGGCCAGCTATGCGCCTTGACGCTGTTCACGAAGGTCGATGTTGCCGGCGAGAAGCGGCGCCCCGCTACCACTACGAGCGAGACTTCGCGCCAAACTTCGGGATCGACGACTGGCCTGATCTGTAATCCCGGAATGACGGCGCTGAATTCCGGGATGAAGCAGATTCCCAGCCCGCCTGAGACCATGTTTTGAATCCAGTCTTCGCGTTCGCTGGCGTAGGAGATCCTGAGCTTCACGCCGCGTTCGCTGCAGAGGCCGGCGAGGTAATCGCGATACTCGCAGTTCAGCCGTCTGAGATAGTTCTCGCCGTCGAGTTCCGAGATGGCGACATTGTCGTTGCGGGCCAGCCGATGGCCGTTGGGAAAGGCAAGCACGAACCGTTCGCGATAGAGCGGCGTGACATCGAAGCGCTCCGGGAAACTGTTGCTCGATGCCATGATGGCCACATCGATCTCACCGGCTTCCAAGAGTTGCGAAAGGGAGGCCGGAACGCCCTCCACCAGCTGCAGCTGGATGCCTTGCTGGCGCCTGTTGAACTCCGTCAACAGACCGGTAAATCGCCGCGGACCGATTGTGCACATCACTCCAACCTTGAGATTTGCATTCTCGAGGCAGAGGAATTTCGACGCTTCCTGACGCACGCCGCTCACCTCATCGAGAATTTGCTGGAACCGCGGGCGCAACAAGGCACCGAGATCCGTGAGATGGGTCAGATTCCGCTCGCGGCGAAACAACAGGCCGCCGACCTCATCCTCGAGCTGCTGGATCGCGCGCGACAGCGCCGGCTGGGTGACATTGCACTTCTCGCCGGCGCGCGTGAAATTCCGGGTCTCGCAAACGGCCAGGAAGTAGCGGATGTGATGGATGTCCATGCGTATCGTCCCTCAGCTGCATAGATGCATTTGCATGCTCGAAGACTGCCGCAATGGACCGGATCACGCCAATGCGCGGGGGCTATAAAGTCGATAGCGTTTCGTAATGCGACAACGCTGAGGGGTATCAGCTGTGCCAAAGCAGCTGCCTAGTCGGATAAAAAGTGCGGCGCGCGACGACCGGCAGCCAATGCAATCTGCCTATGGACTTCATGCCACCTTGGCATTTCGGCTGCACAATAAGATGCGGCAGTCTCTCTCCAAATCGCCCTTGCTGGCGACCTTGGGGATGGAGACCAAACCATGCTTGCCCAGTCCGCAGTGAGAACAGCCGAAGCCGCCACGCCAGTGGCGCATCTTGGTGTCGAAGGCCGGACGATCGACATCATGCTGGCGAATGACGCGCATGGCGCCTTCGTCTGGGGTGTGCTCGATCGGCTGCTGGACGAGGCTAACTGCAACGTGAGCGGCGTTACCGCGTCGGGCTTTGCAGCAATGCAGGCGGCGGTCTTTGTCTACGGCTTAAGCGTCGGCGGCAGGCGCGGTGCGCGCACGGCACTCGCCAATTTCTGGCGGCGCGTCAGCCATGCCTCCATGTTCGCCATCGACAGAACGAGCCTGCTGCGATCGATGCTGGATCAGTCGATCGACCTCAAGCAGATCAATAACGAAGACTGCCCGGTGAAGCTGGGCGTCCTGGCCGTCAATGCCCGCACCGACGCTGTGAAGATATTTTCCGGTGAGCAGCTGTCGATCAACGCGATCGTGGCGGCAGCCATCGTCCCGTTCCTCTCCCCGCCTGTGGAAATCGACGGTGATAGCTATTGGGGGGACGGCGACATCTCGCAATTCCCGTCTGCTCGATCACCGAAAACGAGCCACCGCCTGATCATCGCAGGCAGGCCTTCGCTGTTCACGACGCTATGTCCGGACCGCAGCTTTTCCTCCACCCATTGCGCGACCAAATGCGCGCCGGTTCACACCATCTTCGACGGTCAATACCGAGCAGGGGCTGCACTCTTCGTCAGACCCTGGATCGACTGGGGCGAACTGACCGACATGCGTGACAGAGGTCGACAATGTGCCGAAGGCTGGCTTGCGACTGATCTTTTCAGCACCGACGAACGTCCGGCCATCGGCTGTCGAACCCAATACATCTAGGCGTCTCCCTCCCGCCTAGCCGCGCCTGCATCGCATACTCCCGAACGCAGGTGCCAAGCCCTCCGGTGCCCCGCCGGAGGGCTTTTTCGCGCCGAGCTCCTGAACATAGTGGCCGCGTATCAATTCCATGCCGAGACAGCATTTCAGCTCGGCGCCACGATCGGAGAGACTGATCTGCAGACGGGCCTAAGGCCGGTCTTTCCCTCGAAACGCCAACCAGGAGACAAGCCTGTGATCAACACCAAGACCCTTATCGGATCGGCCCTCGCGGCTGCCACCACGCTCGCCGCGACGGCGGCATACAGCGGCCCGGCCGCCAAGCCCGGCTTCGCCTTCGAGAAGTGCTACGGCGTCGTCAAGGCCGGCCAGAACGACTGCCAGACCGCGACGCATTCCTGCGCCGGCACCGCGACCGCCGACAACCAGCCGGATTCCTGGCTCTACGTGCCCGCCGGCAGCTGCGCCAAGATCACCGGCGGCAGCGACAAGCCGAAAGCCTAGCAACTTCCACCTCGAGCCAACCAGACCAGAATGGAGGAGACCGATGTCCAGCATGTTTTCACCTCTTGCAATCCCCGCATCGGCGGGCATCGGTCTTCGCTCGCCTCACATCGCGGAGATGCTGACGCGGCGCCCTTCCGCAGGCTGGCTCGAGGTCCACGCCGAGAACTACATGGGTGACGGCGCCGGCGTCGAGGCGCTGGAAAAACTGCGTGGGATCTATCCCCTTTCGGTGCATGGCGTCGGCTTGTCGCTCGGCAGCGCGCGAGGCCTGGATCGCGATCATCTGGAGCGACTACGCAAGGTCTGTGAGCGCTTCCAGCCCGATCTCGTTTCCGAGCATCTGGCCTGGAGCGTCGCCGACGGCGCCTATCTCAACGATCTCTTACCCCTGCGCTACGACGAAGAAGCGCTGGCGATCGTCGCGCGCAACGTCGAGACCGTCCAGGAAACGCTGAAGCGGCAGGTGCTGATCGAGAATCTGTCTGCTTACGTCGCCTTTGCGGACTCCTCGATGACCGAGGCCGAATTCCTCGCAGAGCTCGTGGCTCGGACCGGCTGCGGTTTGTTGCTCGACGTAAACAACGTCCAGGTCTCGGCACACAATCTGCAATACGACCCCAAGGCCTTCATCGACGCGCTGCCGGCGGAGGCGATCGGCGAGATCCACCTTGCCGGCCACGCGACCAACAACGTCGGCGCCGACACTGTGCTCATCGACGATCATGGCTCGCGCGTGCCTCCCGTCGTCTGGGCGCTCTATCAGCATGCCATAGACCGGCTCGGGCCGCGCCCAACCTTGATCGAGTGGGACACCGACGTTCCCATCCTCGACGTGCTGCTTGGCGAAGCGATGTGGGCCGACATGCTGACCGCGTCGATCATGTTCAACCGCAAGCAAGCTGCGCGGCGCGAGCAAACGACCAAAACGCGAGCGACGCCGATCCATCTTTCTGTCCAAAGCGAAACGACGACCGGCATGCCCGTCCTTGCGGCGTTTGCCGCTGCCAGGTGCGCCAGGCCGTGCATGTCCGCGGCGCTTGTCTCAATCGAGGAGGAATACCATGCTGCCGCTTGAACACTTGCAGACCACCATGGCGCGGTCGGTGCTGGCCATGGAGCCGGTGGTCGCCGCAAATATGCTGACCGCCGGCAAGGCAGATCCGCTGGCGCGCCTGCGGATTTACCAGAACAACACGCGCAGTTCCCTCACCGCAGCGCTGATGGCGGTGTTTCCCGTGACCGTCCGCCTCGTCGACGAACGCTTCTTCCGCTTTGCGGCTAGCGAATTCATTCGGCGGCATCCGCCAGTGGAGTCGCGGCTGGCACGTTACGGCGCCGGCTTTCCACGCTTCCTGAAAACGATCGACACGCTGTCCGACATGCCGATCGTCGCCGAGACGGCGCGTCTCGAATGGGCCATAGCGGAGGCGCTCGACACGGCGTCGCTGCCGCCTCGCAGCCTGGCAGAATATGACCACACCGATCTTGGACTGTCGCCGGATATCCAGCTCCAGCCCTCGCTGCGGTTGATCGTCTCGCACTGGTCGATCCTGTCGGTATGGATGGCGCATCAACAGGAGGCAACGGTCGACGAAAACATCACCTGGACAAGGCGCCCCGAACGCGTGGCGTTGTGGCGATCGGGCAACTACGTGCGGCTTTTTCTGCTCGACCGCGCGAGCTTCGCCTTCTGGCATTCACTGAAGCACGGTTTCGGCCTCGAGCATGCCACCGGCCGCGCCTTGGCGCTCGACCCAGCCTTCGACCTGGTTTCGGCCCTTGTGCGTCTGTTCCGCGACAGGCTCGTCACCGACGTGCGGGTCGCCGCGAATTCCCCCTCAAACTGACGGAGACGGTCATGACCGCAATATCGGAGCAATCCTCGTCCAACCCGGCCGGCTTTGTCGGCCTCTACAAGCGTATCATCAAGCTGCCCGAACACATTCCTTTTTCGCTGGTCCAACTCGCCGCGCGCGTGGCGGTGGCACATGTCTTCTGGCAATCGGCCCAGAGCAAGCTGGCATCCTGGCCAGTGACGCTGCAGTTGTTCGCCAACGAATACAATCTGCCGTTCATCGACCCTTCGATCGCGGCGCCGCTTGCGACGACCGCGGAGCTGACCGGCTCCGTGCTGGTCTTCTTCGGGCTGTTTTCGCGGCTGGCCGCGCTGATGCTGCTCGGCGTCGTCGCCGTCATCCAGTTCTTCGTCTATCCGGAAAACTGGGCCGAGCATTTGCTGTGGGGCTCGTTGCTGCTTCTCGTGCTGACACGCGGCGCCGGCGTCCTTTCGCTCGACCAGGTCGCCGCGCGAATCCTTTCGGCACCCAGAAAATAGACATTCCGGCCAGGTGGGAAACGCACGGTGCGCGTCTTCATCGTTCACGCTCACCCCGAGCCCAACAGCTTCAACGGCGCCCTGACCCGCATGGCGCAGGGTGCCTTGTCCGCGGCGGGACACGAGGTCGTGATCTCCGACCTTTATGCGATGGGCTTCAATCCGGTGTCAGACCGCCGCAACTTCACGACCGTGCTCGATGCGAACTACTATCGCCAGCAGGCTGAGGAGGCGAATGCTGCGGCCCAGGACGGATTTGCTCCCGACATCCAGGCGGAGATGGACAAGCTCTTCTGGTGCGACGTCCTGATCCTGCAATTTCCGCTCTGGTGGTTCGGGCTGCCGGCGATCCTCAAAGGCTGGGTTGACCGGGTCTTCGCATCGGGTGGCCGAATCTATGGCGGCGGCAAATGGTATGATCGCGGCGTCTTCTCAGGAAAGCGCGCGATGTGCTCCGTCACGATCGGCGGACCGCCGCCGATCTATTCAGACCGAGGACTGAACGGCCCGATCTCTGAGATCCTGTTCCCGATCAACCATGGGATGCTCTATTTCGTCGGCTTCACGGTGATCGAGCCTTTCCTCGTGCACGCGCCGGCGCGCATCAGCGACGGTGAGCGCCAGCTGTTCCTCGATCGTTACCGGGATCGCGTCCTCAGCCTCGCACACGCTCCTACGATCGCATATCCGAAGCTGGCGGACTTCGACGACACCCATGTTCTGAAGTCGGCTTGAACAAATGAGCGCCGGCCTTCGCCTGCCAAAAGCGTCAGCGCGTTCAAAGGGAAGTGCTGGTGCTGCGAGAGAGGATTGAACTCTCGACCTCTCCCTTACCAAGGGAGTGCTCTACCACTGAGCTACCGCAGCCTGCGATGGCGGCGCTTCTGCCATATCGAACCGGCAAGCGCAAGGCCAAGAAAAACCCAAAGCGTCGCATGCGATTCTTGCCAACAATTATGCGGCTCGAAGCGGCATGCGCAGCCAACCCACGGCGCGAAACCCACCCGGCCGCCCGCTTTCATGACATCGCCGGGCCAAAATGCTACCCATTGCGGAATCGCAGCCGGCTGACGATCGGTCAGGGATTGGACGATGGGCGAGAAGACAAATCCACCGAAAAAGGGCGAAGCCGCTCGCAAGGAACGGTTGGCCGAGGCGCTGCGCGCCAACCTGCAGAAGCGCAAGGCGCAGACGCGTTCCCGGCGCGCGGGCGACGCTGACAAGCAGCGCGACCGCGATGCCGATCAACGGTCTGAAGGCTTGCCGGCTGCTGGAAAAATGCACAAGGACTGACCAAATCAGCCATACTGCCCGGCCATAGTCGGTCCGGTTTTAGGAAAATCCTATTTCTTGAACCAAGCCGGCCAATGGTCTAAGCCGGGCACACTCAACCGATTGAAGCGGCCTGTTCCGGGCCGAGGGGACGTTTTCTTATGGATCGCATCAGAATTGTCGGCGGCAATGAGCTTGCCGGCACCATTCCGATCTCGGGCGCCAAGAACGCGGCACTGCCGCTGATGATCGCCTCGCTGCTCACCGACGACACGCTGACGCTCGAAAACGTGCCGCATCTGGCCGATGTCGAGCAGTTGATCCGCATCCTCGGCAATCACGGCGTCGACTATTCCGTCAATGGCCGCCGCGAGAGCCAGCAGAAGGGCTATTCGCGCACCATAAATTTTTCCGCCCGCAACATCGTCGACACCACCGCGCCTTACGAGCTGGTGTCGAAGATGCGCGCCTCCTTCTGGGTGATCGGCCCGCTGCTTGCCCGCATGGGCGAGGCCAAGGTGTCGCTGCCCGGCGGCTGCGCCATCGGCACGCGCCCGGTCGATCTGTTCCTCGAAGGCCTGCAGGCGCTGGACGCCGAGCTCGACGTCGACAATGGCTATGTCGTGGCCAAGACCAGGAACGGCCGTCTCCACGGCAATCGCTACGTGTTCCCGAAAGTGTCGGTCGGCGCCACCCATGTGCTGATGATGGCGGCCTCGCTCGCCAAGGGCGAGACGGTGCTCGAAAACGCCGCCTGCGAGCCGGAAATCGTCAATCTCGCTGAATGCCTGATCGCCATGGGCGCCAAGATTTACGGCGCCGGCACCTCCACCATCACCATCCAGGGCGTCGAGGCGCTGTCCGGCGCCCGTGTCCGCGTCATCCCCGACCGCATCGAGACCGGCACCTATGCCATGGCGGTGGCGATGACCGGCGGCGATGTGATGCTGGAAGGCGCGCGGCCAGACCTGTTGCAGACGGCGCTCGACGTTCTCGTCGAGACCGGCGCCGAGATCACGCCCACCAACGAGGGCATCCGCGTCAAGCGCAACGGCGCCGGCATTGCGCCCGTCGACGTGACCACCGCGCCCTTCCCCGCCTTCCCGACCGACTTGCAGGCGCAGTTCATGGGTCTAATGACGATGGCCAAGGGCAAGTCGCGCATCACCGAGACGATCTTCGAGAACCGTTTCATGCATGTGCAGGAGCTCGCGCGCCTCGGCGCTCACATCACGCTTTCCGGCCAGACGGCGATCGTCGACGGCGTCGCCAAGCTCAAGGGCGCTCCCGTCATGGCGACCGACCTGCGCGCCTCGGTGTCGCTGGTGATCGCCGGCCTTGCCGCCGAAGGCGAGACCACGGTCAACCGCGTCTACCACCTCGACCGGGGCTTCGAGCGGCTGGAAGAGAAGCTCTCGGGCTGCGGCGCGGTGATCGAGCGCATTTCGGGCTGACGTTCCGCGGCATTCTTTCCGGGCGGTTGCGCCGAGCGGAAAGACCCACTAGAGCGTGGTTGAACTCGACCTAGCCGAGTTCAACCACGCTCTCGCTTTTTGTGTGAGCATGATCCTTACCGAAAACCGGTTTCCACTTTTCGGGATCATGCTCTAACAGAACGCTGAATTATCAACGTTCAGGTGCGCATCCCGCATGGCAGCCCTCAAGCTCATCGCATTCGACGACCAGGATCTGAGCATCGTCTCGGCGCATGTCCAGGACGCCGTGATGAAGGTCTCCGACCTGGAGTACCTGCCGGCGGCCAAGCGCTTCGTGCTGACCATGAACCGCTTCGTCTGGGAAGCGAAATCGGGCCTGTTTCGCCAGCACAATGAACGGCGGCAGAGCGTTCTGCATTTCGACCGCGTGCTCGGCGTCAAGACCAGCGGCATTCAACGCGACAAGCCCGCCGAAGTGCTGTCGCTGCTGGCGATCAGCTTCATTGCCATCAGCAAGCCGGCCGGCATCGTCGAATTGGTGTTTTCGGGCGGCGGCACCATCATGCTCGACGTCGAATGCATCGAGGCGAGGCTTGCCGATGTCGGCGGCTCCTGGGAAGCCGCCTCGCGACCTGTGCACAGAGGCTGACGATGGCCATCACGCTCCGCCAGTCCGATACCGATTTCGAACAGCGTTTTTCGGCCTTCCTCACCACCAAGCGGGAAGTGTCGGCCGACGTCGAGGCCGTGGTGCGCGACATCATCGCCCGCGTGCGCGCTGAAGGCGACAAGGCGCTGATCGACTACACGCTGAAGTTCGATAGAGCCGATCTCGGCGCGCTCGGCATCGCCGTCTCGAGAAGCGACATCGCCAAGGCCTATGAAGCGGCCGACCCGGCGACCGTCGAGGCGCTCAAATTCGCGCGCGACCGTATCCGTTCGCATCACGAGCGGCAGAAGCCGAAGGACGACCGCTACACGGATGCCGCCGGCGTAGAGCTCGGCTCGCGCTGGACGGCGATCGAGGCCGTCGGCCTTTATGTGCCCGGCGGCACGGCGAGCTACCCGAGCTCGGTGTTGATGAATGCCGTGCCGGCCAAGGTCGCCGGCGTCGAGCGCATCGTCATCGTCGTACCGGCGTCGGGCGGCGTCATCAATCCGCTGGTGCTGGTGGCGGCCGACCTTGCCGGCGTTTCGGAGATCTACCGCGTCGGCGGCGCGCAGGCCGTTGCAGCACTTGCCTATGGCACCGAGACGATCAGGCCCGTTGCCAAGATCGTCGGGCCGGGCAATGCCTATGTCGCGGCGGCCAAGCGCCAGGTGTTCGGCACGGTCGGCATCGACATGATCGCCGGGCCGTCGGAAGTGCTGGTCGTGGCCGATGCCGACAACGATCCGGACTGGATTGCGGCCGACCTGCTGGCGCAGGCCGAGCATGATGTCTCGGCGCAATCGATCCTGATCACCGACAATGCCGAATTCAGCAAGGCGGTCGAGCAGGCTGTCGAACGCCAGCTGAAGGTTCTGCCGCGCGCCGAGACGGCGGCTGCGAGCTGGCGCGACTTCGGCGCGGTGATCCTAGTGCCGACGCTGGAGGCCTCGCTGCCACTGGTCGACAGGATCGCGGCCGAGCATGTCGAACTCGCTTTCGACGATGCCGAGGGCTTCCTTTCCAGAATGCGCAACGCCGGCGCCGTATTCATCGGCCGGCATACGCCGGAGGTCATCGGTGACTATGTCGGCGGCTCCAACCACGTCTTGCCGACAGCACGGTCGGCGCGTTTCTCGTCGGGTCTGTCGGTGCTCGATTTCGTCAAGCGCAGCTCGATCCTCAAGCTCGGGCCGGAGCAGCTCAAGGCGCTGGCGCCCGCCGCGATCGCGCTTGCCAAGGCGGAAGGGCTCGATGCGCATGCCCGCTCCGTCGCGATCAGGCTGAACATGTAGCGATGTCGGGCCATGACCAAACCCGCAACAGGCTGATCGACGTCGAGCTCGACGAAACGATCGGACGTTCGACGCCCGACGTCGAGCACGAGCGGGCGGTGGCGATCTTCGACTTGATCGAGGAAAACAGTTTCAAGCCGGTCAACGACGACGGCGCCGGTCCCTACAAGCTCAAGCTGTCCCTGGCTGAGTCGCGCCTGGTCTTTGCCGTCAGCCGCGAGAACGGCGCCGAGGTGGTCACCCACATCCTGTCGCTGACGCCGCTCAGGCGCATCGTCAAGGACTATTATCTGATCTGCGAAAGCTATTACGAGGCCATCCGCTCCTCGACGCCCAGTCATATCGAGGCGATCGACATGGGCCGGCGCGGCCTGCACAATGAGGGCTCGCAGACGCTGATGGACCGGCTCGCCGGCAAGATCGAGATCGATTTCGACACGGCGCGCCGGCTGTTCACGCTGGTCTGCGTGCTGCACTGGCGGGGCTAGATCGGGATGATGTTTCGTTGAAACAACACCGTCCTGATCCAGCTCTTCGTAGGGGCATGATCTTTTCCAAAAACCGGGTCCCACTTTTTGGGATCATGCTCTAGTGCCCGCCCTGCCCCACTCGATCCTGTTTTTGTGCGGCATGAACGCCGTACGCTCGCCGATCGCGGAGCAACTGGCGCGCCGCATGCTGCCCGCCACCACCTTCGTCGCTTCTGCCGGCGTGCGCGCCGGCGAGCGCGACCCGTTCGTCGACTCGGTGCTTGCCGAGGACGGCCTGTCGCTCGGCGAGCGGCAGCCCCGGACGCTGGAGGATCTGGAGGATGATTATTTCGATCTGATCGTGACGCTGGCGCCGGAGGCACACCACGCCGCGCTCGAGCTCACCCGCTCGCTCGCCGTCGAGGTCGAATACTGGCCGATGCCCGACCCGACCGACACTGGCGGCACCCGCGAGCACATCATGGCGGCCTATCGCGATGTGCGCGAGCGGCTGAAGGCGCGCATAAGCCGACGTTTCCTGCTTTCAGAGGTTAAAAACGCGACGGATTAAGCGTGTTCACAAGCGGACGATTATCATATAGGTTCCGCCGCAATTTCCAGCCGAGTCCTGGAACGCCCATCCAAGCAAAGGTATCGAATGCCGAAGGAAGAAGTCCTCGAGTTTCCAGGTGTGGTCACCGAACTGCTGCCCAATGCGATGTTCCGCGTGAAGCTCGAAAACGAACATGAAATCATCGCCCACACGGCCGGCCGCATGCGCAAGAACCGCATTCGCGTGCTGACCGGTGACAAGGTCCTGGTCGAGATGACGCCTTACGACCTGACCAAGGGCCGCATCACCTACCGTTTCAAGTAGCAAATCGGCGTCAAGCGCGATGAGCATCCTGCAGAAGCTCGTGCTTGCCTCGGGTTCGCCGCGCCGCATCGAACTCTTGCAACAGGCCGGCATTGAGCCGGACCGGGTGCTGCCCGCCGATGTCGACGAGACGCCGCAGCGCGCCGAGCATCCGCGTTCGCTGGCCAAGCGCCTGTCCAAGGACAAGGCCGAGAAGGCGCTGGCCTCGCTGAAAAGCGAGGAGGATTACGCGCCCGCCTTCATCCTCGCCGCCGACACGGTGGTGGCGGTGGGGCGGCGCATCCTGCCCAAGGCCGAGACGATCGACGACGCCATCAATTGCCTCGGCCTGCTCTCCGGCCGCTCGCACCGCGTCTATTCCGGCGTCTGCCTGATCACGCCGGGCGGCAAGCTGCGCCAGCGACTGGTGGAAACCAGGGTGCGCTTCAAGCGGCTGCCGCGCGAGGAGATCGACGCCTATGTCGCCTCCGGCGAATGGCGCGGCAAGGCCGGCGGCTATGCCGTGCAAGGCCTGGCCGGCTCCTTCGTCGTCAAGCTGGTCGGCTCCTACACCAATGTGGTCGGCCTTCCGCTTTATGAAAGTGTCGCGTTGCTTTCGGGCGAAGGGTTCAAGGCGCACCAGAACTGGCACGCCTCACGCTCATGAGCCCGGACGACAAGGTGACACCGCTTCGGCCGAAGCGGCCCTGCCCCGAATGCGGAAAACCTTCCTCGCGCGAGCACTATCCGTTCTGCTCCGCGCGCTGCAAGGACATCGACCTCAATCGCTGGCTGAAGGGTGCCTATGTCATTCCCGGTCGTGACGGCGAAGAGGAAGATGAGGACAGCCCGGAGCCGGGAACCGCGCCCAAGGACGAGGGTTGAATGCGGGCCGCAAGCCGCCGTTCCACGGCGGTTGCGGGCAATCAGATCCCGGCTTTGCCGGCAAGCGCGATTGCTTCGCTCGAACCTCATCACGCGCCTGCGACAATTGCCCCGGAAAATCGCCCCTTAGGCGCTGGACAGCCAAGATTCCCGTGCTATAACCCACGCGCTTTCAGGGGCGCTGCGGCGCTTCCTTGAAATCCGGCGGGCGGTTCCCGCTAGCCGGCGCAGGCCCAGATAGCTCAGTTGGTAGAGCAGCGGACTGAAAATCCGCGTGTCGGTGGTTCGAATCCGCCTCTGGGCACCATCACCTCCTCTCCCGTCATTTCTTTTCGCGGAGGCCTCTACGCTTCAGCTCCGCAAACGGCTGAGTTTGCTGAGTTTTTCGGCGCGCAAGTCGTGGCTGGGGAAATTTTATCGCGTTTCGGCAAACTTCGTCCAACGGGCCGAAGTGTTGGTATTTTTGTTGGTATCTGAGACTTTGTTGGTATCGAAGCGCCAGACAGGAGGTCCCGCATGGCTCTCTCCGACGTGAAAGGTATCAACCAGATATAGCGGTCATTCCATCTTCGACTTCTCCAATGATACTTCCGTTGGCGAATGTCATAGAGGATTGAGGATCACAAGCCACGCACCACGGCCTGTTCATAGCGCTTGGTCAGGTGCTTCAGCGATTGAGCATAATGCAGATAGATGGATATCTGTTTCATTGCCGAGGTTTCGATGAGCGAGCAAAATCACCGTTCCCGGCGGGAGCGCATGACGATCCTCGGCGATGTCAAGGCGGCATCCTTCCTTCCGTGGATCGAGCGGCATGCCGCCAAGCTCGGGCTCGCGCAGGCCATATGCGTTGCCGATCCCGACCGCATCGAACTCGACATTGCCGGTCCGGTCGAGCTCATCGACATGATGGAGATGGGGTGCTCTCTTGGACCAATCGATGTCTGGGTCGAAGCCATCCGGCGGGCGCCGATAGAGGCCGAATCGGGCTAGGTTTTTCAGTCGCTGGTCTCCCTACCAGGGTGCCATGCACCTTTTTTGGGCATTATTGCCAGTGAGGAAATGTTGTGCAAACGTGACCGGGTCTTTTAGCATGTCCTTGACCGCTAAGCCGCGCCCGGGAACATGCTGGTGTCGTTTGAAAGTTGATGTATGCCACCCTATCCGACCGGCTCTTGGATGCCTGTTGCCCTCTCCGCGGACTTGCCGGCGGGAACCGTGATGCCAGCGCAATCCCCAGCGGGGTCGATTGCCCTTTGGCGAAGCCGCTCCGGCCGCGTGGCGGCCTTTGCCGACAGATGCCCTCATCGCGGCATGCGCCTCTCCCACGGCTTCGTGCGCGGTGAGACCCTGTCCTGCATCTATCACGGCTGGAGCTATGCCCAGGCGGGAAACTGCCTGCGCATTCCGGCCCATCCGGCGCTGACGCCGCCTGACACGATCCGTGTCGCGACGCAGCCCGTCGAGGATGGCGGCGGCATCATCTGGATTCCGGTTGGCGAACCCGCCGCCGGGCCGCCACGGTTTGACGGCGTTATCCCCCTGCGCTCAATGGTGGTGGAGGCCGACATCGGCGCGCTGGAGTCGGCCGCAGAGACGAAGGCCGGCGAAGGCCTGCTTGACTACACGCATGATGGTCGGACCGTACGGCTGCTGCTTGCTTCCGAAGGGAAAGCGCGGACGCTGATGCATGTTCTGGTGGACGAGGACAGCAATCCGAGCGAGCGTATCGCCGCGTCGAGGGCCGCCGAGGGGCTGCGGCGGGCGGCTGAGCATGTTGCGGCCAGCGGGACCGCCCGATGACCCGTAACGCGATGATCGACGAATGGTATCCGGTCGGCCTTGCCAGCCAGCGCGATGCGGATGGACGCAAGACCGCCCTCATGGGCGAGCCGATCGAGGTGAGGCTCGGCGAGGACGGGAATGCCAAGGTCACCGGCGGCAACGGACGTGTTCTGCCGGCCTGTATCCGCTATGGCCATGTCTGGGCGTCGCTCGGTGATCCGCAAAAGCCGCTGTTTGCGATCCCCGAGGCCGACCAGCCCGGCCGGCGGCTCGTCGATGTCGGGGTGGTGCGCGTGCGCTGCTCGCCGCTGCGCGCGGTGGAGAACTTCCTGGATATCGCGCATTTTCCGTTCGTCCATACCGACATATTGGGAGCCGAGCCGCACACGGAGGTGCAGAACTACAAGGTCGAGATCCGCGAGGACGACGACGAGGTATGGGCGACCCAGGTGCAGTTCTACCAGCCGCAGGCCGCCAAGTCGGCGCAAGGCGGCATCACTACGCAATATATGTATCGCGTGCCCGCGCCGACCTGCTCGATCCTCTACAAGACCTGCCCGCCGCGCCCGGGTGAATGGGATGTCATCACCCTTTTCGTGCAGCCGCTTGCCGAAGACCTATGCGACGTCTGGCCATGGATGGCGCTGTTCGACGACGAAACGCCGATGACCGACCTGATCCATTTCCAGCAGACGATCTTCGTCCAGGACCGGTCGATCCTTGAGAACCAGATCCCGGGGCTGCTGCCACTCGACCCCGGCATGGAGATTCCCACGCGGGCCGACCTGACCTCGGTTGCCTACAGGCGCTGGCTGAAACGCCACGGCTACACCTACGGCGCGCAACTGGTGGCGCAATGAAGCTCTACGACTACGTGCTGTCACCGAGCTGCTACAAGGTGCGCCTGATGGCGGCGCTGACCGGTGTGGCGCTCGACATCCGCCCCGTCGATTTCCATCCCGGCGCCGAGCATCGCAGCCCCGAGCTCCTGGCGCTCAACCCGGCGGGCTCGATCCCGATCCTGGAGGATGGCGACCTCGTGCTGACCGAATCCTCGGCCATGCTGGTCTACCTGGCCGCGCAGGCGGCGCCGCAATGGCTGGGCAATGATGCGGCCGGGCAGGCGGCGAGCGTCCAGCAATGGCTTTCCTTCTCGCATCGGCTGACCGCCAGCCTGGGAGCGGCGCGCCTGCACGAGATGCTGCTGCGTCCGGGCGATATCGATGCGCTTCGCCGGCAAGGCACGGCGGCCCTGCGGGAACTGGAAGCCGGCCTCGTCGAACAGCGCATCCGCGGTCAGCGCTTCCTTGCATCGGACCGGCCGACGGTCGCCGATATCGCCTGCTTTCCCTATGTCGCGCTGGCGCCGGACGGCGGCGTTTCGCTCGATCCCTATCCGGCGATCCGGCTATGGTCGCGGGCGATCCGCGCCATCGACGGCTTCATCGAGATGCCCGGCATCCACCGGCTGCACGAGCTCAAACCCGAGCCCGTCCCTGAAGGCGGCGAAGCCTGACATGGCGGGTTATCTGTTGAAGAATTGCGCTGCGGTCATCGTCGACGATGGCCACGGTCCGCGCGTCCGTCGCAATGTCGATGTCTTGACCGACGGCCCGGCGATACGGGCCATCGGCGAAGGCCTCGACAAGGGGGGGCTGCCTGTCGGCACCGTCGCGCAGGACGCCGCCGGCTGGTTCGTCTATCCAGGGCTCGTCAACACCCATCATCACTTCTTTCAATGCTTCGTGCGCAACCGCGCCGATCTGGACTGGACGAAGCTGTCGGTCATCGAATGGCTCGACCGCATCTACCCCATTTTCTCGCGGCTGACCGAGGAATGCTTCTACCACGCGTCGGTCACGGCGATGGCGGAGTTGATAAAGCACGGCTGCACGACGGCTTTTGACCATCAATACTGCTTTCCGCGGCACGCCGGCAAACGGCTGATCGACCGGCAGTTCGAAGCGGCCGAACTGCTCGGCATGCGCTTCCATGCCGGACGGGGCGGCAACACGCTGCCGAAATCGGAAGGCTCGACCATCCCCGACGCCATGCTGGAAACGACGGACGAGTTCATCGCCGACTGCGCCCGGCTGATCGACGCCTATCATGATGCCGGTCGCTTCGGCATGCGCCAGGTCGTCGTCGCGCCCTGCCAGCCGGTCAACTGCTATCGCGACACATTCGTGGAATCGGTGGCGCTGGCGCGCGACCGCAACGTGCGCATGCACACTCATGTCGGCGAGGGCGAAAGCCCGGTCATGCAGGCCCGTCACGGCCTGCGCACGGTCGACTATTGCGCCGAGATCGGCTTCTGCGGGCCGGACGCCTTCTATGCCCATTGCTGGGAGCTGACCCACGACGAGCTGCGCAAGATGGCGGCGAGCGGCACCGGCGTCTCGCATTGCCCCGAGCCGGTCTATCTCGTCGGCGCCGAGATCACCGACATACCGGCGATGTCGGCTCTCGGGCTCAGTGTCGGACTGGGCTGCGATGGCGCCGCCTCGAACGACAATTCCAACCTGATGCACTGCATCCATTCCGCCTACATGCTGCAATGTCTGGCGGCCTCGACGCGCGATCATCCGGTACCGCCGCCGGCCGATTTCCTCGGCTATGCGACGACGGGAGGCGCGGCGCTGCTCGGGCGCGGCGACATCGGCAGGCTGGCGCCCGGCATGGCCGCCGACCTCTTCGCCATCGACACCCGGCGCATGGACTATGTCGGCACCAGGCATGATCCGCTGACCCTGCTGGCCAAGGTGGGCATCGGCGCGCCGACCGACATGACCATGATCAACGGCCGTGTCGTTTGGGCCAAGGGAGAATTCCCGGGGCTCGACGAGGCAAGGCTGTTCGCGCAAGCCGAGGCGGCGCTGGCGACCGTGCAATTCTAGCAACCAAAACCAAAAGCAAGGGGAACCGACATGCTGATAAATCTTAGCCGCAGAACATTGATGAAGGGCGCCGCCGCTTCCGGCCTCGTTGCCGCGGTGGGCAGCCGCGCGCTTGCCGCCGACGAGCCGCTGGGCATCGCGCTGGTGGTCCCGTCGCCGGTCGGCGATGTCGGCTGGGGCCGCGCGCTCGCCGACGGGCTCGAGCCGGTCAAGGCAGCCTATGGCGACAAGGTGAAGGTCACCATCATCGAGAACATACAGGAGGGACCCGACGCCGACCGCATCATGAACAAGGCGGTCGCAGACGGGAACAAGTTCCTCATCGCCGGCTCCTTCGGATACCAGAACGGCGCCCTGCAGATCGCGAGGCGCAATCCCGACGTCACCGTGCTGCATGCTTCCGGTTTCCAGGTGGCGCCGAACTTCTCGCCCTTCGCGGCCCAATATTCGCAGGGCACCTATCTGATGGGCATGGCCGCAGCCGCGCTTTCGAAGACCGGCAAGCTCGGTTCCGTCTCCGCCTTCGCCATTCCCGAGCTGATCACCTCCATCAACGCCTTCACCTTGGGCGCGCAGGCGGTTAGGCCCGATGTCGAGGTTTCGGTCGTATGGGTCAATTCCTGGTTCGACCCGGCCAAGGAGCAGGAAGCCGCCAAGGCGCTGCTGGCGCAGAAATGCGACGTCATCTTCTCCAACGCGCAGGACACGCCATCCGTCGTTTCGGCCTGCGAGGAGGCCGGCATCCCCGCCTTCAACCTCAACTCGTCGATGAAGAAATACGCACCCAAGACCTATCTCGGCTGCGTGGCGACCGACTGGTCGCCCTTCTTCAAGGCCTCGGTCGACGCCCACCTCGCCGGCACCTTCAAGGGCGGCAACGCTTTCCTGGGCGTCGGCGACAAGGTTGTCGAGGTCGTTGACTGGAACCCGGGCATCCCGACTGACATGATGGTCAAGATCAAGGCGGTTGAAGCCAAGATCGCCGACGGCAGCTTCTCGCCCTTTACCGGTCCGATCGCCAAGGCCGACGGCAGCGAGGGCGTCCCCGCCGGCAAGACGATGACCGAGGCCGAGATCGTCGCCATGGACTGGCACGTCAAGGGTGTCACCACGCCGCTGCCCAAGTAACCATGACCGCCCCGCTTCTGTCGCTGCGCGGCATCTCCAAGAGCTACGGCCAGATCCATGCCAATCGGGACATCGATCTGGACGTGGCTCCGCGCTCGATCCATGCGATCCTCGGAGAGAACGGGGCGGGCAAGTCGACGCTGATGAAGCTGATCTACGGCGTCGAGCAGCCCGACGCGGGATCGGCGACCTGGAAAGGAGAATCCCTGGCCCTCGCGTCCCCTGCGGATGCGAGGCGCAGGGGGATCGGCATGGTCTTCCAGCATTTCTCCTTGTTCGAGACGCTGACGGTCGTAGAGAACATCCGGCTGGTCGTGCCAGGGGCCAAATCGGATCTTGCGCAAGGCATCCGCAAGCTCGGCCGCGACTTCGGCCTGGAGGTCGATCCGCTCGCCCATGTGCATGCGCTTTCGGTTGGTGAGCGGCAGCGGGTGGAAATTATCCGCTGCCTGATGACCCGACCGGAGCTCCTGATCCTTGACGAGCCGACTTCCGTCCTGCCGCCGCAATCCGTGGACAAGCTGTTCGAGACGTTGCGGCGGCTGCGCGACGGCGGCGTCTCAATCCTGTTCATCTCGCACAAGCTCGAGGAGATCCGCGCGGTCTGCGATCGTGCGACCATCCTGCGCAGCGGGCGCATCACCGGCCACGTGGATCCGCGCGACCACGACGCGCACGACCTCGCCCGCCTGATGATCGGCCGCGACATGCCGCAGCCCATGCCGGCGGTTGCCCATTCCGGCGGAGAGAAGCGCCTTGAAATCGTCGGCCTCGACCATCGGCCCGAAGATCCCTTCGCCGTGACGCTTTCCGACGTCAGCCTGACGGTCCGGGCAGGCGAGATCCTCGGTATCGCCGGCATATCGGGCAACGGCCAGAGCGAACTCGCGGCGCTGATCTCGGGCGAGACAGTGCTGCCGCGGGAAAAGTCCCAGCGTATCTTCATGATGGGCAAGGACGTCGGCGTGCTCGATGCGGCCGCCCGCCGCCGGCTGGGTTTCGCCTTCGTTCCCGAGGAACGGCTGGGCCGCGGCGCGGTGCCGGAAATGTCGCTCGTCCTCAACAGCCTTCTGACCGCCCACCCTTCCGGCCTCCTGAAACGCGGCCTGGTCGACACGCCCCGGGCGAAAGCTTTCACCGAAGACTGCATCCGGGAGTATGACGTGCGCACGCCGGGCCCCGAAACGGAGGCCGGGGCGCTTTCGGGCGGCAATCTGCAAAAGTTCATCGTCGGCCGCGAGATCATGCTGTCGCCGAAATTGCTGTTCGTGGCGCAGCCCACCTGGGGCGTGGACGTCGGCGCCGCGGCCGCCATCCGCCGGCGCCTCGTCGCCCTGCGCAACGAAGGCATGGGCATCCTCGTCATCTCGGAGGAACTGGAGGAACTGTTCGAGCTCTGCGATTCCATCCAGGTGATCCATCAGGGCCGGCTCAGTCCGCCGCTGGTGACGCGCGACACCAGACCCGAGGAGATCGGCCGCTATATGATCGGTGCGCATACGGCCGCCCAAAAGGTCCCCGCATGAGCGCTCTGTCCCTGCGGTTCCTTCCCGTTCTGGTTCGCCGCGAACATGCCTCGCTTGCAATCAAGCTGCTCGCCCCACCGGTGGCGCTGGGCCTTGCGACACTGCTCAATCTCGGGCTCTACCTGCTCATGGGCCGCGATCCGGCAGCCGTTTTCCACGCGATGCTGCTCGAACCTTTCCTGTCCTGGGCTTCGTTCTCGGAGGTCCTGCTGAAGATGGGGCCGCTGCTGCTCATCGCGCAGGGACTTGCGATCGGCTTTCGCGCCAAGGTCTTCAACATCGGCGCCGAGGGCCAATTCATCCTCGGCGCGATCTTCGCGTCGGCCATTCCCATCTGGCTCCCGCAGGCGACGGGGCAGTGGATCTGGCCCTCCATGCTCGTCCTTGGCGCGCTGGGCGGCGCGCTTTGGGCTTCGCTCACGGCGTTCTGGCGCGTGCGGCTCAACGCGAACGAGATACTCGTATCGCTGATGCTGGCGCTCGTTGCCGCGCAACTGCTCAACTACCTGCTTCTCGGCCCCTGGAAGGATCCCGCCGGGTTCAACTTCCCGCAGTCGGTCATGTTCCAGTACGACGCGATGGTGCCGATCCTGATCCCCGGCACCCGCGTCAACGTCTCGCTGCTTATCGCCTGCGCGCTGTCCTTCGCGGCCTGGCTGTTCATGCAGAGGAGTTTCGCGGGCTACAAACTGCAGGTCGGCGGGCTCGCGCCGCGGGCGGCCGGATACGCCGGCTTCAACGAAGGCCGCGCAATCTGGATTTCCCTCCTCATCGGCGGCTTCGCGGCCGGCCTCGCCGGGGCGGCCGAGGTGGCCGGGCCGCTCGGCCAGTTGCAGCGCTCCATCTCGACCGGCTACGGCTATGCGGCCATCATCGTTGCTTATCTCGGTGGCCTTCACCCGATAGGCATCGTTTTTTCCGCGCTGCTCATGGCGGCCCTCTATATCGGCGGCGACAACGCCATGGTGTCGGCAAATCTGCCGGTCGCCGCGGTCCGGGTCTTCCAGGGCAGCCTGCTGCTCGCCTATCTCGTCGCCATCGCCTTCGTCCGCTACAGGCTTGAATGGCGCCATGCCGCCCAAGGAAGCGCTCCATGAATGCCTTCGAGTTCATCGTCGCCGGAATGCTGGCGGCGGCCACGCCGTTCCTTTTGGCGGCGCTCGGCGAAATGGTGGCCGAGCGGGCCGGCGTCCTCAATCTCGGCGTGGAGGGACTGATGGCCCTGGGGGCGGTCATCGCGTTCATCATCGTCTATCACGGCGGTGGCCACCTCCTGGGTTTCCTCGCCGCGGGCCTCGCAAGTGCTGCTCTTTCCCTTGTCTTTGCCGTCATCGCGCTGGGGTTCCGCGCGAACCAGGTCGCGGTGGGACTCGCCATAGGCATACTCGGCCAGGGCCTCTCGGCCCTGTTCGGCAAGACCTATGAGAGCCTCACGGTCAAAGGCCTTCCGAAGCTGCCATTGCCCTGGCTTTCAGATATCCCGGTCATCGGCGGCCTGTTCGCTCAGGACGTCGTCGTGTGGCTCTCGCTGGCAGCGACCGTCGCCATCTGGGCAATATTCGCCTACACCAAGACCGGCCTTGTCGTTCGCGCCGTCGGCGAGAATCCCAAGGCGGCCCATGCGCTCGGCTATCCGGTGATCGCCGTGCGCTTCGCCGCTGTCGCCTTCGGCGGCGTGTTGGCAGGTTTCGCCGGCGCCTACGCGGCCGTGGTCTACACGCCGCTCTGGGCCGATGGCATGATTGCCGGGCGCGGCTGGATCGCGATCGCGCTCGTCGTCTTCGGCACCTGGCTCACCAGCCGTATCTTTCTCGGCGCCTGCCTCTTCGGCGCCGTCTCCCTGGCAAGCCTGGCGGCCCAGGCGACGGGACTGGACGTCTCTTCGCAACTTCTATCGAGCCTGCCCTATATCGTGACAATCGTCGTGCTGGGCATCATTTCTTCGAACCGGCGTCTGCTCAAGCTCAACGGCGTGGCTTCGCTCGGAGAGCCTTTCGAACAATAGTGTCGCCCGCCGCCCAAGCGCGTCATAACCCGACAAGCAGCTCTGTCAGGCGAGGCTTGCGGGTTCGATCCGGCCTTTCGGCGAACGCGCCTTTCAACGAGCCATAAGAACCGCCAGCCCCGGGTCCTCGATCATAGACTTGGTCACGCCGCCGAAAATCCGCTCGCGCAGCCGGGAATGACCGTAAGCCCCCATGACCACGAACTCGGCGCCGGTGTCGGTCGCATGCTGGCGAAGAACGTCGGCGACAGAATGGCCCGAGCTCGGCAGGCGATCCACCGCGACCTTCACGCCATGTCGAGAGAGATAGGCCGCCACATCCGCTCCCGGCTCCGCGCCATGATGCCGTTCGTCTTCGATCGGATCGATCATGGCGATGCGGACCTCATCGGCGGATGACAGGATGTCGAGCGCCTCCCGCACGGCGCGCGAGGCTTCCAGGCTGGCGTCCCAGGCGACAAGGACGCGTTTCGGTTTCAATGTCGCGCGCGCTCGCGCCGGGACCAGCAGGATAGGCTTCCCGGACGAGAACAGGCTGCCCGCAAGGACCTTATCCTTGAGCAAGCCGCTTGCGAGCATCTCCGGTCCGACGATGGTTAGGTCGGCATAGCGGGCTCGCCGACCGATGATCTCATCCGTCCAGGACTGCTCCGGATATTCGCTGCTGAGGTCGGCCGATACGGAGCTTTCCGACAGCATCTTGGATACAACCGAGCTGCGCTTCTCCAGGGTTTCCATTTCGGCTTCGCGCTCTGCAAGCCAGGCGGGCGAGACCACCGCTGCGTATTCTCCGCCTGACGGAGGCGCCGCGATGAGCACGACAAGCACGGAGAGATGCGCGTCGATTTCCTCGCACAGGCCGGCCGCGAGCCTCAGATCCCCGTCTCCGTGATCGGGCCCTGTAACCGTGAGCAACGTCTTGAATGGCATGGCGGCCGCTCCTTGGTCGGAAGGTTCACACGGAATGCAGCCTTAGCGAGCCGGTTGGAATCCTTCCTTGCGCTAAATCAAATCGCCCCCTCGCAGGATTGATCCCGGTCAACGTGCGCGCGCATCGCATGGCTTAGCCTGACATCGATGGCTGGAGGCTGATCAATGAGATTCCGGACGACGATTGGTCTTTTCGCGCTGACGCTGAGCGCCGCGGCGGCGCAGGAGATGAGCAATGGACAGCAGGAATATCTGAATTCCTGCGCGGTCTGCCACGGCGTGGAAGGCAAGGGCGACGGGCCAATGGCCGATGAGCTGCGCAAGCGCCCCGCCGATCTGACGACGCTGACGAAGCGCAATGGCGGGGAATTTCCCTACTGGCGGGTCTACGCCACGATCGACGGTCGCGGTCTCGTCCCGGCGCATGGCGAGCGCGACATGCCGGTGTGGGGCAACCAGTTCCTGCCTGACGACGTGAAGAAGTACGGTCCGTACGGCGGGGAGGCCGTCACCACGGAACGCATCCATAACCTCACCGGTTACGTTCAGACGCTTCAGCGTTAGCGAATCCCGCGAGACTTCGGTCGGCGGGGCCGAACGATGTGCAACCAGGCCAAGGACATACCCAATGATCACCGATAACCAGGATGTCGTGGTCGAGATGTTGAAGAACCCTGCCAGCTATGGCGAGGTTGATCCGGTCGAGACGATCGAAACGCACATTTCCCGGATCTTCCTCGTCGGGCGGCGCGCATTCAAGATGAAGCGGGCGGTCAAGCTGCCCTATGTCGATTTTTCGACGCCGGCGTTGCGGCTCGCCGCGTGCGAGAGGGAAGTGGAGCTGAACTCCAGAACAGCGCCCGGCCTCTATCTCGATGTCCACCGCATCACGCGCACGGGAACCCGGCTTGCCCTGGATGAGGCGGGGGAACTGGTCGACGCCGTCATCGAGATGGTCCGCTTCGACCAGTCGAAGCTCCTCGATCGCATGGCCGCGGCGGGGGAGCTGACATCCGCGCTGATGACAGGCGTGGCCCGCATGATCGCGCACTATCACCGCGGCGCCGAAGCGATCCATGCCGGCAGCGGGTCGGCGAATATCGGCGGCGTTCTCGAAATCAATGCGGCCGGATTTGCGACAAGCCATGTGTTCGACGGAAAGGAGATCGAAACGCTCAACGCGGCGCTTCGCGACGCCCTCGCCCGCCATGCCGGCCTGCTCGACCGGCGCGAGGCGGCAGGCCGCGTCCGCCGCTGCCATGGCGACCTGCATCTGCGCAACATCTGCGTCTTCGATGGCGAGCCTCGCCTGTTCGACTGCATCGAGTTCAACGATCAGATCGCCACCGTCGATGTCCTCTACGATCTCGCGTTCCTGCTGATGGATCTGTGGCATCGGGGGTTTCCGCAATTCGCCAATCTGGTGATGAACCGCTATCTCGACTACGCCGATGACGAAGACGGCTTCATTCTCCTGCCTTTCTTCATGGCGGTGCGGGCGGCGGTGCGCGCGCACGTCACCGCGACGCAGGTCGAGGAGGGCAGCCAGGATTCGACAAAGCTGATTGCCGAAGCGCGGTCTTATTTCCAACTCGCGCAAGCCCTGCTTGCCGAAACGCCGCCTCGGCTCGTGGCAATCGGCGGCTTGAGCGGCTCGGGCAAGACGACGGTCGCCGAGGCGCTCGCCGCTCGGATCGGCGCGCCGCCCGGCGCCCGGATCGTCGAGAGCGACCGCATCCGCAAGGCCATGCATGGCGTGGCGGCCGAAACGAGGCTGCCGGACAAGGCCTACCGGCCCGGCGTATCGGAACGCGTCTACCGCCAGATAGCCTGGCTCGCGGAGCTTGTCCTTGCCGAAGGCGGCTGCGTCGTCGCCGACGCGGTCTTCGACAGGCCGGAGGATCGAGACAGGGTGGAGCGCGCCGCGAGCGGGACAAACGTCCCGTTTTCCGGTTTTTGGCTGGCGGCAGATCCGTCTGTGCTTTGGCGCCGGGTCAGCGAGCGCAAGGGCAGCCCTTCCGATGCCACGGTCGACATCCTTTCGCGGCAATTGCAGCGCGATGCCGGTCCGATGACCTGGCGCAAGATCGAGGCCAACCGCGAGGTGGCCGAAATCACGGCCGAGATGGTGGCATCGATCGAGGGCGCTGTTTCATCCTCGGCCGGCTTCAGGAAAACCGGGTCGTAAAGCTGACCGGCGCTTAACTGATCTCAAGGATCGCCAGGGACAGGCCGGGCTCGCTCGGGTGGTGCGCGACCGAGAATCCGAACTCCCGGCACATCGTGAGCATCTTGCTGTTTTCGTTGAGGATCGTGCCCTCGATGCGGCTTATGCGTTCGGCCATCGCATAATCGATGACCTGTTTCAGCAGATCCCATCCGAGGCCATGGCCTTGCAGGTCCGACCGCACGAGCAGCGCATATTCACCGCTCCTGTGATCGGGGTCGCAGGAAAGCCGGCCGATTCCCGCCAGCGCTCCCGTGTCCTTTTCAAGCGCTACGAAGGCGATGTCGCGGTCGTAGTCGAGCTGCGTAAGCCGCTTCAGCATCTGGTCGGGGAAGTTCTTCCGCAGCGACAGGAAACGCAGTCTGAGGTCGTCGGGGGAAATCCTCGCCAGAAACGCGGGATAAAGCGCCACGTCCGCCGGCATGATCGGCCGGATGTGAAAGGTCATGCCGTCCGACTGGAAATCGCGGCTCCATCCCGACGGATAGGGCCTTATGGCAAGTGCCGGGTTCGGCGCCGGTTCATCCACCCGTCGCGGGTCGATCTCGATACGGGCATCAAGCGCAACCACGCCTTCGGCATCAGCCAGCAGCGGGTTGATGTCGAGGGAGACAAGGCAGGGGAAGTCGACGATCATTTGCGACAGGCCGTTCAGCGCGGCGATGATCGCGCCCCGGTTGGCCGGCTTGCGATCGCGATAGCCGGCAAGCAGGCGGCCCATCCTGGTCGCGTCGATCGCGTCTGCGGCCAGCACGTCGTCAAGCGGTGGCAGGGCGATCGCGGTATCGTCCACGACCTCGACCGCCGTGCCGCCGGCGCCAAACAGAATGACCGGACCGAACATCGGGTCCAGGTTCATGCCCAGGATGAGCTCCTGCGCATGCTTGCGCGCGACCATGGCTTGCACCGTGTAGCCGTCCGCCTTCACCTGCGGCGACCGCGCGCGCAGGCGTGTCTCGATCGACCGGGCGGCCTCCGCGGCCTTGTCGGCGGTCGTGATATCGAGGACCACGCCGCCGACATCCGACTTGTGCGAGACCACCTTCGACAGCAATTTGACCACCACTGCCTGCGAGCCTTCGAGAAGCTCGCCAGCCGCCTGCGCCACTTCCGCAACGGATCCGGCGACGATGGTTCGCGGCACCGGGATGCCGTAGGCTTCTATCGCCGCTTTTGCTTCCGGCTCCGTCAGCATGCGCCGCCCTTCGGCGGCCACCTGCCTAAAGATGGCGTGCGCCGATGCCTTGCCATCGGCCTGGTCGCCGCCCTGGCTCGAGGGAGTCCGCAGAAGCGCCCGCTGGGCTCGCGACCATTCGCCGAGATAGGACGCCGCGATCGCCGCGTCCTCCGGCGTCTCGAAGCTCGCGATGCCGGCTTGCGTCAGGACGCGCCGGCCTTCGCGCGCGGTATGCTCGCCGAGCCAGCACGCGAGAAGCGGTTTTCCGCCGATCTCGCCGTCGTCGCCAAGCTCGGCGACCTTCCTGGCCGCGTCCGGCGAAGAACCGAGCCCGGTGGGGCAATTCATGACCAGGATAACGTCCGTCCCCGGATCCGCCGCCAGGGCTTCGAGCGCCGCCCCGTAGCGCTCCGGCGCGGCGTCACCGACGATGTCGATCGGATTCGCATGCGACCAGGTCGGCGGCAGCGCACGGTCGAGCCGCTCGACCGTCGAGGGCGCAAGTTCAGCCAGCTCGCCTCCACGGTCGACGATCTTGTCGACGGCAAGCACGCCGGCCCCGCCGCTGTTGGTGACGATGCCGACCCGTGCCCGCTCGAGGGGAGCGTGACGGGCGACCGTCTCGGCGGCATCGAGCAATTCGGCGAGATCATCCACACGCAGCACCCCTGCCCTGCGCAAGGCGGCGTCGACCACCCTGTCGGCGCCCGAAAGCGCGCCGGTATGAGTCGCGGCCGCCTTGGCCGCCTGCTCATGCCGGCCGGGCTTGATCGCTATAACCGGCTTGAGGCGCGCCGCCGCCCGCGCGGCCGACATGAACTTGCGCGGGTTGGGTATGGTTTCGAGATACATCACGATGGCGCGCGTATGGAAATCGCCCGCCAGCATGTCGAGGCAGTCGCCGACGTCGACGTCTGCCATGTCGCCGAGGGAGATGATCCGGGAAAAGCCGACATTGTTCTCGGCTGCCCAGTCGATCAGCGATGTGGCGATGGCGCCGGACTGCGAGACCAGCGCAATGTTCCCGGGCCTCGCCGCCATATGGGCGAAACTGGCGTTGAGCTTCGCCGGGGGAACCATCAGCCCGACGGTGTTCGGTCCAATGATGCGCATGAGCGAGGGCTTGGCCGCATCGAGCATCGCCTGGCGCAGCCCATTGGCGTGATTGAGCCCCGCGGTGATGACGACGGCGGCGCGCGTCCCCTTTTCGCCCAGTTCCCGCACGATGCCGGGCACAGTCTCGGGAGGGGTCACGATCACGGCAAGATCGGGAACCCTTGGCAGATCGGCAACCCTGCCGTAGCAGCGGTGGCCGGCCACCTGCGCATGTTTGGGATTGACCGGCCAGATCTCCCCCTCGAAACCGCCGCCGACGATGTTGTCGAAGACAACACGGCCGACCGAGCCAACGCGCTCGGTCGCGCCGACGACAACGACGGATTTCGGTGAGACTGCGTATTCAAGATTTCGAATTGTCATTCTGGAGAACTCCTTGCCGCCACATTCACCGAAGGCGCCTGGCATTCATTGCGCTGGATCAAAGCGTCATCCGACCCCCACGGCTAGCTACTGCTCTCAAGCTGTCCCTGCTGGCGAAGATCGCCATGGAAAGAGAATCCGATGAGCTATTATTTCAGCAAGAGCCTCGACATGCCGTTCGCCGTGGCGATCGAACACGTCACCAAAAAGCTTGCCGGCAAGGGCTTCGGCATCCTGACGAGGATCGATGTCCAGCACACGATGAAGGTCAAGCTGGGGGTCGACTTCAAGCCATACATGATCCTCGGCGCCTGCAATCCGCATTTCGCATGGCGCGCGCTGCAGGCCGAGGACAAGATCGGCGCGATGCTGCCCTGCAACGTGACCGTGACCGAGACCGCCCCCGGCAAGGCCGAGGTAGCGGCGGTCGATCCGATGGTCGCGATGGGAGCGATCGACAACCCGCAACTTGCCGCGACGGCAAAGGATGTCCGGCTGCTGCTGCGGGAAATGATCGAGGAACTTTGACGACCGTCATGAACGAATCCGCATTGCGGCGTGCGCTGCTGATCATCGCCGTTCTCGGTCTGGCGCTCGGGCTGGGCGTCTGGCGATATGGCATCGACATCGCCTCGCCCGATACGATCTGGACTGCGGCAACGCTGCCCGTCGTGGCGGCGCTTGCCATCTCGATCTTGCGGGATTTCTGGATCGGCCGGATCGGCGTCGATGCCATCGCGCTGGTTTCGATGTCGGCGGCGCTGTTGCTTGGGCAGGCCTTGGCGGCGGTGGTCGTCGCCATCATGTATGCCGGCGGCACAGTGCTCGAAGATCTGGCGCGCGGCCGGGCGGAGCGGAATCTCAGGGCTCTGACCGACAGGGCGCCGCGTGTGGCACACCGGAAATCCGCACATGGCACCGAGACCGTCGCGGTCGACCAGGTGGCGGTCGGCGACGAGCTTCTGGTGCGCGCCGGCGAATTGCTGCCCGTGGACGGCATCCTGATCGACGCCTCGGCCCTGCTCGATGAGTCGACCGTCACCGGAGAGCCCCTGCCGGAGCGGCGCGGCGCCGGCGACGCATTGCGCAGCGGCACCGTCAATGCTGGCGAGGCCTTTGTCATGCGAGCCTCCGCCGTCGCCGACAAAAGCACCTACGCCGCGATCGTGCGCATGGTCGCCGCCGCGCAAACCGCCAAGGCGCCGTTCATACGCATTGCAGACCGTTTTGCCCTGCTCTTGCTTCCCGCCACGCTGCTGATTGCCGGCATCGCCTGGTATCTTTCCGATGATCCGATCCGCGCCCTCGCCGTCCTGGTGGTCGCGACGCCCTGCCCGCTGATCCTCGCGGCGCCCGTTGCATTCATCGGCGGCGTGTCGCGCGCCGCCCGCGCCGGCATCCTCATGAAGGGCAGCGCGGCGCTGGAGGCGCTCGCCCAGATACGCACCGCGATCTTCGACAAGACGGGGACCCTGACGCTCGGCGGGGCCGAGCTGATCGAGATCGACGTCGCTCCGGGCCAGGGAACCGATGGACCGCTGCGGCTGCTCGCCTCGCTTGAACAGGCTTCGCATCACGTCCTTGCGGATTCGATTGTTCGCATTGCCCGCCATGGGAACCTTTTGCTTTCCCAACCCTGTGACGTCCGCGAGCATCGGGGAGAAGGCCTTGAAGGTCAGGTGGACGGGATATCTGTCGTGGCCGGGTCGAGGCCGCTTGTTCTTGGAAACGGGCCGTTGCCCAACTGGGCGGAGAGCGGAGAGAGCCGGTACCGCGACACGCAGGTGCTCAGGGTGTTTGTGACCATCGATGGCCGGCTTGCCGCTGTTTTCACATTCGGAGACGCCATACGCGAGGATGCTCTCGGCACTGTCGAGGCTTTGCGTTCGGCCGGCATCACCCGGATAGTCATGCTGACCGGCGATGACGGCGCGGCGGCCGAAAAGGTCTCCGCTTCGCTCCATCTCGATGCCGTCTTTGCCGACGCCACGCCGGCCGACAAGGTTGGAACAGTCGAGGCCGAGAAGGCGACGGCGCCGACGATGATGGTCGGCGACGGCATCAACGATGCCCCTGCCCTTGCCGCGGCGACCGTAGGCGTTGCCATGGGAGCCCGCGGCGGGACAGCCTCGTCGGAGGCAGCGGACGTGGTTGTGCTGACCGACAGGCTGCAACCTGTCGCCGAAGCATTGCGTATCGCCAGGCGCACGCGCGGGATCGCCCTGCAGAGCATCATCGTCGGGCTGGCGCTCTCGGGCGCGGCGATGATCGCGGCCGCCATGGGGCATATAACGCCGGTGGCGGGAGCACTGCTGCAAGAGGGCATAGATGTCGCCGTCATCGTCAATGCGCTGCGTGCCCTTGGCGACGGGCGTCTCGAGCACAGTCCAACCGGGAGGAGGTCATGACGCAGGAGAACCTGGTGGTTTGCACCAAATGCGGCGTGGTCAACCGCCTGCCGCCGAACCGAAACAGCGCCGAAGCGCAATGCGGAAAATGCGGCGCCCGGCTGTTTTCCGGAGTTCCACAGGACATCGACGCTGCGAACTTCGACCGTCAGATCGGCCGCGGCAGCTTGCCCGTCCTCGTCGACGTCTGGGCTCCATGGTGCGGTCCCTGCAAGATGATGGCGCCAGCCTATGAGGCTGCCGCCAAGGCGCTGGAGCCGCACATCCGTCTGGTCAAGCTCAATTCCGACAAGGAGCAGGCCGTCGCGGCGAGGCTGGGCATTCGCGGCATTCCAACCATGGTCCTGTTTCACCGCCAGCGGGAAATCGCGCGCGTATCGGGGGCGATGAGCACCGGCCAGATCGTCAATTGGGTTCGCGAACACCTGCCGGCAGGCACCAGTTGAGCCTCCCGACGAACCAGGTCCCGTTTGACCTTGATCAAGGTGACATCCGGCCGCCGCGATAGGAATGGCCTCGAAGGAGTTCGCCATGACCAGCTTGCACGACCTCACCCCCAGTTTCAGGAGCATCCGCCTGCTTCTCGCACGCGAAAAAGGTCATCCCGAGGGTGACCGCGAGGAAGGTTACGATGTGCTGGCGCCGCTCACCGACGAAGGACGGCTGGATGCGGAGGAGTGGAAATCGCACAAGGGCTTCTGTCGCGTCCGCCGCTTCCGCACCGGCGAGGACGATCTTGTCGGCCGCTTGCGGCGCAAGCCAGGCGGCCAATGGTATTTCGACTACGCCGAGGGCGATCGTGACGACGAGGTCGGTTTTCATCTCGGCGAGGAGCGCTTCGTCACCGGCGAGTACGTCTCGATCAAGCGCAATGGGGCCATGCACACCTACCAGGTGGCCCGCGTCGAGCAGCCATAGCGCCGCTCGGCAAGCCGTCCGGGAGAAGAAGTCGCGCTGCGTGCCTGTCCTCATCGGCCATCCCGACCCGCCCCTGACCGACTCTGCCGGCCAGGGACGAACTGGCCAAAGCAGATGCGACGGCTGTGCGAACGCGCGCTCCAGGACCGTCACGGCCTAAGGACGGCGGCGCCACTCAGCCTGCCCATGCGCAAATCATCCAGCGCCTGGTTTGCCTGCTCCAGCGGATAGACTTTGGTATGCGTGCGCACCCGGGCCTGCTTCGCTATCGGGAAGAATTCCTCGGCGTCACGGCGGGTCAGGTTGGCGACCGACACCAATTCTCTTTCTTCCCACAGAAGCTTGTAGGGCATCGATGGAATGTCGCTCATGTGGATGCCGCCGCAGACCACCCGGCCGCCCTTGCGGACAGCCCGCAACGCCGCCGGCACCAGGTCGCCGACCGGTGCGAAAATGATCGCGGCGTCAAGCTCGGCCGGAGGCAATTCGTCGGACGCGCCTGCCCAGGCGACGCCCAAGGAGCGCGCGAATTCCTGTGCCTGGACGTCGCCAAGCCGGGTGAACGCAAAGATCTCACGTCCCTGCCAGATCGCGACCTGCGTGATGATGTGCGCGGCGGCGCCGAAACCATAGATGCCCAGGCGCCGGCCGTTGCCGGCCTTCTTGAGGCAGCGCCAGCCGATCAGACCAGCGCACAGGAGCGGTGCCAGCGACACCGGATCGGCGGCGGCATCGAGCTCGAAGGCGAAATGCTGGTCGGCAACGACATGACTGGCGAAGCCGCCGTCGCGCGTGTAGCCGGTGAAGAGCGGCTGGTCGCAGAGATTCTCGGCGCCGGCGTTGCAATAGGGGCAATGTCCGCACGTGTGCCCCAGCCACGGAACGCCTACCCTCTGCCCAAGCCGGGCTCGCGATACGCCTTCACCGACAAGATCGACGATGCCTACGATTTCGTGGCCCGGCACGAGCGGCAGCTTTGGCGATGGCAAGTCACCGTCCACGACGTGCAGGTCAGTGCGGCATACCGCGCATGCCTCCACCTTGAGCCTGATCTCGCCCGCCGCCGGCAAGGGATCCGGGCGGTCAACGAGGTTCAAAAGCGTGCCGGGCTTTTCCAGCACCATTGCCTTCATCACGCTTCCCCAGGTTTCTCAAAAGATAGAAGGAGAACAGACAGGCTTCCGTTCCGCACCAAGAATGGAAACGCGCCGGATTGGCCCTCTGATCCTTACCGGGTACGCCGGGCACGACCATGCCTTGCCGGGACGCGCTTCCTGGCACGGAGCATTTCGAAATAAAGGCCCGCGGCGGCAAGATAGGCAAGGCCGAGTATCCCGGTCCAGATTTCAATCATATCGGAGGTCATGGCTGGGCTCCCCTGGCTGGCTCCGACCGGATAATGCCGGGACACGTCATGCCGGCCTTGATCGCGGTCAATCGCACGGCTCCAATTGACGCAGGGACCAGGCGGCCTGCTCGACATGCCCGGCCCGACCAGGTGATTTCGGGTCGCACTAAGTAGTTTCCCGTAGGGACATAACCGAATTTCGGCATGGCGGGATTTGGGCGATTGCTGTTGTCACAAATTCACTGGGACCACAGCCATGTACGCTCAAGCCTCCGCCAAGATCGAACTGCCGTCCTACCTTCCCCATCAGAGCCCCGCGCCTGTCTTCGAAGGGCCGGCGACGCCGGTAAACTTCTTCACGGCGGGCGCCGAAATCTATGCTCAGGGCGAGAAGGCCGGCGCCCTCTATCAGGTCGAATTCGGCGCGGTCCGCATCTACCGCCTGCTCGCCGATGGTCGCAGGCAGATCAGCGCGTTCCACCTGGCGGGAGAAACCTTCGGTTTCGAGGCCGACGCCACCCACCACTTCTTCGCTGAGGCGATCAACGCGACTGGTGTCCGGGTCTTCCGCGCTCCGTCGGGCACCGACATGTCGCGCCAGCTCCTGCCTCTGGCGCTCAAAGGCCTGACCCGGGCACAGGAGCATCTCCTGGTGCTCGGCCGCCAGAACGCGATCGAGCGCGTCGCGGCGTTCCTCGTCGAAATGTCGGAGCGTCAGGGTGGGTTGCGGCAGGTGGAGTTGCCAATGTCGCGCAACGACATCGGCGACTATCTGGGCCTCACCATCGAAACCGTGTCGCGCGTCTTCACCCGCCTGAAAGAGAAGGGCGTGATCCGCCTGCTCAGCCTGCGCAGCATTGAAATCCTGAAACGCGACACGCTGCTGGCAATGGGTGAATGAGGCCATTGCGCCAATCCGCGCATCAATCCTGAAAAGGAGTTGAAAATGAAAACCATGCTTACGACCCACACCGGATTTCGCTTCGAAGTGCGTCGGGCGCGTCCCGACGATGAGCCGATCGTCGCTGAGTTCTTCACCCATGTGACACCGGAGGATCTGCGTTTCCGCTTCCTCGGAGCGGTGAAGGAAGTTTCGCACGAGCGGCTGGTTGCGATGACCCGCTCCGACGATCCGCATGTCCATAATTTTCTCGCCTTCTCCACCGACGGAATGCTGATCGCGGTGGCGACCCTCGCCGCGGATCCGGCCGATCGGCGTGGCGAAGTCGCCATCTGCATCCGCGAGGATCGCAAGCACCTCGGAGTCAGCTGGGAATTTCTCGGTTATGTCGCGCGTTATGCCGACGATCATGGCGTAGAGACGATCGAGTCGATCGAGAGCCGCGAAAACCGCGCTGCGATCGAACTCGAGCGCGAGATGGGCTTCATCGTCACGACGGATCCCGACGACCCGACGCTCGTCCTGGTTCAGCGGAAGCTCGGCGCCGCGTTGCCGGGCTAGGGCAATTCCAGGAAAAGTGCGCAACGGTTTTCCGTCCGGAATTGCGTAAAAACAAGAGGCTGGATCAGTTCAGCGGCCCTATAAACGCAGAACTGCTCCAAGGCGCCTCGCCTTTGTTTTGATGATATCGCCCGGAAACGCCGCCCGCTTCCGGGCGAAATCATTTAGTCTTTGCCTTCGAAGCCGAGCAACTCAGCGGCCACCGCACGCTCCTCGTCGGCGGGAATGACAAGCACGTCGACCAGGGAATCCGGGGCGCTGACCAGTTCCTCGCCCTGCGCGTTCAACTCCTTGTCGAGCGAGACGTCGAGCCATCCCGCGGCTTCGCAGATGCCCTGCCGGATCGCGGGCGCATGCTCGCCGATGCCCGCCGTGAACACCAGGGTGTCGAGCCCGCCTATCGCCGCGGCAAGCGATCCAATCTCGCGCCCGACACGATAGACGAAAAGATCGACGGCGCGCATCGCCGCAGGGTCTTTCGATGCAAGCAGCGTCTGCATGTTTCCCGAGATGCCGGATACGCCCAGCAGACCGGATCGCTGATAGAGCAGCTCGGCAAGTTCGTCCGACGACAGCTTCCGGTCCTGCAGAAGGTGCAGGAGGATACCGGGATCGATCGCGCCGCAACGCGTGCTCATGACAAGGCCGTCAAGCGTCGAGAAGCCCATCGTGGTGGCGTGGCTTACGCCTGCCTTCATCGCGCACAGGCTTGCGCCGCTGCCGAGATGGGCAACGATCGTCCGGCCGCCGGCGGCGGTGCCGTAACGGTTGTGCAGCTCGCTGGCGATATGGCTGTAGGAGAGCCCATGGAAACCGTAGGAGACGATGCCTTGCTCCGCCATCTCGTGCGGCAGCGCATAAAGCCTTGCATGCTCGGGCCGCGCCGCGTGGAAGGCAGTATCGAAGCAGCCGACCTGCATGGTGCCAGGCAGGAGGCGGCTGGCCAGGTCGACGAGCTCCAGGTTGATCGCCTGATGAATCGGGGCGAGCGGCTCGAGCCTGCGCAAGGCACCCAGCGTGCGCTCGTCGAGCGGCGTCGCGCGGGCAAACTCCCGGCCGCCATGCACGATGCGATGCCCGACCCGGCGCACCCGGCGAAGGAGGCCGCGGTCCGCAAGATAGGACGCAACGGCTTCGAACGCCGTGCCGATGGAGATCGGCTGTTCGCCAAGGCTCCTGTCGAATGGCGGCGTCATTGCCGTGGGCGCGACATGGAGCCGGGGCCGCTCGCCGATCGACGAGACGCTGCCCCGCACCAGCAGATGGAGGTCGTCGCGCCATTGGAAGACGGCGAACTTCAGGCTTGATGAGCCGCCATTGAGGACGAGAATTGCATCGGTCATGACCGGCCGGTCCCGACCGCTTGTGCAAGCCCGATCCTCTCAACCCGGCGCCTCGTCATCGACTACCGCTCCCACTTCCAGCCGAGTATCTCGGGCATGTCCTGCCCGTGCTTGCGGATATAGGCTCCGTGCTCGATCAGCTTGCCTTCCATGGCCTGCGTCAGCTGGATGTGCGCGCCGGCCGGCTCGGGAATGCGGTCGAGCACGCTCAGCACAAGATGATAGCGGTCGAGCCCGTTCAGCACGGTCATGTCGAACGGCGTCGTCGTCGTCCCTTCCTCATTGTAGCCGCGCACATGGATGTTGTCGTGATTGGTCCGCCGGTAGGTGAGGCGATGGATGGTCCACGGATAGCCGTGATAGGCGAAGATGACAGGCTTGTCCCTGGTGAACAACGCGTCGAACTCGCGGTCCGACAGCCCGTGCGGGTGATGTTCCTTCGGCTGCAGCGTCATCAGATCGACAATGTTCACCACACGGACCTTGAGGTCGGGAATGTGGCGCCTCAAGATCTGAACGGCGGCCAGCGTTTCGAGCGTCGGCACGTCGCCGGCGCAGGCCATCACCACATCCGGCTCGGCCCCGCCGTCGGTCGATGCCCATTCCCATATGCCGATGCCGGCGCCGCAGTGGACTTTCGCCTCGTCGATGGACAGCCACTGCCAGGAATTGGCCTTGCCGGCGACGATGACGTTGATGCGGTTCCATGTCTTAAGCACATGGTCGGTCACGCAAAGCAGGCTGTTGGCGTCCGCCGGCAGGTAGACGCGCACGACATCCGCCTTCTTGTTCAGCGCCACGTCGATGAAGCCTGGATCCTGATGGCTGAAGCCATTGTGCTCCTGCTGCCAGACATGGCTGGACAACAGATAGTTCAGCGAAGCAACCGGCCGCCGCCAGGCGAGCTTGCGGCAGGCGTCCAGCCATTTCGCATGCTGGTTGAACATGGAATCGACTATGTGCGTGAAGGCCTCGTAGCAGGAGAAGAAGCCGTGGCGCCCGGTCAGCAGGTAACCTTCCAGCCAACCCTGGCACGTATGCTCGGATAGAATCTCCATAACCCTGCCCTCCCGCGCCAGATGGACATCCTCGGGAAGGATCTTTTCCATCCAGGCGCGCTCCGTCACCTCGAAGACATCCTGCCACCGGTTCGAGGCCGTCTCGTCGGGGCCGACGATGCGGAAGTTCCTGGCAGCCCGGTTCAAAGTCATGACGTCGCGCAGGAAACCGCCCATGACACGGGTCGACTCTGCCTTGACGCCGCCGGGCCGCTCGACCGGGACGGCGTGCTCGTCCAGGCCAGGCAGTTCGAGAGACCGCCGCAGCAGGCCGCCATTGGCATGCGGATTGGCGCTCATGCGCCTGTCGCCTTGCGGCGCGGTGGCGCGGATCGCGGCCACGGGCGCGCCGGCGGCATCGAAAAGCTCTTCGGGCCGGTAGCTTCTCATCCACTCCTCGAGCATCCTCAGATGCTCGGGGTTTTCGGCGAGGCCGGAGAGCGGGACCTGGTGGGCGCGCCAGAATCCCTCGGTCTTGAGCCCGTCGACCTCCTTGGGACCGGTCCAGCCCTTCGGGCTTCGCAGCACGATCATCGGCCATTTCGGCCGCGGCTGCGCGGTCTTCGCGCCGCTGCGGGCCGCATCCTGGATCGCCTTGATGCGGTCCAAAGCATCGTCGAGCACGACCGCCATCCGCTCATGCATCAACGCTGGATCGTCACCTTCGACGAACAGCGGCTCGTAACCGTAGCCGATGAACAGCGCACGCAGCTCTTCCTCGGGGATGCGAGCCAGAATGGTGGGATTGGCGATCTTGTAGCCGTTGAGGTGGAGGATCGGCAGCACCGCGCCGTCAAGCGCCGGGTTGAGGAACTTGTTGGAATGCCAGGAGGTGGCGAGCGGCCCGGTTTCCGCCTCGCCGTCGCCAACGACGCAAGCGACGACAAGGTCCGGGTTGTCGAAGGCCGCGCCATAAGCGTGCGAGAGCGCGTAGCCGAGCTCGCCGCCTTCATGGATCGAGCCGGGCACATCAGGCGCCGCATGGCTTGGGATGCCGCCAGGAAACGAGAACTGGCGGAAGAGCTTCTTCATTCCCGCCTCGCCCAGCGCGATGTCCGGATTGGTCTCGCTGTAGGTGCCTTCGAGATAGGTGTTCGCCACCATCGCCGGCCCGCCATGGCCGGGACCGCAGACATAGATGACATTGGCATCGCGCTGCCTGATGGCGCGGTTGAGATGCGCATAGATGAAGCTGAGACCCGGCGAGGTCCCCCAGTGGCCGAGCAGCCTTGGCTTGACATGCTCCAGCCGAAGGGGTTCGCGAAGCAGCGGATTGTCGAGCAGGTAGATCTGCCCGATGGTCAGGTAGTTGGCGGCACGCCAGTAGGCATCGATGTCTTGCAGTTCCTGCGCGGACAAGCGATTGGTGCTGGGATGCTCGGTCATTTCTCATTCCTTCGCTGGTTCCATGCCGACGCCGGCTGAAGCACAACGCATTGATGCTGCCACCGGTTCACGACGGCCCGGTGTCAAGACCGGCCATTCATCGATCTATCGGGCGAAGAACGATCGAGCTTTGATCCATCGCAAATACCGGCCAGGATGAGGGAAACTCCGGAACGGCTTCAGCGATCCCCTCGGAAATGGACAGGCCGGCAATCGACGGTCGATCAAGACCTGCCAACGGCCTTCCTGACTTCAAAAGCGCAACGCGCCCATGCCCCTACGGGACTTAGTCCCGGAGGACCTGCCACCGGCAGCTGAACCGATCCGCATCATCCCCTGCGGTTCGCCGTCCATCGGTCGATCTTTTCCTCCTGCAATTTGCGCCAGCGCAAATCGCCGAGGCGTCCGACGAACTAGAAGGGCGCAACGGTCGATGCCGTGGTCAACCAAAGAAAGGACTATTCCGATGAAACTGCCCCTCATTGCCGCGGCGGTCGCGTTGCTTTCAATTGCAGGCGCTGCAAATGCCGAAGAACATGTCGTCCAGATGCTGAACAAGGGTGACAAGGGCGCGATGGTCTTCCAGCCCAACTTCGTGCGGGCGGCGCCCGGCGACACGATCAAGTTCGTGCCGACCGACAAGACCCACAATGCCGAGATCATCAATGGAATGCTCCCGGACGGCGCCGAGCCCTTCAAGGGCAAGCCGAGCGAGGAGATCACGGTCACCCTCACCAAGGAAGGTGTCTATGGCGTGAGATGCGCTCCCCACTACGGCATGGGCATGGTGGCGCTGATCGTCGTCGGCAAGCCGGTCAACCTGGCGGCGGCGGAAGCCGTCAAGCAGGTCGGCAAGGCAAAGCCCGTCTTTGCCGAACTGTTCGCAGAGGCGACCAAAACCGCTTCGAACTGATCCGACAGCACATGGGACTGCCTCCGGCGGTGGCGAGCCGGGGAGCACTGGCCGGGCGGACCTTGGGAGAGGTCTGACCCGGCCATTTTTCGTCTTGAGACTGGGCACGTCGCTACAAGCGCGCTCGAGCGGCCAGTAAGCGCATCTCACGGACAGCCGGACCGGGAGGTTTGATCTGGCGCAAGGAACAGGGTGCTTCGGGCCGTAGTGTCTTCGAATGATCCTCAATCTTTTCGTCGGCACGATCGTCATCAGCCTGACGGTCCTGATCCACACTTTCGGCCTTATCGCGATCACTTACGTGATGTCCCGACTCGTTGCGCTGTTCCGGATGCACGGGAGGCGCAGCCGGATCATCGCCATGATCACGGTCGTGATGGGACTTTTTGCGGTTATGACGGCGGAAGTCTGGCTATGGGCCGGGATCTACCGGCTGCTCGGAATCTTCAGCGATTTCGAGACCGCGCTCTACTTCTCGACCATCACCTTCTCGACGGTCGGATATGGCGATGTCGTGCCAGCTCATGGCTGGCGCGTGCTGGCGGCCCTGGAAGGCATCAACGGCTTTCTGCTGATCGGCTGGTCGACCGCCTATCTGATCGCGGCCGGCACCCGTGTCGGGCCGTTCAGGGTGGGCGAGCATTTCTGACCCGCGGCCTCAAGCCCATTCAAACTGCTACCGAATGCCTGCCGGTTCCATTGCTGAGGTATTTGTCGAATTTCGCCGCCACCGTGCGGACGAGCGGACGGCTCGCCGGCGGCACGACGAAGTTGTCGCCTTCCAGCCGAAGAAGCTGGCCCGCGCCGCTGATGGCCAGTCGGCTCGCTTCGCAAAGCAGCCTTTGGCCGACATTTCCAAAGCGTTCGACAAGCTCTACCGCCGAGAAGGCGAAGCTGCACATCAGGCGCTCGATGACCCAGCCGCGCGCCTCATCTTCGACGCTGAATTCTATGCCGCGGGCTATCGCCAGCTCTCCCGAATCCACGGCTTTCTGGTATTCGCCAGTCGCAACGATGTTTTGTGCATGACCCTGGCGATACCGGCTGATCGACGAAGGGCCGAGACCGATCAGGGTTTCGCACTGGTCCTCTGTGTAGCCCTGGAAATTGCGCCGGATCTTGCCGGCGCGGGCGGCAACCGCCAGCGTGTCGCCCGGCTTTGCGAAATGGTCCAATCCCAATGCCTCGTAGCCGGCATCGACAATCAGCTGCGCGGCGAGCCGCGACTGCGCCAGGCGCGCGACGGAGTCGGGCAGCCAGGCTTCGTCGATCATCGTCTGATGCTTCTTGAACCACGGCACATGCGCGTAGCCGAACAGCGCAAGCCTGTCCGGCGCCAATGTCAGCGCCTGGGCAACGGTCGCCGCGACGCTCTTGCCGGTCTGATGCGGCAGGCCGTAGAGCAGGTCCAGGTTGACGGATGTGACGCCCCGCGCCCGCACCGCATCGACGATGCTCTTGGTCAGCGCGAAACTCTGCTCGCGATTGATCGCCTTCTGCACCTTGGGATCGAAATCCTGGACACCGAGACTCGCCCTTGTCATGCCGATCGCGGCAAACGCATCCAGCCGACCCTCATCCATATCGTTGGGGTCGATCTCGACACTGAGGCTGGCATCGTCGAGGAAGTCGAATTGATCCCGCAACGCCTTTCCGAGCGTGAGGATGTCGTCGGGCTTCAGCATTGTCGGGGAGCCGCCACCGAAATGAACGGCGCGGACCCTGCCACGGCCGCTCACAAGGCCGCCGACCGTTTCAATCTCCTGGTGGAGCGAGCGCAGGAAGGTGGCCACGGGTGCATAGTGGCGTGTCTGCTTGGTGTGGCAGGCGCAGAACCAGCACAGCCGGTCGCAATAGGGAATATGGAGATACAGCGATATCTCGTCATCGCCTTCGAGCGCGTCCATCCACCCGCGAACCGTGACCGCGTCAACGCCCGGATGAAAATGCGGCGCCGTGGGATAGCTCGTGTAACGCGGCACGTTGTCGCCAGGGCTCACGGTCGGAGCTGGGCGCGGCGGATCGATGGAGGCGGCGGGCGGGGTCATGACGATCAAACTGCCCGAACGACGCCGGCAAAACCTTGATCTCGATCAAGGCGACTCAGGTCAAAACCCGGGCAGATTGCCGCTCCTATTTGACCACGGGCGTCGCAATGACCGCCAGACAGGATGTTCAACAGGCCGACGTCCCCGCAATTTGCAAATCCTGCGAAGCGCGGCAGGATGGATTATGCGGCGCCTTCAACGCCCGCCAACTCGCCGAGTTGGCCAAAGCCTCGTCCAGGCATGAGGTTCCGGCAGGCACGGAACTGCCCGACGACGGAACCTACTCCAACCTTCTGTCCGGCGTGGTCAAGCTCACGAGAAATCTCTCGGATGGTCGTCAGCAGATTGTCGGGTTCCATTTCGCGCCCGATTTCCTGGGCCGACCGTTCGAGGCAAAAAAGCCGATCAGGGCAGAAGCCTTGACGAATGTGGCACTGTGCTCGTTTCCCAAGGTGATCATCGACCGGATGGCAAACGAGATGCCGGAGCTTGGACGTCTGCTGCTGAAACATACGCTGAACGAGCTTGACGAAGCACGCGACTGGATGGCGGCGCTGGGGCGCAAGACCGCGTCGGAGAAGGTCGCAAGCTTCCTCCTCATGGTCGCCAGAAACACCGATCCCGCGCACCATCCGGCAAGCCCGATAAGCTTCGACCTGCCGCTGACGCGCACCGATATCGCCGATTTTCTTGGGCTGACCATCGAGACGGTCAGCCGGGAATTGTCCAGATTGCGGTCCGACGGCACGATCCGGATCGTAAACAAGCGGCAGATCAGCCTCGCAAGCATGGCTCAGATCGAGGAACGCTGCGGGGACTGAGCGGCGACGATCCTCCTGCGAGCCTTCGCTTGCTTGATCTCACCACCGTCGCAAGGTTCGGCCTTGCAGGTCGTTTCGCCGGCGTCCTTGCCTGAAGCGGACCAGTTTCCAGCGCCCGGCGCGGATGCTCTCCAAAGAAAAGCAGTGCGCGTTTGACCTGGATCAAGGCCGGGGGGCCGGGAAATCTCGAAAAGGTGCCTCGGGCGGGTATTTCCGCCGGAACTTTCGAGACGAGATCGGGGACTTGCGATGAAATTTGGCACGGAGATCGTCCTTCTAAGCCTGTTCGCCTTTGGCGCCCTCGTAGCCGCCGGCTTCGGGGTGGATGAACCTTTTCGCCAGCACATGTGGGTTTTGTTCTTCGCCGTGGCTGGATTCACCGTGGTCCTGCTGCGCACTACGGATTTCAAGCCCGCGGCGCCGATCGACCCATCAGCCTACATGGATGGTCCGATCCGCTACGGCGCCATTGCGACGGTGTTCTGGGGCGTCGTCGGCATGCTGGTCGGCTTGATCATCGCGCTGGAGCTTGCATACCCTCAGCTTAACATCGGGCCCTGGTTCAATTTCGGCCGGCTGCGGCCGCTTCATACCTCCGGTGTGATCTTCGCCTTTGGCGGCAACGCCCTTCTGTGCACATCCATGTATGTCGTGCAGCGCACGTCCCGCGCGAGGCTGTTCGGCGGCAATCTCGCCTGGTTCGTCTTCTGGGGCTACCAGCTGTTCATCGTCATGGCCGCGACCGGCTATCTGCTGGGCATCACCGAAGGCCGCGAATATGCCGAGCCGGAATGGTATGTCGACCTCTGGCTGACGATCGTCTGGGTCGCGTATCTGATCCTTTTCCTCGGCACCATTCTGAAGCGCAAGGAACCGCATATCTACGTCGCCAACTGGTTCTACCTGTCCTTCATCGTCACCATCGCGATGCTGCATGTCGTCAACAACCTGTCGATGCCGGTCTCGTTCCTCGGCTCGAAGAGCTACTCGGCATTCTCGGGTGTTCAGGACGCGCTGACGCAGTGGTGGTACGGCCATAATGCGGTCGGGTTCTTCCTGACGGCGGGCTTCCTCGGCATGATGTACTACTTCGTGCCCAAGCAGGTGAACCGTCCGGTCTATTCCTACCGGCTGTCGATCATCCACTTCTGGGCGCTGATCTTCCTCTATATCTGGGCCGGACCGCATCACCTCCATTACACCGCCCTGCCCGACTGGGCGCAGACGCTCGGCATGGTGTTCTCGATCATGCTGTGGATGCCCTCCTGGGGCGGCATGATCAACGGCCTCATGACCCTCTCCGGCGCATGGGACAAGATCCGCACCGACCCGATCGTCCGCATGATGGTGGCGGCCATCGCCTTCTACGGCATGTCGACCTTCGAAGGGCCGATGATGTCGATCAAGACGGTCAACTCGCTGTCGCACTATACGGACTGGACAATCGGCCACGTCCATTCGGGCGCGCTCGGCTGGGTCGGCCTGATCAGCTTCGGCGCGATCTACTACATGGTGCCCAAGCTCTGGAACCGCGAGCGGCTCTATTCGATGCGCCTCGTCACCTGGCACTTCTGGCTGGCGACGCTCGGCATCGTCGTCTACGCGGCGGTGATGTGGGTCTCGGGCATCATGCAGGGGCTCATGTGGCGCGAATACGACGAGCAGGGTTTCCTCGTCTATTCCTTCGCCGAGACGGTCGCCGCGATGCATCCCTACTATGTCATGCGCGCCGCGGGCGGCGCCATGTACCTGGCCGGCATGCTGATCATGGCCTGGAACATCACCATGACCATCCGTGGCTACCAGCGCAAAGAGCAGCCTTTGCCGGGTTCCGCCCCCGCCCTCCAGCCTGCCGAATAAGGAGCCAGACATGGGCCTGATAGACAAACACGCGCTGATCGAGAAGAACGCGACGCTTCTTCTCGTCGGATCCCTGCTGGTCGTGACCGTTGGCGGTATCGTCGAGATCGCGCCGCTCTTCTATCTCGACAACACGATCGAGAAGGTCGAGGGCATGCGCCCCTACACCCCGCTGGAGCTCGCCGGACGCAACATCTATGTGCGCGAGGGATGCTATCTCTGCCACAGCCAGATGATTCGGCCGTTCCGCGACGAGGTGGAACGCTACGGCCATTACAGCCTGGCGGCCGAGTCTATGTACGACCACCCCTTCCAGTGGGGATCCAAGCGAACCGGCCCCGACCTTGCGCGCGTCGGCGATCGCTACTCCAACAGCTGGCAAGTTCAGCATCTTGCCGACCCGCGTTCCGTGGTGCCGGAATCGGTCATGCCGAACTACGCCTTCTTGAAAGACACGCCGATCGAGGTGAAGGATTTCTCGACGCATCTGGTTGCGAACAGGCGCGTCGGGGTGCCCTACTCCGACGACATGGTCGCCAACGCCAACGCCGACCTCACGGCGCAGGCCGATCCCAATGCCGACACGACCGGCCTGGAGAAACGCTACCCCAAGGCCAAGATCGGCGACTTCGACGGCAACCCGCAACAGGTCACCGAGATGGATGCTCTCGTAGCCTATCTCCAGATGCTCGGCACCCTGGTCGATTTCAAGAACTACGACGAAGCAGCCGGCTACCGCTGAGGAGGGCAACCGATGGAATACAACTTGATGCGGGAGTTCGCCGACAGTTGGGGCCTGCTTGCCATGGCTTTGTTCTTTGTCGGCTGCATTGTCTTCGCGCTGCGTCCGGGTGGCAGAAAGCATGCCGACGACGCCGCTAAAATTCCTCTCCAGGACGATTGATCATGAGCAACGAGCATATCGACGAAATCTCGGGCATCACGACGACCGGCCATGAATGGGACGGTATCAAGGAGCTCAACAATCCTCTGCCGCGCTGGTGGGTGATCACCTTCTACATCACCGTGGCCTGGGCGCTCGCTTACACGATTGCCTATCCCGCCTGGCCGATGCTGAGTTCCGCCACCAGGGGCGTCCTGGGCTTCTCCAGCCGCAACGACGTCAAGAACGAGATGGCCGCGGCCGACGCCGCCAAGGCCAAATACGTCACGGCGATACAGTCGAAGACCGTTTCGGAAATCGCCGCTGACGACACGTTGCGCGAGTTCGCCGTCGCCGCCGGCGGCGCGGCATTCAAGGTGAATTGCGTGCAGTGCCACGGCTCAGGCGCGCAAGGATCGACAGGGTTTCCGAACCTCAACGACGACGATTGGCTCTGGGGCGGCAAGGCGGAGGAGATCCAGCAGACGATCACGCACGGCATCCGCTTCGCAGCGGACCCCGACACCCGTCAGTCCGAGATGACCCCTTTTGCCGACGTGCTCAAGCCGGAACAGATCGCTCAGGTCAGCGCCTATGTGGCGAGCCTTTCCGGACCGGTGCAGGACAAAAGCCTGATCGAGCCCGGCGCCAAGGTTTTCGCTGACAATTGCGCCGCCTGCCATGGCGAGAACGCGAAGGGCAACCGCGACCTCGGAGCACCTAATCTGACGGATGCCATCTGGCTCCACGGCTCCGGCGAGGCCGCGATTGCTGCCCAGGTGCGAGCCCCGAAGAACGGGGTGATGCCTGCCTGGGTCGGCCGCCTCGGCGAGACGACGGTCAAGGAACTGGCTGTCTATGTCCATTCGCTTGGCGGCGGAGAATAGGAACGGGGCCTATTCTCGGCCCTCAGCCGTTCAAGCGACGAGGCCCGGCCGTGCCGGGCCTCGACTTGCTTTTTGGTGGCTCAATTTGACCTGCATCAACGCGGCCCGCCCGTGGGATTGCGAGATTGCCGGAAACGAGGCGGCATCATTTCGCCGCGATTGGAGATCGTCGTGCTGGATCAGTCGCAGGTAGAACGGCTCGAGGCCGAAGCGGTCAACTCCGCGAAGACGCGACAGCCGCTCTACGCCGCGCGCAAGAAGATCTTTCCGAAACGGGCCTCCGGCCGTTTCCGCCAGTTCAAATGGCTGGTGATGGCGATCACGCTCGGCATCTATTACCTGACCCCCTGGCTGCGCTGGGATCGCGGGCCCTTCGCTCCCGACCAGGCCGTTCTCATCGACCTGGCGAACCGCCGTTTCTACTTCTTCTTCATCGAGATCTGGCCGCAGGAATTCTACTATGTCGCCGGCCTTCTGATGATGGCGGGCGTCGGTCTTTTCCTGATCACATCGACGGTCGGGCGAGCCTGGTGCGGCTATACCTGCCCGCAGACCGTCTGGGTCGACCTGTTCCTTGTGGTGGAACGGGCGATCGAAGGCGATCGCAATGCCCGCATGAAGCTGGATGCCGCTCCCTGGAGCGCCCGCAAGCTCTTCCTGCGCGTATCCAAGCACGCCATCTGGCTTGTCATCGCAGTGGCCACGGGCGGCGCCTGGATCTTCTACTTCGCCGATGCGCCGAAGCTGCTCAGCGAAGTCGTCACCGGCACGGCGGCGCCCATCGCCTATGCCACGATCGCGGTGCTCACCGGCACCACCTATGTGTTAGGCGGGCTGATGCGCGAGCAGGTCTGCACCTATATGTGCCCGTGGCCGCGCATCCAAGCGGCCATGCTGGACGAAAACTCGCTGACGGTGACGTATAACGACTGGCGCGGCGAGCCGCGATCGCGCCACGCCAAGAAGGCCTCGGCGGCCGGGCAATCGGTCGGCGACTGCGTCGACTGCAACGCCTGTGTCGCCGTGTGCCCCATGGGAATCGACATCCGCGACGGCCAGCAGCTGGAATGCATCACCTGCGCGCTGTGCATCGACGCCTGCGACAGCATCATGGACAAGCTCGGCCGGGAACGCGGGCTGATCTCCTACGCAACGCTGGCGGACTACAACGCCAACATGGCGATGGCCACTTCCGGTGGCACCGGCCCGGTCAATCCGACCCTGGTGAGGACGCCGAGCGGCAGCTTCGCCGACGGCCTGGCACATTTCCATCTGGGCAAGATCTTCCGGTTGCGCACCTACATCTATCTCGGTGTGTGGTCGGCGATCGGCCTGGTGCTCGTCTATTCGCTGCTGACGCGCGAACGGCTGGAGCTGAATGTCCTGCATGATCGCAATCCGCAGTTCGTGACGCTCTCGGATGGCTCGATCCGGAACGGCTACACAGTCAAGCTGCTCAACATGATACCCGAGCCGAGGACGGTCGAGATCTCGCTGCACGATCTCGACGGCGGTGAGATGAGCATCGTCGGCATCGACCAGCCCGCAAGCCGCTCATTCTCCATCCCGGTCGAACCCGACCGGCTGAAGATGCTGAAGGTCTTCGTGCGGCAACCGGTCGAGCAGATCAGGAAGCCGGCACAGAGCTTCGAATTCCGCATCGACGACACGGCAAGTTCCGAAACCGCCGAATACACCGCCACCTTTAACGCCCCGGAGAACAGCAGATGAGCGCCGAAATGCCGAAGCCGCGCGAGTTCACCGGCAAGCACATGCTGGTCTCCATTCTGGCGTTCTTCGCGGTGGTGATCGGGGTCAACGTCACCATGGCCACGCTCGCCCAGAAGAGTTGGACCGGGCTCGTCGTCGAGAACACCTATGTCGCCAGCCAGCAGTTCAACGAAGAAGCGAGGAAAGGAAGGGCGCAGGCGGCGCTGGGCTGGACAGGCAAGCTGACCGTCGCTTCCGGCGAGGTCCGTTACAGCCTTGTCGACAGCCAGGGCAAACCGGTGCCGCTGCGCGGCGTCAAGGTGCTGTTCCGCCACCCAGCCTACGAGGCCGAGGACGAAGCCCTGACACTTGCCGCGGTGCCCGGCGGCACTCCCGGAAACGCGGACGCGTTTGCCGTGCGGCACACGCCCAGGAATGGCGTCTGGATCGTGGAGATCGATGCGGATGCCGGGCTGACGTCGCCGTTCCGCGATGTCCGCCGCGTCATGATCTCGAATGGAGCCCTGCAATGAGCTGCTGCGCGCCGGGGGCTGAAATGGCGTTGGAGGTCACCGGCGCGGCGTCCGCATCGCCGTCGAGCGAGGAGATCAAGCTGGCCAGCCGCTCCCTGGGGAGCGACATCCACCAGACCGACCTGTCGGTGCCAACGGTTCACTGCGGGGCCTGCATCCAGGCGATCGAGGCGGCGCTCGGCACGGTCGAGAACGTCGAGTCCGCTCGCGTCAACCTGTCGACGAAGCGTGTGTCGGTCCGCTGGCGCGGGGACATCGTCCCGCCATTCTTTGCCGTGCTCGGCCGGCTCGGCTATCAGGCGCACCTGTTCGACCCGGAAATTCACGAGAAGGACAGGACGCTCTCGGAGCTGATCCGCGCCGTTGCCGTGGCGGGCTTCGCGGCCGGCAATATCATGCTGCTCTCAGTATCGGTCTGGTCCGGCGCGGAAGGCCCGACACGCGATCTGTTCCATTGGCTGTCCGCGCTGATCGCCATCCCGGCGCTCGCCTTCGCCGGCGGTATCTACTTCCGCTCCGCTGCGAATGCGCTGCGCCATGGCCGCATGAACATGGACGTGCCGATCGCGGTGGGCGTTTCGCTCGCCTACGCGATGAGCCTCTACGAGACCATCAATCACGGCGAGCACGCCTATTTCGACGCCTCGGTGTCGCTGCTTTTCTTTCTGCTGATCGGGCGCACGCTGGATCACGTGATGCGCGAGCGGGCGCGAACCGCGGTCAATGGCCTGTCGCGGCTTGCCGCGCGAGGGGCCGTGGTCCTGCGCAACGACGGAATACGCGAATACGTGCCCGTCGCCGAACTCGCGACGGGAATGCGCCTCCTCATTGCGGCTGGAGAGCGGATACCGGTCGACGGCGATATCGTCAGCGGGAATTCCGACCTCGATTGCTCGATCGTCTCCGGCGAGAGCGCGCCGAAAGCCGTGAGCGCCGGCACGCACGTCCAGGCCGGCACGCTGAACCTGACAGGTCCGCTGACGATGCAGGCAACCGCCGCGGCCATGGATTCCTTCCTGGCGGAAATGGTCCGCCTGATGGAAGCCGCCGAGGGTGGCCGCTCGCGCTACAGGCGGATCGCCGACCGCGTATCGGCGCTCTACGCGCCCGTGGTCCATCTGGCGGCCTTTGCCACCTTCCTTGGCTGGATGGTTGCGTCCGGTGATTGGCACCGCGCCATGACCATCGCCATCGCCGTGCTCATCATCACTTGCCCGTGCGCGCTCGGCCTCGCGGTCCCGATCGTCCAGGTGGTGGCGGCCCGGCGCCTGTTCGAGGCCGGCGTCATGGTCAAGGACGGTTCGGCGATGGAGCGTCTCGCGGCGATCGACGCGGCTGTGTTCGACAAGACCGGGACGCTCACTCTGGGGCTGCCCAGGCTCGTCAACGCGGCGTCGATCGATCCGGCCATGCTGGCGATCGCGGCCGACCTGGCGGCGCATTCCCGGCACCCGTTCTCAAAGGCGCTGGCGCCCTATGGCAGCGTTCGCGGTCGAACCCAATTCGACCGCGTGCAGGAGGAGCCGGGCTTCGGTATCGAAGCGTCCGCCGGCGGCGACATCTGGCGCCTAGGCCGGCGCGGCTGGGCCGGATGGAAGGCTCGTACCGGCGGCGAGGGGCGATATGGCGGCCTTGGCGGCACGGTTCTCGCGAAGAATGGCAGGATCGTCGCATGCTTCGCCTTCGAGGATGCCACGCGCGCCGATGCCAAGGCAGCGGTGGAAAGGTTGAGGGACGCCGGCATCTCGGTCGAGATGCTTTCCGGCGACACCGCGAGAGCCTGCAGCGAGGTGGCGGGAACCTTGGGCATCGAGAATTTCGTGCCGGCCCTGCTGCCGTCGGGCAAGGTGGAGAGGATCGAGACGCTGGCCCGCGCCGGTCACAAGCTGCTGATGGTGGGCGACGGCCTCAACGACACGCCGGCGCTCGGCGCCGCGCATGTCTCGATGGCTCCGGCGACCGCGGCCGATATCGGCCGCCAGGCCGCGGACTTCGTCTTCCTGCGCGAGAGCCTGCTGGCGGTGCCGCTCGCCCTGGATGTCTCGCGCAGGGCCGGCCGGCTCATCCGCCAGAACATCGCAATCGCGATCATCTACAATGCATTCGCCGTACCGATCGCCATCCTCGGACATGTGACGCCGCTGATCGCGGCGATCGCGATGAGCGCTTCCTCGCTGATCGTGATCGCAAATGCGATGCGGCTTCAGACGACGGCGAAAGCGGCTCCTGAAGCCGCTCCCGCCAGACGCCGCACCGACGTCATCGGAGCGGCCCACCCATGACCACGCTCGTCTATCTCATTCCCGTGGCCCTGTTCCTCGGCGCGCTCGGTCTTTCCGGCTTCCTGTGGGCCTTGCGCAGCGGCCAGTACGAGGATCTCGATGGAGCCGCCGAGCGGATATTGATCGAACCTGATCAGCGAGAGGGCGACAGCCGGCGATCAAACTGACGTAGATCAAGGTCGCGTTGCTCCCGACGCCTGAGAATAAGGCTTACGAAAGCAGGAGATTTCGATGCAGGCTCGGGACATCATGACGACGCCGGTGGTCACAATCGCCACCTCTGCCTCGGTCGCCGAAGCGGCCGAACTGATGCTGACCAGGAACATTCGCTGCCTGCCAGTCGTGGGAGACGATGGGTCATTGGCTGGCATCATCAGCGAAGGCGATTTCCTGCGCCGAGGCGAACTTGGCACCAGGCGAGCGCGGCCTCGCTGGCTGGAGTTTCTTGTCGGTCCGGGCAAGCTCGCCGACGAATATGTCCGTTCGAGCGGCCGCCGCGTGGCCGAGGTTATGACTGCCGGCGTCGTATCGGCAGCGCCCAGCGCTTTGCTTGCCGAGATCGTCGAACTGATGGCGACTCACGACATCAAGAACGTGCCCATCCTTGACGCGGGCAAGATCGTCGGCATCGTCAGCCGCTCCGATCTGATGCGCATCCTGCTTCGCACTCTGCCCAAGTCAGGCTCCGCGACTGTCGACGACGAGGTCATCCGCAGGAACATACTTGCCGAGCTGCACGGACAGTCCTGGAGCGGCGGCGACCTTATCGGCGTCACCGTCGACAAGGGAAACGTTGAGCTGAGCGGCGCCATCTTCGACGAACGTCAGCGAAAGGCTGCCGTCGTTGCGGCCGAGAACGTTGCCGGGGTCAAGAAGGTCACGGATAAGCTCTTTTGCGCCGGGCCGTTCTCGGTGGTGCTTGTCTCTTGAAGACCGGCGCGCTCCCAGCGGACGCGCTCAAATCGCGGACAAGGGTATCAGGGGGCGAACCAACAGCAGCGCAAAGGCAATGAGCGCCGCGCCGGAGATTGCATCGGCCATCCTCTTGCCGCCGCTCAGCCGCCCGCCGAGCAGCAGCCACATCGATCCGGTCACTGCCGTGATCACGAGCAGCGTCATCCAGGCGATGCCCAGCGCGGCCGTCTCGATGTCCATCGGCACGATGGCCACGCAATAGATGAACGCTTTAGGATTGAGGGCGGTGGTTGCCAGGATGGAGATGCCGCCGTTTTCGATTGCCTCGGCGCGCCTGGCTGCCAGCAGCCGAAATCCAAGGATCACCAGCCACGCGGCGGCAACCAGTTGAACCATCTGGACAGTGGCAGGCGGCACCAGGGAACGCAGCGAAAGCCAGAAGGCCGCCGCGATCCCGTATCCGCATGCTTGCGCGGCAAGGAGCGTGGTGGCGTTCTGCCGCTTGACGGCGCCTGCCGCCAGAAGAGCGTTGGTCGGCCCTGGCGCGGCAAAAAGCAGAAATGCTTCCAGAAGATACAGATTGTCCAAACTGCCTGCCTCGCGCACGAACCTGTCGACTGCGGAAGTCCCATCGGCGCCGACTGCCGTCAACGCTTCCCGTATTCGTCACAGGGGGCGAAGCCGCCTGTTCTCGGCTGGGGTAGCCCGGGCGGCTCACAGCGGCAACCTATCAAGACCGCGGCGTCGTTGCTCGATCAACGGATAGACTGCAGACGCGCAATCAAGTCGCCATTGCGGCAATAGGCCGGCGGATGATCGGCATGCTCGGTCTCGTCGAGCCAGACCGCGCATTCATCCTGGTGGCCGCAGGAGCGGCACCGGTCCACGGCGCGATTGGTGACGGCGACGTGGTCCGCCACGACTCGGAGCTGCCTGTCGACGCCCATTTTCTGCATCATGCGTCCCATCAAGGCGGTTCGGGCGTCAGCGCCCATCAGATATTCGAGAAAGCTCATGCCAGCACACTCCTCAGCGGCAAATCATTGCCATGCCAGGCAGCGCGCGGCATTGATCTCGATCAACCCGGATGAAACCCGCCGGCCTAGCCCGTGGTACCGAACATCGCGCCAATGCCGGCCGTCAGGGCCATCGCCAGCGCTCCCCAAAAGGTGACGCGAGCTGTCGCCTTCCACACATTGGCGCCACCGGCCCTCGCGCCGATTGCGCCCAACACCGCCAGGAACAGCAACGATGCGACCGAGACTACGGCAACAAGTCTCGAGGGCGGCGAAATCAGCACCATAGCGAGGGGCATGACCGCACCGATTGAAAACGCCGCCGCGGAAGCCAGCGCGGCCACGATGGGCCGTGCGGCGGTTGCCTCGGAAATACCAAGCTCGTCACGCGCATGGGCGCCGAGCGCGTCCTTGGCCATCAACTGGTCAGCCACCTGCAACGCTAGGCGAGGCTCCACGCCGCGATCGATATAGATCTGCGCAAGCTCCTGTCTCTCGAATTCCGGCTGGGTCGCCAGTTCATCCCGCTCACGGGAAAGATCCGCCTTCTCAGTGTCGGCTTGGGAACTGACGGATACATATTCGCCGGCGGCCATCGACATTGCGCCAGCCACAAGGCCGGCGACACCCGCCACGAGGACACTGGTCGTGGTGGCGTTGGCGGCCGCAACCCCGATGATCAGGCTGGCCGTCGAAACGATGCCGTCATTGGCTCCGAGCACGGCGGCCCGCAGCCAGCCAATGCGCGACACAAGGTGATTTTCGGCGTGAAGGCGGCTCATGATCGCAGCGATGAACAGTTGAATATTGCCATTGTATTGTCTCCACCTCGACAAGCGCAGGAATGCAGCTTCATTGCTTCGTGATCGGAGCAAATGCCCTGATCCAAGTCAAACCGCTGCATGGATTTGCCGGTGCGGCACTTTTCGCGGGCCAGCCGCGCTGACAGCCAGCTGTCAGCTAACTCGTGAGATAGTGCGGTGAGAAGGCATGCGACGGTCCGGCCGTGCGCGCCCTGAAGCCGGGATGCAATGCTTATGAAACAGATCGCCTTATCGCTCTTCGTGATCGCGTCGTCGGGCGCCTATGTCTGGGATCAGGCCGGCACGCCACCGGCCAACGACCTGGTCGACATGGATGGCGCCGCCAATGCCCCAACGCAGGACACCTCGCAGCCATTCGTCCCATCGGCGTCGGCCGATCCGGTGATGGCGCCGGCGAAGTCCCAGCGCAAAATTCCCCAAGAGGCGCAGCGCGAGCCGACCCCACAGAGGCCGGTCGAAGTCAAAGCGGACAACACGGCGTCGATCGCAACCGCTCCAAGGCCGGCGCCGGCCATCGTCAGTCCGCCGCAAGCCGCGAAGCTGGCGCCTCCGCCGACGAAACAAGATCCCGCGCCGCCGGCCGCGAGCGCACCCACGCCCAATGTGCCGACATTCGCGGTGACACCCGCGGTGTATATCCCGATCCCGCAGCCACGACCGGCATATCCGCAAGCCACCGCGCGCGTCATTCATACCGGCATGAAGCTCGCGGCCCACGGCTATGCCGACGGGGTCTATACCGGCCCCGCGGCCGACGCCTATTACGGCATCATCCAAATCCAGGCGCTCGTCCAAGGCGGCCGCCTGACGGCGCTCAAGGTCCTGAAATATCCCAATGACCGCCGCACTTCAGTCAGCATCAACCGACAGGCGTTGCCCATGCTGCGCGACGAGGCGATCAGCGCGCAAAGCGCCGATGTCGACATCATCTCGGGCGCCACGCTGACGAGCAAGGCCTTTATCCAATCGCTGGGCGGCGCCCTGAAAAAGGCGTCATCGTAGTTCCATGCGCGAGACGCGGATCATGATGGGCATGCCCATCACCGTCGACCTCGGCGGCGCGGCCGGCGACCTCGTCGCGAGGATCTTCGACTATTTCGACGATGTCGACCGGCGTTTCAGCACCTACCGCCCGGACAGCGAGATCTCCGCCATAAACCGGGGCGACATTCCGGTCCGCGACTGGAGCGGCCAGATGATCGAGGTGATGCGGATCGCCGAGCAGACCAGAAGGGAAACCGCCGGCTATTTCGATATCCACAGGCCTGATGGCGCGCTCGACCCCTCCGGCATCGTCAAGGGCTGGGCTATCCGCAACGCGGCCGAAATCGTGCGTCGGGCGGATGTCGGCGACTTCTTCATCGAGGCGGGCGGCGACATCCAATCCTGCGGCAGGAACGCTTCCGGCCGAGACTGGAGCGTCGGCATCCGCAATCCCTTCCACACAGACGAGATCGTCAAGGTGGTCTACCCGCACGGACATGGCGTGGCCACTTCCGGCACCTATGCGCGCGGGCAACATATCTACAATCCCCGCGCGGTTCATGACCCTATCAGCGACATCGTCAGCCTGACGGTCATCGGCTCCAATGTGCTTGAGGCCGACCGCTTCGCCACCGCCGCCTTTGCGATGGGCCGGGACGGCATCCTCTTTATCGAGCAGACGCCGGGGCTCGAGGGATATCTCATCGACAGCAACTGCCGTGCCACGCCGACGAGCGGCTTCGGAGCCTTTTGCCAGTCATGATCAAGACCCTCGACCGTCTTCTCGACCACCTTACAATGTACCGGCTGGTGCTCTACTATCTGGCGGCCCTGCTGATCGCCGCCTTCGTCTTCAGCTTCCTGAAGCTTGTGCCGCATGATCCAACAGCGCTGGCCTTCACGACCGCCCTGGTGCTGGCCACATGCTGGATCACCAACAAGGTTTTTGCGCGCATCTTCGGGGTTCCGGCCAACGGTGAGTCTGTCTACATCACCGCGTTGATCCTGGCGCTCATTCTCGATCCGATTGCCCCCACCGATGCCAAGGCCATTGGCGCCGTGGCGTTCGCCTCGGTCTGGGCGATCTCGTCGAAATACATCCTGGCCATCGGCGGGAAGCACCTGTTCAATCCGGCCGCCCTTGGCGTCGCGCTGACAGCGCTCCTGCTCGATCATCCCGCCACATGGTGGGTGGGCGGCAATATCTGGCTCTTCCCCCTGGTGCTTGGGGGCGGCGCTCTTGTGGTGCGCAAGCTGCGCCGGCTCGATCTCGTGGCAACGTTCCTCGCAGTGGCGCTGGCGACGATACTGGCGACCACCGACCCATCCCAATATGGCGCCGCGCTCGCGGAGACGTTCAGCTCGTCGCCGCTGCTGTTCTTCGCCTTCGTGATGCTGACCGAGCCGCTGACGGCTCCGACGACACGCTGGCCGCGCATCGCCTTTGCCGCCATCGTCGGCTTTCTCTTCGCGCCTAACATCCATATCGGCTCGTTCTACTTCACACCCGAGCTCGCTCTCCTGACGGGTAACCTCTTCGCCTACGCCGTGAGCCCCAAGGGCCGGTTCGTGCTGACTTTGGAACGCATCGAGCAAACCGCCGTCGACAGCTACGACTTCGTCTTCAAGTCGCAGCGAAAACTCGCCTTCCAGGCGGGCCAGTACCTTGAATGGACACTTGGCCTCGACCGTCCCGACAATCGCGGCAACCGCCGCTACTTCACGGTCGCCTCATCGCCGACCGAGCAATCGGTGCGGCTGGGCGTCAAGTTCTATCCACGGTCGAGCGCCTTCAAGCAGGCGCTTGGCGGCATGAAACCCGGCGCCACGATCCACGCGTCGCAACTGGCCGGCGATTTCACGCTTCCATCCGATCCGAACACCAAGATCGCTTTCCTGGCCGGCGGCATCGGCATCACGCCATTCCGTTCGATGCTGCAATATCTAATCGACCGCCAGGAAGCGCGGCCTGTCGTTGTCCTCTACGGCACGGAGGGACAAGACGACATCGCCTATCGAGACGTGCTCGGCCGGGCAAGACGCGAACTGGGAATAAAGACGTTCCATGCGGTAGCCAAGGGCGCTGAGCGCGGGCAGTACCCGGGCTATATCGACGCTCGCCTGGTGCGCCTCACTATGCCCGACTACCTCGAACGCACCTTCTACATCTCTGGCCCGCAGATCATGGTCAAGGCGCTGCGCGGGAAGCTGCTGGCAATGGGCGTTCAGCGTTCCCGGATCAAGGTCGATTACTTCCCCGGATTTGCCTGAACGCTCAACCATGCCGACGCAGGTGAATGGTCACCGCCAGACCGGAATTGGCATTGGCCATTTCGAGACGGCCGCCATAGGCTTCGACGATATCCGAAACGATCGCCAGGCCGAGGCCGTTGCCGCCGCCCTTGCTGTCAAGCTGAACGCCACGCACCAGAGCGGCGTTCAGGGCGGCCTCGGGAATGCCCGGCCCATCATCGACGACCTCGATGATCACCTCGCCGGCGCTTGCCGATGCGCTCACATGAACCACGGAGCTCGCGAAACGCGTCGCGTTCTCCACCAGATTGCCGAGAATCTCGGATAGATCGCCCTCGTCGACCGGCGCCATGAGATCCTCGGCGGCATCGATGACGAAGGAGAGCTGCTTGCCCCTCGGCGTGCGCTTGACGACCGCAACCACACCGCTCGCCACCTCCCGGACAAGGCAGGCGGCATCGCCGGAAACGCCGGGCGCCAGACGAGCGCGTGCCAGCTCCCGCTCGACGTGACGGCGAATCGCGCTCGCGCTCTTCTCGATTTCGTCGGCAAGCTCGCTTTCGCCTTTCTTGCGCAGGGTCCGGATGTCGGCGGACAGGACCTGCAGCGGCGTCTTGAGGCCGTGCGCAAGGTCCGTGGCGCGGGAGCGTGCGCGGGCAAGTGCTTTCTCCTGGGCGTCGAGCAGGCGGTTGATCTCGTCGGCGAGCGGCTGCACTTCGCTCGGCGCGGCCACATACAGCCGTGCCGTTCGCTGCGCGATCACGTTCTTGACGGCGATCCTCAGGCTCTCCAGCGGCGCCAGGCCGACGGTGATCTGGATGAAGAAAGCTCCCATCAGGGCGGAGGCCAGCACAATGAGGGCCGGCGCAAGGTCACGGACATACTCGCCAACGGAAACTTCCACGTTGCGATGGTCTTCCGCCACCACGGCACGAAAGGCCCGCCCGTCGGTATCGGTGATCGTGCGAAAGACGGCGACGGTCAACTCGCCGCCCGGCCCTTTGAGCTCTTCCTTCCGCAACTCGCCATTGCCGGCTTGTTTGGGCAGGGCCAGCGCCGCGTCCCACAGCGAGCGCGATCGAACAAGGTTGTGGGTGGCCAGGTCTTCCACTTGCCAGTAATGGCCGGACAGCGGACTGGCGAAGCGTTGGTCGGCCAGCGTGGACGCCACCAACAGACGGCCATCGGCCGTGAAGCTCGTCGCGGCGATCAGTTCATTGAGATCGTCCGTCAGCTCACTGACAACACGCCTCTCGACGTTCAGTTCAAACAGATAGCGAAGACCGACACCGGCGATGGCAAGGGCGATGACGATCGATATCGCCGCAGCCGACCAGAGCCTGAAACGGATCGAATTGCGCATCAATCCGGCCCGTCGGGGACAAAGTAACCGAAACCGCGCCGCGTCTCGATGATCTTGCTGCCAAGCTTGCGCCGCAGACGCGCGACGATGACCTCGATCGTGTTGGGATCGCGTTCGTTGTCGGAACTGTACAGATGCTCGGCGAGCTCGGTTGACGCAACCACACGGCCGGCATGATGCATCAGGAACGCGAGAAGCCGATATTCCAGCGGCGAGAGCGCCACCGGAACGCCACGAAGCGAGATGCGCATCTGGCGCGTGTCGAGCAGCAAAGGGCCTGATTTCAACACCGGTGCGGCCTGCCCGCTCGAACGGCGCAGGATGGCTCGCAGCCGCGCCAGCAGTTCCTCCATTTCAAAAGGCTTCGGAAGATAGTCGTCGGCGCCGGCGTTGATGCCTTCCACGCGCTCGGTCCACAGCCCCCTCGCCGTCAGGATGAGGACGGGAAAGCGGCGGCCATTGGCGCGCCAGCGCTTCAGCACCGTGAGGCCGTCGAGCTTCGGCAGGCCGAGGTCGAGAATCGCCGCGTCGTAGTTCTCGACATCGCCCGCGAACCAGGCCGCTTCACCATTGTCCACGATGTCGACGGCCATGCCCGAGGCCTTCAGGACCGCCGCGATGTCGGCCGCGATGCGCGGTTCGTCTTCAGCCACGAGGATCTTCATCTGTGGCCGCCTTCATCGCCCAAGACACCGCCCGCGCCGGCATCGACGTCAACGATCCGGCGCCGGCCGTCGGCGGCGACCACCTGGAACCGATAGATCCACTTGTCTCCGGCGCGAATGAGATCGACCGAAACAATCTCGCCGGGAGCCTTGGTGCGCACGATGGCCATGATATCGGCAAGGCCCTCGATTTCGCCGCGCTCATGGAGATCGCGCGCCCGATCATGATCATCGTCGTCATCTTGCGCTCTGACGGCAGACGGCAAGGCCATCACAAGTGCAGCCAAGCCCAGAGCTGCCAGGCTCATCGATACGGTTTTCATGGAAGGGAGCTGTCGCATGCGGAAGCTGTCAAACCGCTGTCAATCATCGTCAGCCGGCGGCAAGGGCCACATCTCTATCAAGGGCCATCGCGCCCGATGACGGGTGTGCGGAGAAGGATACGAAACCATGCGCAATCTTCCTGTCTTGCTTGTCGCCCTTGGCGGCCTGGCCGCCTTTGTCATACCCGCCGCCGCGGAATCCGACCATGGATCATGCCGAGCCGCACCCGCCGCTTCTTCCGCAACAATCGACCTCGAGTCCATCCCCATGATGAGCGTCACCGGGCCCAAGTCGGTCAAAGGTGTCGGTGACGACGAATGCGGCGACGACAAGCCCGTATCCGGCGCGCGCAGCGATCGGGAAGACGCGGAATTCGGGGACAGCGACGACTGACTGCCGCTCGAACGTCCAACCACCATCAACCTCCCTGGAGAATATCCGCGATGCCTGAAATTCAGCATATCCATCCCATGCTCGTGCATTTTCCGATCGTGCTCATGTACGTGCTCGTCATCGTCGACCTTGCTGCTCTCGCCAATCGCAACGCCGTGACGACGCGCTCGGGCATAGGGACGATTTCCACCTTTGCCGCCGTCGGCGCAGGGCTGTTTGCCGTCTGCACCTGGTACTTCGGCGGCATGGCCCTCGACCACGCGGAGGCCGCCGGCTTCAGCAGCGAGATAGCGGAAATCCATGAGGGCCTTGGCGGGATCAGCGCCCTGACCTTTCTGGGCTGGGGCCTGCTGCGGCTTGTCCTGTGGGTGCGAAATCGAGAGCTGAGCACGCTGGCCCCGGCCATTCCCGCAATCGAAATTGCCGGCGCGGCGCTGGTCACCGTGACGGGTTATTATGGCGGGCAGCTGGTCTACGACCTTGGCGTGAACGTCACCAAAGCCGCGGTTGGGGGATGACTTTTCAATGTTCGGCCTCGGTCCGCCGCCATACAGGAAGCGCGCCATTCCACTTCTAGACCGGTGCGAGTGGCGCCCAGCGGTGGTCATCGAGCTGCCTCCCCCGGCTTAACCCGCAATGCGGCCCGGTCTGGTCGTGGCTCGATCCAGATGCGGGCCGGTCGCTTTTCGTCTGCGCTTGCCGCGGCTGCCATGGGCGAAGAGCCAGCTCTTGGTGACCTCCGACACAAGCACGTACAGCGCGGTGATCGCGAGCAACCCGGCCAGCACCGGTCCTGCCAGAGGCACAAATCCGAACCAGCTGGCGAACGGGGCAAAGGGGATGGCGATGGAGATGATGCCGACGCCGAGGGTCAGGCCCGCGAGCAAATGGCTGGGACGGCTGCGCCACAGCCTTTTGTGGGTTCGCACGACGAGCACGATGGCAAGCTCGGTGAGTACGGATTCCACGAACCACGCGGTCTGAAACGTGGCTGCCGTGGCATGAACGGCCAGTAGAAGGAACGCGAAGGTCGCGAAGTCGAACAGGGAACTCACCAGCCCGAAGCTGACCATGAAACGCCTGACGAAACGGATGTCCCAGTGACGCGGCCTGCGCACCTGCTCGGCATCGACATTGTCACCCGCGATCGCCAGAGCCGGGATGTCGGAGAGGAAATTGTTCAGCAGGATCTGCTTTGCCAGCAGCGGCAGGAAGGACAGATAGAGCGAGGCTGCGGCCATGCTGATCATGTTGCCGAAATTGGCGCTGGTCGTGATGGAGATGTATTTCATCGTGTTGGCGAAGGTCTTTCGGCCGTCATCGACGCCCCGCACCAAAACACCCAGGTCGCGCTTCAGCAAGATGATGTCCGCGGCCTCGCGCGCGACATCCACGGCGGTGTCGACCGAAATGCCGATGTCGGCTTCATGAAGCGCCGGCGCGTCGTTGATGCCGTCGCCAAGATAGCCGACGACATGGCCGCTCCGGCGCAGCGCCTCGACAATTCGCTCCTTCTGGTTCGGATCGATCTCCACGAAGAGATCGGTGTGGCGCACACTGGCGAGAAGCCCATTCTTCGTCAGTTTCGACAGGTCTTCGCCGGTCATGATTCTGTCGGACCGGAGACCCACAGCCTCGGCCAGGTGCGCGGCGACATAGCGGTTGTCGCCGGAAATGACCTTCACGCCAATGCCGCGCTCGGTAAGCGCCGACAGTGTTTTCCGCACCCCCTCTTTCGGGGGGTCGAGAAAGAGCAGGAATCCCGCGAAGGCCATTCCGGTTTCGTCGTCACGGCTGAAGCCCGCCTTGTCCTGAAATCTCCGGATCGCCAGGCCGAGAACGCGATATCCTTGCGCGCTCCAGCGCCTGAACTTGTCGTCGATCGCCTGGCGCTCCGCCGCGCCCAGGGGTGCCAAGCCTTGCGGACCCTGAACGGAGCCACAGGCCTCGACGACGTTCTGGACGGCTCCCTTGGTGATGAGGATCTGTTCGCGCGAGCTGTCCCGCGCGGCGACGGACAACCGCTTGCGGACAAAGTCGTAAGGGATCTCGTCGATCTTGGTAAAACCGGACAGATCCTCCTGGTCATGCGGAGCACTTGCAATTGCCTCGTCCAGGGGATTCTTCAGCCCTGTCTGCAGGGTCGCGTTCAGCCGCGCCCAAATAAGGACGTCCTTCGAAGCGGTGCCTTCGACATCGAACGATCCATCGAGGTGAATGACGCCCTCTGTCAGTGTTCCGGTCTTGTCGGTGCAGAGCAGGTCCATGCTGCCCAGGTTCTCGATCGCATCGAGGCGGCGCACGATGACGCCGCTGGCGGCCATGGTCCGCGCGCCTTTGGCCAGGGTGACGCTGATGATAGCGGGAAGCAGTTCAGGCGTCAGGCCGACAGCGAGGGCGAGCGAAAACAAAAGGGATTCGATCAGCGGCCGGTTGAGCATCACATTGGCGAAGAACACCATGATGACGATCGCGAGCATGATCTCGGTCATCAGAAAACCGAACATTCTGATGCCTCGGGCGAACTCGGTTTCCGGGATCCGCCGCTCCAGAGCCTCGGCGATCGACGCGAACTCGGTCCGTGCTCCCGTGGCGACAGCAAGCACCTTCGCCGTTCCGCTGCGAACCGAGGTGCCGGTGAACACGGCATTGGTCCGCTGAGCGATGCCGGCTTCGGGCGCGGAGCGGCCGGCGGATTTCACGACGGGAAAGGTTTCGCCGGTCAGGACGGATTCGCTGACGTTGAAATCCCGCGACTCCAGGACGACGCCATCGACGGGGATTAGATTTCCCGCCGATAAGCAGACGACGTCGCCAGGGACAATGTTCTCGACATCGACGGTCCGTTCGAAGCTGTCCCGAAGCACGGTGGCCTTGCGGGAGATGCGCTGCTGCAGCGCCTCCATGGCGCGAGAGGCCCCATATTCCTGGGTGAAGCTGAGGATACAGCTGGCAAGCACAATCGCGCCGATGATTGCTGCTTCATGACCTTCGCCGACGAACACCGAAACGGCGGCGGCAAAGACCAGGATGAGGACCAGCGGGCTGCGAAACTGGCGCGCGAATACTGCCAATGCCGATCGGTTCGACCGAGGCGCCAGGGCGTTTCGTCCGAATTTGGCAAGCCGGGCCGCTGCATCCGCGCTCAGCAGTCCGGAAGCGGAGGTCTCCAGTTGTCCGACCAGCCGATCTGCTTCAAGCGACCAGTAGGCCTGCTTGGCGATGTCGGGCGCAGAGCCGGCCGACTGCGGTTCGGCGGGCCGGACCGCCGCCCGTTCCGTCGAATCGGCTCCACCGGTCACCATGGCCGACCGATCAGTTCGACAACAGGCGATTGATATTGCTCTCGCCGATGAGCGTGCGCGTAACCCCGCCGAAGGCCCATTCCCGCAGCCGGCTGTGACCATAGGCGCCGGAGACGATCAGATCGGCGTGGATGGAGCGCGCAAACGCCGCCAGCCTGTTGCCATCCGCGTCGCCGGCGATCACTTCGGTTCGCGCGATGACGCCGTGTTGCTCCAGAAAGACCGCGACGTCGGCGAGGCTGTTTCGCACATCCTCCCCGGACTCGGTCTCCATCGTGGCGACGACGACCTCGTTGGCCTTGGCCAGAAACGGCAGGGAATCGGACAGGGCCCTTCGCGCTTCCCGGCTGTCCTTCCAGGCGACAAGGACGGTCTTGCCCAGGAGATGCTCGGCATTGCCCGCGGTGACCAGCACGGGGCGACCGGCGCCGAGCACGAGGCTTCCGACGTCGACGGCGCGGAAGACATCCTCCCCGCCCTCGGCGGTCACGATGAGATCGGCCGAGCGGGCCGAAAGGCCGAGGGCGCGGGTCGGTCCGCAAATATATTGCGTCCATTCGCTGCTGACCGAGCCCGGGACGAGCTTCTCGAAGATGTCGCGCAATTCGGCAAGGCGCTTCTCGATCTCGGCGCGCTCGACCTGCATGACCTCGCCTTCGTAGACCAGGCCCTCTCCCGTGGACACCAAAGGCGGGACGTCCGCCGCGGCAAAGCCGATGAGGTGAGCTTCGAAGCGCTGCGCCAGTTCCGCCGCCAGCTTCACGACCGGCGCGGGGTTTGCATCAACGGCCAGATTGACGATTATCGTTTTATAGGACATGCAGGCACCTCGCTCGGAACGCGGAATGCCTTGTCACTTGCATTGTGCGAGCCTGTGGCGCCTTGATACAGATCAAATCGTCGCGGCGGCTCGGCTGTTTAGCGGGCGGAATGATGCGTGCTAAATCGGCGGCCGCTGCTGTTTCTCGATCCGGAGACCGCTCGTGAGCAAGACGGAACAAGGCCGGCCAGAAGCAGCCAAGCCATCGCCGCTGGCCGCCCTCGATATCTTGCCGGAACACGATCTTCTCGCCCTGATGTTCGACCAGGCTCCGGGATTCATAGCCTTGCTCAGCGAGCCGGACCACGTCTTTCAGCTGACCAATGCCGCGTTTCAGCACTTGATCGGCCAGCGGCAGGTTATCGGCAAGTCGGCTCGCGAGGCCTTGCCCGAGCTGGAGGGCCAGGGATTCTTCGAATTGCTCGATCGCGTCTGCGAAACCGGCGAGCCCTATGTCGGTCGCAGCGCCAAGATCATCCTGCGCAACGATGAAACCGGCCTTGCGGAGGAGCGCATCCTCGATTTCGTCTACCAGCCCGTCAGGGCAAAGGATGGCCGGATCACCGCAATCTTCATTCAGGGCACCGACGTCAGCGATCTGTCATTCGCCAACGCCGCGCTGCAGCTGCGTGAGGACCACCTGCGTTCGATCCTGGCGACAGTACCCGATGCGATGATCGTCATCGACGAAGGCGCCAACATCCAATCCTTCAGCACGGCGGCCGAGATATTGTTTGGCTACAAGGCCGGCGAGGTCATCGGACGAAACGTCAAGATGCTGATGCCCTCGCCGTATCGGGAGGAGCACGACACATACCTGCAGCGTTACCTGACAACGGGAGAACGCCGCATTATCGGGCTCGGCCGAACGGTGACCGGGATGCGCAAGGACGGATCGACCTTTCCAATGGAGCTCTCCGTCGGCGAAATGCATCCGGGAACGGGCCGTTTCTTCACCGGCTTCTGCCGCGACCTCACCGAGCGCCACATGACGGAAGCCAGGATGCAGGAGCAACAGCAGGAACTGCTGCACATGGCCCGTTTCACCGCGCTTGGCGAAATGGCCTCCACATTGGCGCATGAGATAAACCAGCCTCTGACGGCGATCACGAACTATCTCAAAGGCAGCCGCCGTCTCCTCGAGAAGAGCAGGGACGAGAATGCCGCAATGTTGCGGGAAGCCGTCGAGAGGGCCGCCGAACAGGCGTTACGCGCCGGCGACGTCATCCGCCGTCTCAGGGACTTTGTCGCCAGGGGCGAAAGCGAGCGCCAGGTGGAACGCCTGTCGGGGCTCATCGAGGACGCTTCATCGCTGGCTCTGGTCGGCGCCAGAGAAGCGGATGTACGCGTCAGCTACGATCTCGATCCGACGGCCGAGCTGGTCTTGACCGACCGGATTCAGATTGAGCAGGTATTGCTGAACCTGATGAGAAACGCGGTGGAGGCCATGCAAGGCGCACCGCGCCGCGAATTGCGTGTCGTTACCAAGGCACGACACGATGCAATGATAGAGATCGGCGTGATCGACACCGGCCCAGGGTTGGCGCCCGAGGTTTCAGCCCAGCTTTTCCAGCCTTTCGTCACCACCAAGAAGCAGGGAATGGGAGTGGGCCTGTCCATTTGTCGCACTATCGTCGAGTCGCATGGTGGTCATATTTGGGCCGAGTCGATGCCCGGCGGAGGAACGGCATTTCGGTTCACCTTGCGTGCGGTAGAAAAGGACGAGGTTGCCCGTGGCCAATGATGTCGTTCATGTCGTCGATGATGACGTCGATGTCCGCAAGTCGCTGGGTTTCCTTCTCGCGACAGCCGACTTTGCGGTGCGCCTGCATGAATCGGCGACCGCATTCCTGGCACCAGAGCCGAAGGAGATCGACGGCTGCATCGTCACCGATGTGCGTATGCCCGGCATTGACGGCATCGAGTTCCTGCGGCAGTTGAGGGCACGCGGCCTGAAAGCACCGGTGATTGTGATGACAGGTCATGCCGACGTCGCGCTCGCCGTGCAGGCGATGAAGGAGGGCGCTGCGGATTTCATCGAGAAGCCATTCGACGACCAGGTGCTCATCGATGCCATTCGTTCCGCCCTGGACCACCGCAGTCAGCCCGTTGCGGCGCATCCGCAATCAGCCGAGATTCGGAAGAATCTTGCGACGCTGTCGGAGCGGGAGCGCCAGGTGCTCGACGGCCTTGTTTCGGGGCTGCCGAACAAGACGATTGCCTATGATCTCGGAATCAGCCCGCGAACCGTGGAAATCCATCGCGCCAATGTCATGAGCAAGATGGGCGCCAGCAGCCTCTCGCATCTGGTGCGCATGGCCTTGATCGCCGATCCGAAGAGCTGAAGCGCGTCGCGCTGAAAATGCGTGCCGCCCAGCGTGCATCAGTGCGGATTCAGCAGGGAGCCTAGCTGGTGATCCTCCGGATTCCAGACACGCCAGTGGGTCGGACGAATGTTGACCCGCGCTCCGGTTGCGACATCCTTCCAGCCCACCGGCGCCTTCTCGCAGGGGAACACAAGCGCGTGCACGCCATCGTCGTCGATGACGGCCAGTTCGAGGTTGCGGCCGGATGGCGCGCTTGCGATCGGATTCCACATTGGGCCAGTGTGATCGAAGATTCGGCTCGCGCTTTGATTTGAGTCACATTTTTCCGGCCAGGAGGCCCCTTGGCGCGAACCGGCGCCCCTTGAACGAGCGTGGTTCGGACTCTTTGATACCAATCGTTCCTTCTTGCGGCTTGTTTGACGCGGATCAACGATGGCCGCCCATACCGGTGCTTTGATGCTGGCCTCGACAGGTCGCGCATGAATTGCAATGCGGTCGCGATCGGCCCGTATCAAACGCGGACGTCGCGAAGCAGATGGGTCAGTTCGGCGAGGATGGCTGTCGAGCAGGTCCGCCGACCTCTCTCTGGCGCGTGCTGGAATACCTGCGGCGAAAGAGCGGAGGCGGCGGCACTTGTTGCCCAATCCAGCTTTAAGGAGAAAAGCCATGGCTGAAGCTGCTACCAAACTGCCCGTGAGAACCGAAAAGAACGCTCCCGCCCGTTCGGACAACTGGGTGGGACCTTTCGAGAGCCTGCGACGCGAAATCGATCGGCTTTTCGACGACTTTCATCCCTTCGATTTCCATCTGCCCGCCACCCGTTCGCTCTTCGGCAGGGACTTCCCCGCGAAGTTGCGCGGTGAGTGGCCGGTGGCGCCGGCAATGGACCTGGTGGAAAAGGCCGATGCGTATGAGATCACGGCCGAACTGCCGGGCATTGACGAAAAGAACGTCGACATCAAGCTCGCCAACAACGTGCTGACCATCAAGGGCGAGAAGAAGGAGGAAAAAGAGGAAAAGGAGAAGGACTACTACCTCTCGGAGCGCCGTTACGGCTCCTTCCAGCGCTCGTTCCGGTTGCCCGAAGGCGTAAACGCCGACAAGATCGACGCCAGCTTCACCAAGGGCATTTTGACTGTGAAGCTGCCCAAGACGGCCGAAGCGCAGAAGGCCGAGAAGAAGATCACCGTCAAGGCTGCCTGAAGCCACGGATATCATTCCTCAGTGCATCGGGCCGGTGCACTGAGGAGCCTTTCCCACGCCTCAATTGATTGGGTCCGAAGGTTTCCCTGTTGCCTCGGATTGATGCTCCGCGATTTCCAGTTTCTGCCTCTCACGCGCAAGCAGGTTCTCGATCACCTTCCGCTTCTGCGGGTCGGTTTCTGCGGCAAGCAAGTCTTCGAAATGGGCAATATTAGCCCGTGCAATGAACCGGTCCACGACTACCCTCAATGCAGGCTGTTCATCATTCCTACTCCAAATATCGCGGTCATTTCATTTTTTTGTGAAACATGAGCCCGTTGGGCGAAGCCGCTTTCATTCACATTATCTCGATCCCCAGAATTGACATAGCTCAAAGTGCAGTTCTCGCCTGCCTCGTATGGTGCCGGCCAGGTAGGTCAACGCGCTAACCCAAAGCGAATTCGCGGCACAGGAGTTCGACATGAATTACCAGCGGTTCTTCGAGGATGCGATCGACCAGCTCCACGCGGAGCGGCGCTACCGCGTCTTCGCCGACCTCGAGCGCATTGTGGGCAAGTTCCCGCGCGCCATCTGGCGTTCCAACGGCCGCGCCCAGGAAATCACCGTATGGTGCTCCAACGACTATCTCGGCATGGGCCAGAACGAGGATGTGATCGCCGCCTTCCAGACCGCTGCCGGCAAGATGGGCTCGGGCGCCGGCGGCACCCGCAACATCTCCGGCACCTCCAACCCGCTGGTCGAGCTCGAGCAGGAGCTTGCCGACCTGCATGACAAGGAGGCAGGCCTCGTCTTCACCTCCGGCTTCGTCTCCAACGAGGCCTCGATCTCGACCATCGCCAGGCTTTTGCCCAACTGCCTGGTGCTCTCCGACGAGCTCAACCATGCCTCGATGATCGAGGGCGTGCGCCGCTCGGGCGCGGAAAAGAAGATTTTTCGCCATAACGACGTCGCGCATCTGGAAAGCTTGCTTCAGGCTGCGGGCCGCGAGCGCGCCAAGCTGATCGTGTTCGGGAGCGTCTATTCGATGGACGGCGACATCGCGGCGATCAGGCAGATCGTCGAGCTGGCCGAGCGCTACAGCGCCATGACCTATATCGACGAGGTGCATGCGGTGGGCATGTACGGACCGCGCGGCGGCGGCATCACCGAACGCGAGGGCCTGGCCGACCGCGTCGACATCATCCAGGGCACGCTGGCCAAGGCCTTCGGCACGCTCGGCGGCTACATCACCGGCACAAGTGCCGTGATCGACGCGGTGCGCTCCTACGCGCCGGGTTTCATCTTCACCACCGCGCTGCCGCCGGCGATCGCCGCCGCCACCACCGCCTCGATCCGTCATCTCAAGCGCTCGCAGGCCGAGCGCGACGCGCAGCAGCGCCAGGCGGCGCGCACCAAGCAGGTGCTTGCCGCCGCGGGCCTGCCGGTGATGGAATCGGCCACCCATATCGTGCCGGTGCTGGTCGGCGACCCCGAACTCTGCAAGATGGCGAGCGACCGGCTGCTTGGCGTGCACGGCATCTATATCCAGCCGATCAACTATCCGACGGTGCCGCGCGGCACCGAGCGGCTGCGCATCACGCCCACGCCGTTCCATTCGGACGCGCTGATTGCCGAATTGCAGGACGCGCTGGTCGAGACCTGGGATGCGCTCGGCATCCCCTATGCCGGCTCAGGCCGTCCCGCCGTCGCCAAGACCGACCGCATCATTCCGCTGCTGGTGAACAAGGCAGGCGGCTGAAATCCAGGGTATTGGCCTTGCATGCGCGGCTCCCAGGGGAGAACGACAGTCGAGGGATAACGAGGATGACACACGCTGTTTCACACACTTCGATCACCCATGCCGCCGGGCACCCGCAGCAACGGGTGAACGAACCGGCATGGGAACGCAAAAAGAGCGACTTCGTCATTTGCGTCCGCAACAGCTTTGGCTACGAGCCGCAAATCGACACCGACAAGGCGATCGGAGCGGTGTTCAGACTCCTCGACCGGCCTATTTCCCACGGTGAGATCGTCCAGGTTCGGAACTCGATGAAGAAGTCGCTGCGCCAACTGTGGCCGGAGGAATGACGATGTTTCGCGATCGCCAGGAGGCGGGGCAGAAGCTCGGCGCATCGCTGGACCTGCTTCAGCCGAAGGACCCGATTGTGCTCGCCTTGCCACGAGGCGGCATCCCTGTGGCTGCAGAGGTGGCCAAGGCCCTCAAGGCGCCGCTGGACTTGATGATCGTTCGAAAGGTCGGAGCGCCGGGCAATCCGGAACTGGCGGTGGCCGCCATCGTGGACGGAGACCCTCCCGACGTCGTTCTCAACCGGGAGATCGTGGAGGCATACGCCCTCGATGACAGCACGCTTCGCGTGCTGATCGCGCAGGAGCGCCCCGAACTGGAACGACGGCGGGCGGTATATCGTGGGAAAGACTCGCCCTTGTCGGTGGCGGGCAAAACGGTGATCGTCGTTGACGACGGGGCGGCGACCGGAACGACGATGAAGGTCGCCATTCGCGCGTTGAAGCGACGTTCGCCGCGGAAGATCATCGTCGCGCTTCCCGTGGCGCCGGCGGACACCGCGGACGAACTCGCGCAGGAAGCGGATCTGATCTGCCTCAATCAGCCTGCACGTTTTCGGGCGCTGAGCTATTACTACGGCAACTTCCCGCAGCTCTCCGACAACGAGGTTCTGGACATCATGGCCCTCGCCCGCGGGAATGCCGACGACAGGAGACGCTCCGGCCAGCACACCGCGAAAAGATCGCGGCGCGACACCGGCACTTAGGAGTCTTGCCGATGCAGATCCGCCCACTGTCCACCCTGGAATGCACCAAACTGCTGACGGCCAATCGCGTCGGCCGCCTGGCCTGCGCGAGGGACGGGCGACCCTATATGGTTCCGTTCCATTACGCGCATGCGGACAACCACCTCTATGCCTTCTCGATGCCGGGCAAGAAGATCGACTGGATGCGCGCCAATCCGCTCGTGTCCGTGCAGGTCGACGCACCCGGCACGGGTCACGGCTGGAAAAGCGTCATCGTCACCGGCCGTTATGAGGAACTTCCCGATCGGATCGGAGCGCAGTGTGACCATGCATGGTTCGTGCTTAGCAAGCACTTCGACTGGTGGGAGCCAGGCGCGCTCAAGCCGGCCAGCACCTCGGACGCGGAGCATCTTCCCCACGTGTTCTTCAGGATCTCCATCGCGGGCGTTTCGGGCCGCGAAGCGTTGGAGAGCTAGCCTTACATGGCGAGGCCATGCGGAAGCCGCGCCAACCGGCCGCGGGTCGAAGCGGCTGGGGGGCGTATGCAGCCACATCGGGGCCTCGCCGCCAGCACCGGGGACCGGGATTTGACCGGTGTCAAAGCTGCCAGTCCCCTTTCCTGTTGAATTGCCCCCCATCGTTGCAAAGGTGGGAGGGCCTCATGGCCACAACAGACATCAATGTCCCTATCCGGGAAGAAACCGCGACCCCGGCTTCGGCGAAGCTCCGGCTGGGGTCGCTGACCGCGCTTGTCATCGGCTCCATGGTGGGCTCGGGCGTCTTCAGCCTGCCCCAGAACATGGCGGCCGGCGCCGGTCCGCTCGCGATCCTGATCGGTTGGGCCATCACGGCGGTCGGCATGCTTGCGCTGGTGTTTGTCTACCAGTCGCTGGCGGTGCGCCGGCCCGACCTCGACGCCGGCCCCTATGCCTATGCCAAGGCCGGCTTCGGTCCGTTCGTAGGCTTCAACAGTGCCTGGGGCTATTGGATCAGCGCATGGGTCGGCAACGTCTCCTACGCGGTGATCGTCTTCAGCGCGTTGTCCTATTTCTTCCCCGCCTTCGGTGACGGAAACACGTGGCAGGCGGTGCTCGGGGCATCGATCTTGCTGTGGCTTATCCACTTTCTGGTCCTCGCGGGCATCCGTCAGGCGGCGGTCGTCAACACTATCGTGACCATCGCTAAGATTGCTCCTGTCGTCCTCTTTGTCGGCGTCGTCGCGGTAGCCTTCAAGCTCAATGTCTGGACACTCGACTTCACCGGGCTCGGCAACGCCTCGCTCGGCACCATCGTCGCCCAGGTCAAGAGCACGATGCTGGTGACGCTGTGGGTGTTCATCGGCATCGAAGGCGCCAGCGTCTTCTCCGCCCGGGCGGAGCGCCGCAAGGACATCGCGACCGCGACGGTGCTCGGCTTCTTCACCTGCCTCGCGCTCTATGCGCTGGTCTCGCTGCTTTCGCTCGGCATCCTGAGCCAGCCTGACCTTGCCGCCCTGAAGAACCCGTCGATGGCGGGCGTGCTGGAGGCGGTTGTCGGGCCCTGGGGTGCCATCCTCATCAATCTCGCGCTCGTCATCTCGGTCGTCGGCGCCTTCCTGAGCTGGACGCTGCTTGCGGCGGAGGTTCCGCATGTCGCCGGAAAGGACGGGACCATGCCGAAGTTCTTCGGCCGGGAAAGCGAGCGCGGCGTTCCCTCGACGTCGCTGCTGATCACCAACCTGCTTGTCCAGGCCTTCCTGGTGATCACGCTCTTCGCCCAGAGCACCTACCAGGCACTCTTCTACATCGCCTCGGCCGCCATCCTGGTGCCTTACATCTTCTCCGGAGCCTTCGCCGCGAAACTGGCATTGACCGGCGAAAGCTACCAAAGCGGCGAGCGGCGCACCGGACCGCTCCTCGCCGGCGTGCTGGCAACGATCTACGGGCTGTGGCTCGTCTATGCGGCGGGGCCTGCGTACCTGTTCATGTGCGCGATCCTCTATGCCCCGGGCATCATCTTCTACGTCTGGGCTCGCCGCGAGGGCAACCAGCGTGTCTTCCACCCGGTGGAAGCCATCATCGCCGTCGCGCTCGTCGCGGTCGCAATCCTTGCCGTCTACGAGATGTGGACCGGCGCCGTCAGCGCGCTTTGAGAGGCCATGCGATGACAAGTCTGGGAGTGCATTCGGAAGTCGGCCGCCTGCGCGAGGTCATGGTCCACAGACCGGACCTCAGCTTGCGCAGGCTAACGCCGGACAACTGCAAGTCGCTGCTGTTCGACGACGTGCTTTGGGTGAAGCGGGCGCGCCAGGAACACGACGTCTTCGTCGACGCGTTGCGCGAGCGCGGCGTGGTGGTGCATTCGTTCGGCGAGCTGCTTGCCGAGACCATGGGGATCGGCAAGGCCCGCGACTGGCTTCTCGACCGCCGGGTGCATGCCGGCGTGGTCGGCCTCGACATGGTCGACGAGATGCGCGGCTGGCTGAACGAAATGTCGGCCGGCCTGCTGGCAACCTGTCTCGTCGGCGGCATTGCGCGTGCCGAACTACCGTTCGAGCCCAGGGGGCTGACCGGGAGGACGCTCGCGCCGCAGGACTTCGTGCTGCCGCCGCTGCCCAACCAACTGTTCACCCGTGACAGCTCCTGCTGGATCTACCGCTCCGTGTCGGCCAACCCGATGTATTGGGCCGCCAGGCGGCCCGAGGCAGCCAATGTCGAAGCTGTCTATCGCTTCCATCCAAGGTTCCGCGACAGCGGCATCCCGTTCGTCTCGCCCCAGGCCGGAACGGGCGTCAGCCTCGAAGGCGGCGACGTCATGCCGGTCGGCGGAGGCGTCGTTCTGGTCGGCATGGGCGAGCGCACCACGCCGCAAGCGGTCGGCGATCTTGCGCGAAGCCTGTTCGCCGCCGGAGAAGCCACACGCGTGATCGCGGCTCTGATGCCGCGCGACCGTTCCTTCATGCATCTCGACACCGTCTTCACCTTCTGCGACCGGGACCTTGCCACCATGTATCCGCCCGTGGTCGAAAGGCTGCGCACCTTCTCGATCCGGCCCGGCGACGGCGATGCGGCGGTCGAGGTCAGGGAGGAGAAGGAGCCCTTCATATCAGTGGTCGCGGAGGCTCTCGGGCTTAAATCGCTGCGGATCATCGCCACTGGCGGCGACCGCTACGAGGCCGAACGCGAGCAGTGGGACGATGGCAACAACGTCGTCGCGGTCGAGCCGGGCGTCGTCATCGGCTACGACCGCAACGTCTACACCAACACGCTTCTGCGCCGCGCGGGGATCGAGGTGATCACCGTCGAGGGTGCCGAGCTCAGCCGCGGCCGCGGCGGCGGCCATTGCATGACCTGCCCCATCGCCCGAGACCCGCTCTGAAAGGACCCCCAATGTCGATCAACCTTCATGGACGCTCGGTGCTCTCGCTGGACGACCTTTCGGCGGACGAGATCCGCTTCCTGCTGAAGCTGGCCGCCGACCTGAAGGCAGCCAAGCAGGCCGGGCACGAGATACCGCGCCTCGTCCGCAAGAACATCGCGCTCATCTTCGAGAAGGACTCGACCCGCACGCGGACGGGATTCGAAGTGGCCGCCTACGATCAGGGCGCCCACGTCACCTATTTCGGCCCCAGCGGCAGCCATATCGGGCACAAGGAGTCCATGAAGGACACCGCGCGCGTGCTCGGCCGCATGTATGATGCGATCGAATATCGCGGCTTTGCGCAACATCAGGCCGAACTGCTTGCCACGCATGCCGGCGTGCCCGTCTACAACGGCCTGACCAATGAAGCGCACCCGACGCAGATCCTCGCCGATTTCATGACCATGCGCGAATTCACGCACAAGCATTTGTCCGACATGACGGTCGCCTTCGTCGGAGAGGGTCGGGACAATGTCGCGCTATCCCTGGCCGTGGGCGCCGCCAAGGTCGGCATCGACATGCGCATCGCTTCGCCCAAGGAGCTTTGGCCGGACGACGAGTTCTGCGCGCATGTCAGAACCCTGGCGGAGCGCAGCGGCGGCCGCTTCAGGCTGGACGAGGATGTGAAGAGCTGCGTCGAAGGCGCCGACTTCATCTACACGGATGTCTGGCTGTCCATGGGTGAGGCCAAGTCGGCGTGGCCTGAGCGTATCCGCCTGCTGACGCCCTATCGGGTGACGAGCGAGGTGATGTCGGCCAGCGGCAATCCGCACGTGAAATTCATGCATTGCCTGCCGGCGTTCCACGATACCGAGACCGAGGTCGGCGCCTCGGTCGCGCGCGAATTCGGCATCGACTGCATGGAGGTTACGGATCAGGTGTTCGAATCGGGCGCGTCGATCGTGTTCGACCAGGCGGAGAACCGCATGCATACGATCAAGGCGCTGCTCGTCGCCACGATCGGCAACTGAGATGCTGATCGTCGTTGCTCTCGGCGGGAACGCGCTGTTGCGGCGCGGCGAGCCCATGACCGCCGAAAATCAGCGCGCCAATGTCAAGCGTGCGGCATCCGCTCTGGCCGCGCTTATCGACCAGGGCCATTCGCTCGTCGTCACGCATGGGAACGGCCCGCAGGTCGGCCTGCTGGCGCTGCAGTCGGCGGCCTCGACCGATGGCGCTTTCCCGCTCGACGTGCTCGGCGCCGAAAGTGCCGGCATGATCGGCTATGTGATCGAGCAGGAACTCGGCAACCTCCTCAGGAACAGGTTGTTTGCAACCCTGCTGACGCAGGTGAAGGTGGACCCGAGCGACCCAGCCTTCGCCCATCCGACAAAACCGATCGGCCCCGTCTATGACGAGGCGACAGCGCGGCGGCTCGCGGGCGCGCGCGGTTGGACCGTTGCGCCCGACGGAGACAAATGGCGCCGTGTCGTGCCCTCGCCGCGCCCTCTCGATATCCTGGAAGTGTCGGTGATCTCCTATCTGGTCGAACATGGCGTCGTCGTCATCTGCACGGGTGGCGGTGGTGTCCCGGTCATCGCCCGCGACGATGGCAGCATGATCGGCGTCGAAGCCGTCATCGACAAGGACCTGGCAAGCTCGCTTCTGGCGCGTCAATTGAAGGCCGACATGCTGCTCATGCTGACGGATGTCGATGCGGTCTATACCGGCTTCGGCACGCCGGAGGCGCGCGCGCTCCGGCACGTTGCCACGACAGAGATATCCGGACAGAATTTTCCGGCCGGATCCATGGGGCCGAAGGTCGGTGCCGCGACCGAGTTCGCCGAAGCAACGGGCAAGCCCGCCGCGATCGGCAAGCTCGACGATGCCCTGGCAATTGTCAGGGGCGAGCGCGGCACCTGGTTTGAGGCCCCCGGCCAAGGAGCGCAAAACAGCTGATCGCGGTGGACGCTGCGCCCCTGCGGCGTTCGTTCACGCCGACAATCACCGGTTCGGCGGACGGCTATCGGTTGACGGGATCAGACCCGCGCCAGCCAGAAAGGCGCGGATAGCCGTGCGAACCTCCTGCATGCGCCCGACAAGAAGATGCCCGCCGGTATCGTAGACCACCAGCTTGGCGCCGCGAATCCTGGCCGCCGCGAACTCGGCTGCCGGCAGCGTGTTGAACAGGTCGTCGCGCGCGGAGACGATCATTGTCGGCGCGGCGATTTCTGATAACGGCCGTTCATGCGGGTCTGGGGCGCTGTCGATATTGATGCCGGAGAAGCGCAGCGACAATGGTTCAACGCCTCTGACGAAGCTCATCACACGGTCCGTCTCGGCTTGGGGCGCGGCCGCTACCAGCGCCGGCCGAACGCCGAGGAAGCGAATGAGTACTGATGGCGCAATGTTCTCGGCAGCCCACCAGGCGAAATCGCCGCCGGTGTTGACAGCCCAGAACGCAAACCTGTTACCCCGGCCCACGTCGATCGAGACCGGGCTGGTGGGCGAATAGAGGGCCGGGACAACCAGAATGAGAACGGCGACCTTGTCCGGGTGCCGCAGGCTTAGCTCGACCGCGGACCGCGCGCCGGCAGAAACGCCGACGACCACCGCTTTGGAAACGTCCAGTTCAGTGAGCAACGCCGCGAACGCATCGGCCTGCGCGGCTGGAGAAGGGTCTTGCGGAACAGGCGTGCGCAGGTAGCCGTAGCGCGACGGCGCGATGATCCGGAAGCCCTCCCCCACGAGACCGGAAGCAAGGGCAAGCCCTTGGTCAAAGCCGCCGCCGGCGCCGTGGATCGAAAGCAGTGGAATGCCCGCGCCGCGGTCGGCGTATTCAACCGGCCCGATGTCGAGCTTGGCGACCAGGCTGCCTCGGCTGACGGCGTCGCGCAGGCGACCAAGCTCGTTCCTGTAAAGCACGAAAGCGACACCGGCCGCGGTCACCGTGGCGATAAGCATGACCAGCAAGAAACCGCCGATACGACTCATGCGAGGGCTCCACCAGCTGTGAGCGGATATTGACCTGCCTCGCTCGGAAGCAAGTTCATCTATCCAGGCTGACCGTCGATATCGAGCCGGACCAGTACCGTCGTGTAGCTCATGTCCGGACTCCATCAGAGACGGATCGACCAGCACGGTCGAAAACGCCCCGCTTTGATGTGCATCAACTTCGGTTCAGCCGGGGCACGACAGGCCGAGAGCGTCGAGTCCGGCCGCGAGGTGATCGCCCAACAGTGGGTTGCCGCAAAGATAGTCGGCCGTATGCCTGTTGTGGGCGTAGGCCGCCTGCCGGCGAACCTCGTCCCAATCGGACGCCTTGCCGTCGTCCCTGCCGAGCCATGTCAACGCCACGAGGTCGATCTGCTCGTCGACTGAGAGATCCGAGATCAGCGACCCAAGCTCTTCACGCACGGGGTCATCATCATAGTCCTGAAGCACCGCGATTTCACCATCGTCCGTGGGATTGGAGCCCGCGTCCGGCTCGGTGACGGCAACCTTGACATCGAATCCATGCGCCTTGGCGATTATGAAACAGACCTTCCTGGTCGAGATTGCCAGCTCAGGGGCCTCTGTGTCCTCACTTCCGATACCGCGTTTCATCCGATACCTCCTCTTGCGCCATCGGCGCTCTCTTCCGCGGATTCCCACTATCGGCCGAGGCTCCCGATATAAGCGATGATCGCCTCGATCTGATCTGGAGAGGCCACGAACTCGGGCATGTCCGGATGACCGGTGGAGATTCCCTCGGCCAAGGCTTCTTGCAGGTCCTCGATCGGATAGCGGCGGTGCAACAGACGAAAAGGCGGGGCATCAGGATGGGTGCTTTCGCCAGTCCGGCCGACTGCGTGGCATCGCGCGCAGTTTGTTTCGACGAGCCTTCTGCCATAGGCAACCTGCAGATTTTCGCCCGCCGAGGCCGGCGATGCGAAGGCGATTGCAAACAGCAGAACCTTGAGCGCTGTTCGACGTTTCATGGCTGCTGAATACGCCTTGAGCGGACGCCGCGCCTTGACCTCGCTCAAACGGCTGGAACGCAGCTACCGCTCGAGGACATACGTGCCGGGCGCGGCGCAAACCGTCTTCAAGGTGCCCAAGGCATCGCCCCGGTCGGCCGCGACCTCGCCGCTGGAATGACCGGCCAGCCATTCGACCCAGGCCGGCCACCAGGAGCCATATGTCACGGCCGCCTCTTTTGCCCACTCGTCCGGGCTGGGACGAATGGCGGCATGGCGGCAACTGAGCCTTCTGTAGGAACGGTTCGAGTGTCCGGGCTCCGACACGATACCCGCATTGTGTCCGCCGGTGGTCAGGACGAAGTCGATGTCGGTGTCCAGGAGATACGTCAGCTTGAATACCGAACGCCACGGCGCGACATGGTCCGTCTCGGTGCCGACCGCGAACACCGGGGCTCGAATGTCTTCCAGATGAACAGGCCTTCCCTCGACGCGAAAGCGGCCCTCGACAAGATCGTTGTCCAGATAAAGCTGCCGCAGATATTCCGACTGCATGCGAAACGGCATGCGGGTTGAATCGGCGTTCCAGGCCATGAGGTCGCTCATCGGAGCGCGCTCGCCGAGCAGATATTCGCGCACCATGCGTGACCAGATCAGATCCTGCGAGCGAAGCATCTGGAAAGCGCCGGCCATGCGGCGCTGGTCGAGCGTGCCTTCGGCCCACATCACGTCCTCGAGCAGCGTGATCTGGCTCTCGTCCATGAACAGGCCGAGTTCGCCCGGTTCTTCGAAATCGACCTGCGCCGCAAAAAGCGACAGGCTGGCCAGGCGGTGATCGCCGTCGCGGGCCATCGCCGACGCGGCTATCGACAGCAGCGTGCCGCCAAGGCAGTAGCCCACCCCGTGGATCCGGCTGCTTCCCGTCGCCGCCTCGACCGCATTCATGGCCGCCATAGCGCCGAGCCGGCGATAGTCGTCCAGCGAGACTCCGGCCTGGTCGCTACCCGGATTGCGCCAGGAGATGCAAAAGACCGTATAGCCGCTCTGGACAAGATAGCGGACCAGCGAGTTCCGCGGCGAAAGATCGAGGATGTAGTATTTCATGATCCAGGCGGGGACGATGAGGATCGGCTCCTCCTTCACGGTGCCCGTCATCGGCGCATAACGGATCAGCTCGATCAGTTCATTGCGAAAGATCACCTCGCCCGAGGTTGCGGCGACCTCGATGCCCGGCCGGAAGTCCTCCACGCCAGCTGGCGGCTTGCCGTCGACCAGTCGCATCAGGTCGTCGACCATATTGCTGGCGCCGTTGACGAAGTTGGCGCCGTTTTTTCGAAAGGTCCTATCGATGACCTCCGGGTTGAGCGCCGGGAAATTGGAAGGAGAGACGGTATCCAGTATCTGCCGGCTGTAGAACTCGACGAGGCGCTCATGCCTTCTCGTTACTCCAGGAAGCCCGCTGGTGGCGTTGTGCCACCATTGCTGGGAGAGCAGGAAGGCTTGCTGCATCGCGTTGAAGGGGAATGTCTGCCAGGCATGGTGCTGGAACCTTCTGTCTTGCGGCAAGGGCGTGATGGTTGGCGCAGCCGTCCCCATTCCAAGCCCGCAGCGAAAAAGAAAATCATTGAACCTGACGAGCTTCTCGACCGCCTTTGTGGAGACCTCCGCCTGCTTTCCCGGCGATGTCGACAGGTGCAGCAGCCAGTCCTGCCAGGCCTGCAGGAGGCTGACCGGAGAGACGCCCGCGGTGAAGGCGCCCACCAAGGCATGCGCGAGCCTGTCGACGTCGCGATAGACGCTTGGCGTTCCTTCGTTCGGCAACTGCGGCACTTGGGGGCCGACCGCGGCCACCACCTCATTGCGCCTGGAGCCTTGCGGTGTCTCCGGATCTTCCACCATGTCATGACTGCTCCAGACGGAGGACCGATCGGCGGCTGGTTTGCGCCTGCTTTTCCCTGGCAAAGACATTTCAGGCGGGAAGCGTTGCCGCGGCCATGTCGTTCATCGTCGTTTCCGCCTCCTTGCGGACTTGCCCGGCTGTCTCCGAAGCCAGTTTGGCGCCGATGGAAGCGAATTTGCCGGCCTCTTTCGCATAGTCGGATGTGGCGTTCTGGACGAAGTTCACGAACACGTCGAACGCATCGACGAATTCGTCGCCGCCGGTCAGCTTCTCTACAAGCTTCAGGTCATCCTCGAAGCGCCGCTTGAGGAAGGATACGCCTTCAATCTGGCAGCGCAGCAGCGCGCGGACCGAATGCGCCTGCATCGCGGCGGCCGCTCTTATGAATTTTTGCCCGGTTTGGGCGAAAGGGAACAGCTCGGGCGAACTAAACTCTTCCGAATTCCACGTCATGGTGTCTTTCCCTTCGCTTCTCGCTTCAATTTCTTGATTTTGGCTGATGCGGGCGTGAGTGGCGTCCAAAGCCGTGGCTTGCGGACAAGCCTTTGCTTCGCCGGAACGATGCCCGCTCGAAATAGATCGCGGCTCCGGCGATGAAGCCGAGGCAGGGCACGGCGCCCCACAGCAGGAAATCTTCAGTCGCCATCGACGAGCCCCTTTGGTCGTCCTGCTTGAACATCGCAGGTCCGGCGCAAGGTGGCATTGATCATGATCAATCCGGCCCGGCATGCCGGCTTTGACCCTGATCAAGGCGAATGATGGCAATGCCCGCGACAAGTCCATGACAACAAGCCCATCCTCAGATGCAAAGCGAGGGACGGATATGAAGGAATTGCCGCTTGCCGAGGTCTACCGGATCATTGAACCCGGTCCGGTCGTCCTGCTTTCGACGCGGTCCAGGCAAGGCCGCTCGAACGTCATGACGATGTCCTGGCACATGATGGTGGAAGTCGCGCCGCCAACCATCGCCTGCATCGTATCAAGCAATGACCTCTCATTCTTCGCCTTGCGTCAAACGAGGGAATGCGTGATTGCAATCCCAGCCGTCGGCCTCGCGGAGAAGGTCGTGGAGGTCGGGAATTGCTCCGGCCGGGACACGGACAAGTTCGCGACCGCATGGTTCACGCCGCTTCCCGCTGAACAGGTATCGGCGCCGCTGGTGGCCGAGTGTTTCGCCAACCTCGAGTGCCGCGTGGTCGATACGCGCCTGGTCAACAGATACAATCTCTTCTTGCTGGAGGTCGTCAAGGCGTGGATCGATCCGCAACAGCCGAGGCCGAAAACCATCCATCACATCGGGAATGGCGCCTTCGTGGTCGATGGCGAGGTAATCCATTTCGACTCCCGCATGCCTTGAAAGTAGGGGGCGGCTTAGAGGCGACTTTGATCCACATCAAGGCGGGCATGCTCTTGCGACATATGGTTCCGTTCATCGAGAAGGACCCGATCGAAAGCGCGTGCGATGAGCTACAAATCAATTCTTCTGAACCTCAATATCGACGGTCCGATAGAACCGATCATGCGAATCGGCGTGAACCTCGCCAAGCGCTTTGATGCCCGTTTGATAGGGTTCTGCGCCGCGGATGCTCCGTTGCCGGTAACGATGGCGCCCGAGGGCGCGGCGATCGCCGCCGAGATCTGGGAACAGTCGCGGGATGAGATCCGACGCCGCCTGACCGGCCTGAACGCCGAGTTCGATGGCCTGGTGGCCGGAGCAGTCAAGACGGACTGGCATGGCGAGATCGAAAACCCGGATCACGCCGTGGCCCGGAGAGCCCGCATGGCCGACATCGTCGTCACCAGCGCTTCCCAGGGCGCGTCGACGGGCGATACCTGCCGCACGGTCGATCCAGGATCCCTGGTGCTGCGCGCGGGCCGGCCGGTCCTGGTCGCGGCTCAGGGCGCGATGGATTTGCCGGCTCGCAGGACCGTGGTGTCCTGGAAGGACACGCGCGAAGCCAGGCGGGCGGTGGCCGACGCTTTGCCACTCATGGTCATGGCCGACGAAGTCACCATTGTGGCGGTCGATCGCAATCCGGACGATTGGATCAGGGACGGCGTCAAGGACGTGGCGAGCTTCCTGGCCGGTCACGGCATCAAGGCGCGCACCGAGATCATCAAGACGGCCGATGATGAAAGCAATCGCCTGGTCGATTTCTTCGCTTCGGTGAAGGCCGAGTTGATCGTGTCGGGCGCCTATGGGCATAGCCGGTTGAGGGAATGGGTGTTCGGCGGCGTTACCCGCTCGTTGCTGGACGAGGTGTGGCTCAACCGGCTGATGTCGAGCTGACGCGGGTCGCCTGGGCACGCGCATGATGACGGCGGCAGCCGCGGGATAGAGCATGGTGATCCGCATCGCCGTCGCCATCGAATATCTCGACCGCGGCGAGAGGCGTGAGGAAATCGCCCACCGGGCCGCATGGACCGCAGTGAAACATCGCTACCACAACCAAGGGAATGCGTGGGGGCCATTGTAAGCGACTCTTTTCGGCGCATTGACCGAAATCAAATTCTTCGCGTCGAAATCCTTCATATGTGGCGTAATCAGGCACTTAAGGTCACGCCGCTCAATGAGAAAAGCCGTCGCGAAGCTTGTCGACACCTGCAATGCTGAAAGAAGCAAGGGATCAGACTTTCCAACTATCTGGAGAGATGTGCTGAAGGCGCATCCTTGCGTGCTCGGGCAGCCGGTGCAGGACAGCGGAGAGGACGGTCCCCTGTTGAGGATTCCTTTGATCACCGGCCAGGTCCTCGTGTTCCTGGGTTCGCATTTTTCTCTGTGGTGAGCTACCGCGCCGCCGGGCGATATCGCCAACCGACCGGGCGTCAGGACCGGCAGCGAGGTCGTCAGCGGGTTGTCAGGCTGTGCTTGCTAGACAGCGCTCGCGACCAATCATCTTGCCAAGCAGTCCGCCTTTGTGGTCGCCGGGCGGCAGACAGGAGCACTTACGATGCAGTTTTTGAGAATTGGACTTGCGTTGACCGCGCTGGCCGTTGCGGCGCCGGCCTTCGCGGATTCCACGGTCAACGTGAAATTGTGGGACAAGAACGGCGACATGAACGCCGACGCCAAGATGGGGATGGGCATGCCGGCGAATATGAGCATGGCGATGATGAAGATTCAGGTCGACAAGAAGGTCGTGCCGGCCGGCAAGGTGACCTTCGATGTGACCAACACCTCCAAGGCCACGGTCCATGAAATGATTGTCGTTCCCGTGGCGGACCCGAAAAAGACAACGCTGCCCTATATTTCGAACGAGAACCGTGTCGATGAGGATGCGGCCGGCCATCTGGGCGAGGTCTCGGAACTCGATCCGGGCAAGTCGGGTTCGCTGACGCTCGATCTCAAGCCGGGCTTCTACGCGGTCTTCTGCAACATCCCCGATCATTTCATGAACGGCATGTGGGCCACCATCAAGGTTCAGTAAGACGACACCGAGCACGCCCGGCGACGAACCGCGGCGTGCTCGCCCAGCCAGTGCGGTCGCGAGCTGCGAGAACATCGTCGCGTATCGCAACCGTGCGCGGCCCAACGGGTCTGCCGCCGCAAAGCTTTCCAGCGGTTGGACGCGCCTATGCCAATCAAGGCGGGCGGAGTGTCGATCGGGTCAGGCGGCTTCTATGGCGCTCTTGATCGACATCACCGGATGCTTGACGAAGTCCTTGGCGATCTCGCCGACGAGTTTGGCGCTCAATGACGGCTGATAGTGCCTCCGCATCTCACCGAGCGTGCGCGGATCGGCGATCACCAGTACATGCTCGCAGGCTTCCTCGCGGGCCTTATGATTGAGATAGCTCGCGATCGATGCGGCGAAGTCGTCCTCGCCCAGCCGGGACTCGTCCGGATTGGCGGTTGAACTGCGGTGCCTGCCGCCGGATCCGGCGTGAGCCACTTCAAGGACCGCGTCCTCGACTTCGATCAGGTCGAGATGAGGTTCGTGCCCCTTGTTGTGAAACAGCCGCAGGCTCTCGCCATCCGTAACCGCGACGAGGGTGCCGTTGTTCACGATCATGTGTTTCTCCGAGGTCGGATCAGCCGAGCACTCCGGCGCCGTCCGATCATTTCACTGCTGTTGCCAGACAGGTAAGCCCGGATAGCCTCGCATCGCTTTGACCTTGATCAAAGCTGGCCAAGGCCACGCGATGACCGGCTAGGGTCAGGCAGAAGGCGGAATGCAGCGCCTCGACGACAGTCGCTACCTCCGGGCGGCGCCAAGCGGATCGAACTCGTAGAAACACCGCCCGCGGTGTAGGATCACGCCGTAGGGATCAAAGCCGACGAACTTCACATCATGCCGGACGGCGCCGCCGTCGAGCCTTGACCCGCCGCTGCAAGGTCCTATTCGAACGAGTAGGTGAATCCTTCCGGCGACGCCCCCACGATGACTTTCGCCATCTTCTTGCCCTCGAGCGAGCGGTTGAGCACGCCGCGGCTGAGTTCCGGCAGCAGTGTGTTGGTGAGGATGGCGTCGATCATGCGCCCGCCGGATTCGATCTCGGTGCAGCGCGCCTTGACCAAATCCATCACGCCGTCGCCGATCACCAGCTCGGCGTCGTTGGTTGCCTTGAGGCGGCGCGCGATCTTGCCGAACTGATGCCTGGCAATCGCCTCGATCATCGCGTCCGAGAGCGGATAGTAGGGGATGGTGACGACCCGACCGAGGAAGGCGGCCGGGAATACCTTCAGCAACGGGGCGCGTAGCGCGGTATCTAGGTCGTCGATGCCGGTGCGCACGGTGCCGTTCTTCGTCCGGTCCATGATGACATCGGAACCGACATTCGAGGTGAGCAGGATCAGCGTGTTCTTGAAGTCGATGCGACGGCCCTCGCTGTCGTCCATCATGCCCTTGTCGAAGACCTGGAAGAAGATCTCATGCACGTCCGGATGCGCCTTCTCGACCTCGTCGAGCAGGATCACGGAATAGGGTTTCCTGCGCACGGCCTCGGTCAGGATGCCGCCCTTGCCGTAACCGACATAGCCGGGCGGCGCGCCCTTCAGCGTCGAGACCGTATGGGCTTCCTGGAATTCCGACATGTTGATCGAGATCAGGTTCTGCTCGCCGCCATAGAGCGTCTCGGCGAGCGCCAGCGCGGTCTCGGTCTTGCCGACGCCGGAAGGCCCGCAGAGCAGGAACACCCCGACCGGTTTTTCCGGCGCGCCGAGGCCGGCGCGGCTGGTCTGCACGCGCCGGGCGATCATTTCCATGGCGTGATCCTGGCCGACCACGCGCTCGGACAGGGTGGCGGCGAGCCTGAGCGCCTTCTCGGTCTGGCTGGAGAGCATCCGTCCGGTCGGGATGCCGGTCCAGTCCTGCACCACGGCCGCGACCGCATTGCGGTCGACCGACGGCAGGATCAGCGGCGTCTCGCCTTGCGCGGCGGCAAGTTCGGCCATCAGTTCGCGCAGCCGCGCCAGATCGGCGGAGGCTTCATCCGCCGGCTCGGCGGAAACTGTTTCGGCCTTTGCGGCCTTGGCCCCTTTGGTTTTCGAAGCCTTGGTTTTCTTGGTCTCAGCAGCCTTGCTCTCTGCGGGCTTGTTCTCAGTCGGCTTTTGCCCGGACGCCCTTGCCGCGCTCTCCCCGCTCTCGGTCCCGGCAGCAGCCTCCTCAGCCGCCGCCTCGTCGAACGGCACGCCTTCGCCGCGCAATTTCGCACGCAGGTCGAGGATCTCGGCCACCAAAGCCTTTTCCCGATCCCACCGCGCTTGGGCTGCGGCTAAAGCGGTCTCGGCTTCCGCCAGCCCCGCGTCGACACGGGCCTGCCGGTCGGCCACGTCGATGCCGATCGCCGCCTCGCGGCCGATGATGCCGCTCTCCACTTCCAGCGCCTGGCGGCGGCGCAGGATGTCCTCGACCTCGGCCGGCATCGCATGCTGCGAGATCGCGACGCGGGCGCAGGCGGTGTCGAGCAGGCTGACGGCCTTGTCCGGCAATTGCCTGGCCGGGATATAGCGATGCGAAAGCGAGACCGCCGCTTCGATCGCCTCGTCCAGGATCTGCACCTTGTGGTGCTGTTCCAGGACGCCGGCGACGCCGCGCAGCATCAGCACGGCCACGGCTTCCGACGGCTCGTCGATCTTGACCACCTGGAAGCGCCGGGTGAGCGCCGGATCCTTCTCGATGTGCTGCTTGTATTCGGCCCAGGTGGTGGCGGCGATGGTGCGCAGCTCGCCGCGCGCCAGCGCCGGCTTCAGGAGATTGGCAGCGTCTCCGGTTCCCGCCGCGCCGCCGGCGCCGATCAGCGTGTGCGCCTCGTCGATGAACAGGATGATCGGCGTCTCCGAGGCCTGGACCTCGTCGATGACGGCCTTCAGGCGCTTCTCGAACTCGCCCTTGACGCTGGCGCCGGCCTGCATCAGCCCGACATCGAGCATACGCACCGAGACATTCTGCAATGTCGGCGGCACGTCGCCCTGGGCGATGCGCAAGGCAAATCCCTCGACCACCGCCGTCTTGCCGACGCCGGCCTCGCCGGTCAGGATCGGATTGTTTTGCCGGCGCCGCATCAGGATGTCGACGATCTGCCGTATTTCGGGATCGCGGCCGACGACCGGATCGATCTTGCCGTCGCGGGCGCGCTGGGTGAGGTCGGTGGCGTATTTGGCCAAGGCCGAATCCCCGCCCGGGCCCCGCTTGACCGGTGTCTCCGCGGCGGCCGCGACAGGAGGTGAGCCGGCTTCGAGCGAGCCCTCCGTGACATCGGCGAAGCGGGAAATGACCCCATCGGCATCGATCTTGTCGAATTCGGCGCTGATCTTCGACACCAGGCCTTCGAGCGCGGGCGTCCTCAGACAAGCGAGCAGGATATGGGCGCTGCGCACCTCCTCAACCCCGAACTCCAGCGTCGCCAGGTTCCAACCCTCCTGGATGGCGTGGAAGATGTGGTCGGAGAATTCCTCCACCGAGGTCGCGCCGTAGGGTAGCTTGTCGATGGCGCGGGTCATGTCGGCCGTCAGCCGGCTGACATCCAGTCCGGCGTCGGCGACGATCATCTGCACATCCGAGCGCTCGGACAGCACCAACTGCTGGATGAAATGGGCGAGCTCGACATAGGGATTGCCGCGCAACTTGGCCGTGTCGGCCGCGGCCTTGAAGGCGCGCACCCCCGTGGCATTGAGCTTGGCTACCAATTCCTTACGCTTGAAGCTCTGCGATGACCGGCGCTGTTCCATCGAACCTGCTCCCGCGACCTGCCGACCATACCCTGCCATATAAGCGGCTGCTTGACAAAGCCGCGTGGCGGATAGGGCCATTGAATCTATCCGGGCGGCACCGCCCGGTTACACAAGCCTTGCAAACTCGTGGCAACAAACATGGATTGCCGTCCGGACTATGCGAGCCATTTCACATACCGGGTCCGACAATCGCGCAATGGGTTTCGCCGAAGAGAACGGTCGCGTTTAGCTTCCGTTAGTTTTTGCGCAGGTGCTCAATTGTCGTCGCGCGAGGCCGGTGATAACGTTACGTCACATAGGGTCTCAGGGCCGCTGGCTGGGGGTTAGTGTGATTGATCTCGCACTCTGGCTGAATCCTCTGAACGGTGCGAATCCGTCGGGAGAGGACTTGCGCAACGACCCGGCCTTTCATGAGCTGGAGCGCCTGACCGAGCCTCAGATCAAAGTTGTTCATGACGGCAATAGCAAGCCCACCTCGCAATCCAGCCCGGTCGACTGGACGGCCGTGCTGGAAAAAGCCGAGGAATTGCGACCGCGTGGCCGGGATCTGCGCCTGCTGGTCATCGTTGCGCGGGCCCTGGCCAACGAGGAAGGGCTGGCCGGCCTCGCCCAGGGCCTGACGCTGATTGCCAGGACCTTCGAACAGTACTGGGACACGATGCACCCGTCGCTGCGGCCGAGCCCGTCCCCACGCGACGCCGCCTTGCGACGCATCAATGCGCTCCTCGATCTGCAAAACGGCCAGGAGGGCTTGCTGGCGAACCTCAGGCAGGCGGTGTTCTTCTCCCCGCGCGCGATCGGGCCGATCAGTGGCCGGGACCTGGAACAGGCGGCGCTCGACGAACGCGTCATGCTCCAGGAGGCAGCCTCCGGCCTCGGAACCGCCGAAAAGGCGGCGCTGACGAGCGCCCACAACCAGTTGCTGAACCGCGTGCGGACCGGATGCGCGGCGCAGATCGATCAAGCAGCGGACGCGATGACGTCGCTTTTGGCCGACGCGCGTGCCGCGATCGCCGCTCTCGAGGCGGTGGACGTCGCGCTCAACGCCCGCATCGAAGGCAATGGCGCCACCGTCCCGGAATTGAAGAAGTTCCTGCAGCGTTTGCTGACGACGCTGGAGCGGAATTCCAGCGCGGGCACCCAAGTGGCGAATGGTGCCGCGAAAACCTCCCCACAGCCGGCGCAGCCGGCATCGACGCCCGCCCGAAACGGTCATGGAGCCGAGCCGATGGCAAGTGTGGCAAGCCCAGTGGAAGCGAGCGCCGGCCTGCCGGACCGGATCAACTCGCGCGACGAAGTCGTCAAATGCCTGGACCTCGTCGTCGCCTTCTACGACCGCACCGAGCCGTCCAGCCCCATCCCGCATCTCGCCCGGCGGGTGCGCCGGATGGTGCACATGGATTTCGTGGAACTGATGGAAGATCTCGCCCCGTCGGGGCTGAAGGAATTCCGGCTGCTTGCCGGTGTCCCGGATCCCAAGAAGCCGGCCCAGAAGGATGAAAGGTAACAAGCATGCCAGCAGAGAGCAAAGCGAAGGTCATCGAAAGAAACCGCGCGCCGCGCGTGCAGATCGCCTATGACGTTGAAACCTACGGCAGCCCGACGACGATAGAACTGCCGTTCGTCATGGCCGTCATGGCCGACCTTGCCGGCGCTTCACAGACCAAGGAAGCGTCGAAATCGGTCCTCGACCGCAACTTCGTCGAAACCGACGCCAACCGCTTCCCGAAATTCATGGAAGCGATGGGGCCGCGCGTGAAGGCGCGGGTGAAGAACACGCTGCCGCAGGCCGAGGGGCAGGAGCGGGACGAAGAGCTCGCCATCGACCTCACCTTCTCCAAGATGGGCGACTTCGCGCCGGACAAGATCGCCGCGCAGGTCCCGCAGCTGGCCGAGATCCTGAAGATGCGCCGCCAGCTAGAGGAGCTGCTGGGCTTCATGGACGGCCGCGTCGACGCGGAAAAGCGCATTGCGCAGCTTCTGAACAACGAGCCGCTGCTGAGCAAGATCGCCAGCCAGGCGATGGATGACGGCAAGGGCGAGGAGTAAGTCATGGCCGAACAGCAAAAGACCGCAGCCGCCACCGCCGAGGCGGAAGCCATCGATCTCGGCGAATTCAGCGGACTCCTTGAAAAGGATTTCAAGGTCAAGAAGGACGACAGCGAGAAGCTGCAGCAGCTGGTGCGCAATCTGGCATTGGCCGCCCAATCGCGCTCCGAGACCACAACCATCTCGTCCAACGCGATCAAGTCGATCAAGTCGCTGATCGCAGGCATCGACAAGATGCTGACCACGCAGGTCAACGAGATCCTGCATGCGCCCGAAGTGCGCGAGATGGAAGGCACCTGGCGCGGCCTCTGGTACCTGATCAACAACACCGAGACGGATACCAAGCTGAAGATCCGGGTGATGAACATCTCCAAGGAGCAGCTGGCCGACACGCTGGAGGACTATGAAGGCCAGATGTGGGACCAGAGCCCGATCTTCAAGAAGGTCTACACGGACGAGTATTCGATGCTGGGCGGCGAGCCGATCGGCTGCATCATCGGCGCCTACGAATTCTCCAACCATCCGCGCGACGTCGGGCTGCTGCGCAACATTTCCGGCGTCTGCGCCTCGGCCCATACGCCGTTCATCGCCGCTGCCTCGCCGCGGCTGTTCCGCATGGACAGCTGGCAGGAACTGCCCAACCCGCAGGACCTGCAGATGATCGTCAACAACCCGGCCTATGCCTCCTGGCAGTCGCTGCGCGAAAGCGAGGACGCCCGCTATATCGGGCTCACCATGCCGCGGGTTCTGGCGCGCCTGCCCTATGGTTCGGAGACCGTTCCGGTGAAGGGCTTCACCTTCGAGGAGGAGGTGGGCGGAGACCACAACAAATATGTCTGGATGAACGCCGCCTTCCCGATGGGGGTGAACATCAATCGCAGCCACAAGCTCTATGGCTGGGGCACGCAGATCCGCGGCGTCGAGAATGGCGGCACGGTGCTCAACCTGCCGGTGCACGCCTTCCCGACCGACGACGGCTCGATCGCGATGAAATGCCCGACCGAGGTCGCCATCGACGACCGGCGCGAGGCGGAGCTGGCCAAGCTCGGCCTGATGCCGATCCTGCACCGCAAGAACACCGATCTTGCGGCCTTCATCGGCGCGCATTCGCTGCAGGACGACGAGACGCGCGCCGGGCGCCTGGTCGATCCCGACGCGCAGTCGAACGAACGGCTTTCCGCCAACCTGCCCTACCTGTTCCCGGTCTCGCGCTTCGCGCATTATCTCAAGGCGATCGCGCGCGACAAGATCGGCTCGTTCAAGGAACGCACCGACATGGAGATCTGGTTGACCGAATGGATCAACCGGTACGTGCTGGCCAACCCTGCCTTTGCCGACGACAAGGCGCGCGCCAAACGCCCGCTTGCCGCGGCCGAGGTCCAGGTCGACAGCGTCGAAGGCCGGCCCGGCTACTACAATGCCCGTTTCTATCTGCGTCCGCACTACCAGCTGGAAGGCATCAACGCCTCGCTCCGGCTGGTGTCGGAACTGCCGTCGGTGAAGGGCTGAACACGTTAAGCAAAGTCATCTTGTTTCGTAGCGGTGGAGAAAGACAATGCCAGACAGAACCGATGCGCCCTCGACGAAAATCGACGGCTTCCTGAAAGTCCCGGACATCAAGGGCCCGAGCAAACGCGACGGCCATGAAGACGAGATCGAGATCCACGGCGTCGATTACAAGATGATCGCGCCCTACGACCCGAACTCGCTGTCGCGGCGCGGCCGCGTGTCGATGGGCATGATCAAATTCGTCAAGCACTACGACAAGTCGTCGCCCTATCTGAAGAAGGCACTGTTCGAGAACAAGGCGCTCGATGAGGTGGTGTTTTCGGCGCGCCGCACGATCGATGGCGAAACCAGCGACTATCTGGTGGTGACGCTGACCGACGCCTCGATCATGGAATACGACATGCGGCAGGCGCCCGACGAGCCAGACCTGATCGAGGAAGAGGTCAGCTTCGCCTACAAGAAGATCAAGTTCGTCTACAACAAGGACGACGAGATCGAAATGGACGTCTATGTCGGCAAGTGAGGTCAAGCGGCCCGGCGCGAAGGCGCAGCTCGCCGGCAGCTCCCGGGCAAAGCGCGAGGCGGTCCAGCCCTCCCTCTGGGACCGCCTTGTCAACGATTTGCCCGGGCTGACGTCGGAGATCGATGGGCTGCGTCGCCTGCTGGATGAAGAACTCGGCGCCGAGCGCGTCGAGGCTCTTCTTGCCGGCAGCGCCCGGGCCATCGATGCCGATCCCGACCTTACGGCCGAGCAGAAACGGCGACTGCACAGGCTGGTCTTCCAGACCGAGCATCGCGCCGAAATCGAAAGCCGCGGCGTGGTGGTGTCGGCGCGCGTGCTGCGCGAAGCCGTGCGCCGCGACATCGAGGCGCTGTTCAACACCGAGCGCTTCGAGTCCGTGCCGATGCTTTCCGATGCAGAGCACGAACAGCCCTTGGACGAACTGCCGCCGCTCGCCGATTTTCCGGAAGTACGCCGCAGCGTCGTCAATTACGGCGTGCCCTCCTTCTCCGGCCGCTCGTCGCGGGATTTCGACCGCGATACCCTGGCGCGCGAGATCCGCGCGGTGCTCGCCACCTTCGAGCCGCGTCTCAAGGAAAGCGCGACGACCGTGAACGTCACGCTCGGCGACAAGAGCGTCGGCCTCAAGATCGAGATCGACGCGGTGCTGATCATGACGCCGACGCCGGAACGCATGCGGCTGCGCACCACGATCAATCTCGACAACGGCCTGGCGCGAACCGAATTCCGGGAGACCTGAGATGGATCGGGTCTTCGTAGAGTATTACGAAGAAGAACTGACCCACATCCGGGCGCTGGCCGCGGAATTCGCCGACATGCATCCGGCCGTCGCTCGCAATCTTTCCCTCGATACGGTCCCCTGCCCCGACCCCTATGTGGAAAGGCTGCTCGACGGCGTTGCCTTCCTTGCCGCGCGCACGCGGCTGAAGGTCGACGCGGAGCGCTCGCGCTTCTCGCGCGCCGTGCTCGACGTGCTCTATCCGGACCTGGTGACGCCGGCGCCGGCGACGGCGATGGCCGTGCTGAAGCCCGGTCAGCAGGTGCAGTCGATGATCGCCGGCCACGCCGTCGCGCGCGGCACGCGGCTGGTCTCGGGCCTGCATCCGGGACTCTCGACGCGCTCGACCTTCTCCACCGCGCAAGAGGTCACGCTGTGGCCGATCACGATCAATTCGGTCGGCTATTTCCAGGATCGCAGCGCGCTGGCCGCCGCCGGCATCGCGCCGGTCGGCGGCGTGCGCGGCGAGGCGGCGTTCCGCATCGCGCTGGCGCGGACCGGAAAGGGCAAGCTCAGCGAATTGTCGCTCGACCGCCTCGACCTCTATTTCGCCGGACGCGCCAAGGCGCCGCTCATCTTCGACGCGATCTTCGGCGCCTGCTCCGCCGTCGGCGCGCGGGCGGAAGGCAAGACCAATCCGCTCACCGCCCTGCCCGAGCCCGAAATGATCGGCATCCACGACGATGAAGCGCTGATGCCGCGCACCCGCCCGACCTTCGAGGGATACCGGCTGCTGCGCGAATATTTCATGGTCCCGGAGCGCTTCCATTATGTGCGGGTCGCCGGCCTGCAGCCGGTGGTGCGCAAGTGCGATGGTGCAATAGAGATCATCTTCCTGTTCCGGCGGCCGGTGCCGGAGCTCGCTGATGTGACGGCGGCCGATTTCGAGCTGTTCGCGACGCCGATCATCAATCTCTTCGAACGCGAATGCAACGTCGTCGAGATCGATCCGCGCCGGACGCGTCAGGTGCTGCATGCCGACCGCACCCGAGCGCGCGACTTCGAGATCTTCCGCGTCACCCGGGTGGAAGACGCCGACGCCGAAGGCAGCGAAGCGGTCATTCCCGAATTGTTCAGCCTGGGGCAGAACCGCGGCAGCGGCTGGGTCTATTCGACCGAGCGGCGCCCGCGCCGGGCGACGGAGGACGAACGGCGCGAAGGCCTGACCCGCACCTCTTATACCGGCGACGACGTCTTTCTCGCGGTCTCGCGCCCGGCGGGAAGCCCGGCGAACCGGCCGCTCAAGCGGCTCGACGTGATGGCGCTCTGCACCAACCGCGACCTGCCGATCCTCGACGACACGCCGACGCTGACGCTGGAGACCGCCGATCCGGTGGAAGCAGTGCGGCTGCTCGGCGCGCTGCGGCCACCGCAGCCGGCGATCCCGGCAGCGCTGCCGGCAGGCGCCGAAGGCGAATCCCGCGCCGACAATCTCGCCTGGCGGCTGGTGGCGCAGCTCTCGCTCAACTTCCTCAGCCTCGCCAAGGAAGGCCGCGGCGTCGATCCGCTGCACGCGCTGCTCGACCTTTATGCCGACCGCGGCGATCCTGGCCTTGCCCGCAACGTGCATTCGATCACCCGCATCGACTCGCGCCCGGTGATTGAGCGGCTGCAGATCGACGGGCCGATGTGTTTCGGCCGCGGCATTGAGGTGACGCTGCATGTCGACCAGTCGGTGCTGGCGGGCCAGAGCACACTGCTGCTTTCGGCCCTGCTGGCGCGGCTGTTCGCCCGCCATGCGGGCATAAACGGTTTCGTGCGGACCCGCACGCGGTTGCTGCAGAAGCAGGAGGATGTGCCATGGCCGATGACGCCCGGCAATCGCTACCTGATCTAGCGCAACCGGCCCCAACCGAGGCGGAGGCGCTATCGGAGGGATACGACTTCTTCGAGCTGCTGCGCCGGCTGGAGCAGCGGCGCGGCCTGTTCGGGCATTCCGGAACCGCGGAGCGGGAGCCGGCAAGGCTCGGCCAGCATGTGCGCCTGAGCTTCTCGGCCAGGGACGTGGTCAAATTCCAGGGTGCGGGCGACAAGGCTCCGGCGCGGGTGACCGTCGCCAATCTCGGCCTGCTCGGGCCGGAAGGGCCGATGCCGCTGCATCTGACCCGCTGGGTGCTCGACCGGCTGTCGCAGCGCTGGTTCACCGGCGCCGACGCGGAGCAGACCAGCGACACGACCTTCGTCGACTTCGTCAACATCCTGCAGCACCGCATGATCGCACTTTACTATCGCGCCTGGGCAGACGCGCATCCGGCGGTGCAGGTCGAACGTTCGGTCGGCGGGCGCGTGCGCGCCATGCTGGAAGCCATGGCCGGCATCGGCCTGCCCGGAACGCAGGATCCCGAGCTCGACACGGTGCGGCTGCGCCAGGCCGGATCGCTGGCCAACCAGGTCGACGGCGCCGAGCGGCTGACGCTGTTCCTCGCCACCGCCTTCAAGGTGCCGGTTGAGATCAAGGAATTCGTCGCCGCCTGGATCGCCATACCGGTGGCGCTGCAGAGCCGTATCGGCAAGGCCTATGCCTCGCTCGGCAGCGGCGCGACAATCGGCCCGCGCGTCTTCAGCCGGCAGAGCCGGATCGAGTTGCGCGTCGGTCCGCTCAGCCTTGACGACTTCAAGTCGTTCCTGCCTGGCGAGCGGCGCCTTGCCCTGTTCAAGAAGGCGGTGCGCGACATGATCGGCGAAGCGCTCGACGTCGATCTCAGGATCGTGCTGGCGCGGGAGGCGGTGCCACCGCCTAAAATGGGAACCATCCAGCTCGGTCGGACCTCCTGGTTTTCACGCCCCGCCGAAAAGGGGGACGCCGACGATCTGAGATTGCGCACCATCGTCGGCTGGCGGCCCGACATGGCGGAGGCAGCCGCATGAGCCTGCTGCTGACCCTGGAACAAGGCCCGCGCTCGCAGGTGGTCAGGCAGACCCGGCTGGACGAGGGCGAGTTGGTGATCGGCCGCAGCGCCGATGCCGGCTGGCGGATCGACGATCCGGACATGTTCGTCTCGCGCGCCCATTGCAAGATCAGCGGCGGGCGCGACGGCTATTATATCACCGATACGTCGAGCAGCGGATTGTTCATCGACGACTCAGACAGCCCGCTCGGAACCGGCAGGTCGACCCGCCTGCAAAGCGGGATGCGGCTGCGCATGGGCGACTATGTGCTCCATGTCGAGATCCAGCCGGGCGCCGGCCACACCTCGATCGGTCAGGCGCCGATCGTCAACGCCGCGCCGGCATGGTCGTCGCCACAATCGCGGACGCCAGCCAGTATCGGCGGCGACGATTTCTTCTCGGCCAAGGCCGAGGAGGAACCGCAGCGGCCGCGCCCGGCAGGACTGCCCGATCCATTCGAACAGCCTGTGCCCGGAGCCTACGATCGCGCTTCGAACCAGCGCAGCTCGCCGGCTTTCGATGACCCGTTCAGCCTCGATCCGGTGGCGACGCCGGCCTCGAACCAAGAGCCCGCCGCCGGCCGGTCGGACCCGTTCGGCTTTGGCGACATGCCAGCGCGCAACGACATGCCCGAGCCCGCGCCGAAAGCTGCCGGCTTCGACGATTTCAGCTTCGGGCCAGCCGCGACGCCTGCGTCCAGCACCAGCGCCGATGCGGCCGGTCGCCACGAGCGGCCGGCCGAGAAGCCGAAGGCCGCCCGTCCTTGGGAGATACCGGCGCAGGCGTCCGAACCGGCTGCCCCGCCGCCGCGCCCCGTTCCCGCGCCCAAGCCCTCACGTCCGATGCAGCCAGCGCCGAGCGACATGGCACTGCGCGCGGCATTCCTGCGCGGCATGGGCGTCGAGGAGGCCGATTTCCCCGGCCGCGATGCGATCGCCGAAATGGAGAAATTTGGGCGCGAATACAGGCTGATGCTCGACGGCCTGATGCAGCTCCTGCGCAAGCGTGCCGAAGAGAAGGGCAGCGCGCGCGTCGCACAGACAGTGGTCGGGTCTTCGGAAGTCAACCCGCTGAAATTCCTGCCGACGGTCGAGGACGTCATCGTCACCATCATCGCCGAACGCAGTCCCGGCTTTCTCTCCGGCGAGGCGGCAATCGGCGACGCGGTCAAGGACCTTGCGCAACATCATGTGCGCGCCTGGCGCGGCGTGCAGGCAGCACTTCGGCGCATGATCGACCGTTTCGATCCGGCCGCCATCGAGGAAGAGCTCAAGTCCAATTCCGCGATCGGCAATCTGCTCGCCGGCGGGCGCAACGCCAAGCTGTGGGAGCTCTACCAGAAACGCCATCGCGATATCGCCCAGAGCGCGGAATCGAGCTTCCTGGGCGAGATCGGCGCAGACTTCAGGGATGCATATGAAGAGGAGTGAAGCATGATCGACAGACGCGAATTCATCGTTGCCCTCGGCGCCACGGGGCTGCTTGCGGCTTGCCAGAGCGGCCCGCCGAAACCATCGGTGATCTCGGTCAACGTGACCGGCGGCGCCGGCATGAATCCGGGACCGGGTGGCGGCGACCGGCCGGTGACGGTGTTGGTGATGCGGCTTGCCAGCACCGGCAAGTTCAACTCGGCCGATTACTTCGCGCTGCAGGGCGATGCCGGCTCGGCGCTGGGCGCCGACCTGATCGGCTCGGACGCGATCTCGGTGGCGCCGGGCAAGACGGCAGCCAAGACCATCACGGTCGAGCCGAACGCGACGGCGCTGGGCTTTGTCGCGCTGATCCGGGAACCCGGCGGACGCAACTGGCGCACGACCAAGTCGGTTTCGCCAGGGTCGAAATTCACCATCAATGTCAGCCTCGGCAAGGGCGGCATCTCCGCCTAGCGAAGCGCCAACAGGCAGTGCAGAGAGTGGCAGCATGAGCGACGCAAACAGGGTGCTGTGGTCCGAGGGCCTCTTCTTGAGGACCCAGCATTTCCAGCAGCAGGACCGGTTCTTCGAAGGCATGGTGCGCGGCGCCTTGCAGGCCGGCCAGCTCCATACGTTCGGCTTCCAGCAGCTGACGCTCGACCAGTCGCTGCTCGACGCCGGCCAGGTGTCGATCGTGTCCGCCCGGGGCATCTTCCCGGACGGCACGCCCTTCTCCATCCCGGAGCTGATGGATGCGCCTAAACCGCTGCCGGTCACGGCCGACACCGGTGCCGGACCGGTGCTGGTGGCGCTGCCGCTCGAGCCGCCCGGCGGCGTCGGATTCGATCCGGCGCATGCCGCATCGACCGGCGCGCGCTACCACGGCAAGATCGTCCCGGTGCGCGACGCCGTGCAGGGCGGCGCCGATCCGGAAGAGATCGAGATCGCCCGGCCGCAAGCGGTGCTGCTCGCGCCGGGCAAATCGGTCGGCGGCTACACCGCCTTGCCGATCGCCGATATCACGGGCGTGCGCGCCGATGGCGGCGTCTCGCTCGACGAGACGTTCCTGCCGCCGACGCTGATCACCGGCGCCGTGCACTGGTACCGGCAATTGCTGCAGGAGGTCGTCACCGGCCTCGACCAGATCGCCGAAGCGCATGGCAAGATGGTGATGGGCGGGGCCGGCCGCAGCGTCGAGGATCTTCTGATGCTTCACCTCGCCAACGCCGCGCGGCCACGGCTTGCGCATATGCTGGCGCAAGACGTCTTCCATCCGGCCGAGCTCTATCTCGAGCTTGCCGGCCTCGCTGGCGAGATGGCCACCTACGGCTCCAGCTCGCGGCGGCTCGGTGAATTGCCGGCCTACGACCACATGGCGCCGGGCCCCGCCTATATGGCGCTGGCGGACGCCTTGCGCTCGCTCATCCTCAGCCTGCGCTACATCGAGCCGAAGTCGCGCGCGCTGCCGGTGATGCGGCACGCGACCAATGTGTGGAAGGTGCGCATCGACAACCCGAAGCTTCTGGTCGCCAGCCGCATCGTCATCCGCGTCGGCTCCGAGCTTTCGGAAGACGCGCTGCGCAAGATCTTCGTCAACCAAGCGACGGTCGGCTCGGCCGACCAGTTCGAGGGCCTGTGGAAGTCGCGCCTGCCCGGCATTCCGCTGAAGCCACTGCATTCGCAGCCGCGCGAGATCCCCTATGACGGTGACCGGCTGTGCCTGGAGCTCGACCAGAAGAGCGAGCACTGGGCCTCGCTGCTCGACGCCCCCGGCTTCGTCATCGGCGTTTCCGGCGTGCTGCCGAGCGAGCCACAGGTCGACTGCTATTCGGTGAACAGGTGAGGCCATGAGCCGGGATGATCCCTTCGGACTGTCGGAGGATCGCGAGCGCACACGCATCCGGCTGACCGGTGCGGCGCCCCGGCCGATGGCGCCGCTGGCGCCGGGCGCGCCGGTCAAGCGGGCGCGCGCCCATCCCAACATGCTCATCAACATCTTCGCGCCGCTGCTCGAATTCGCGCCGGAGCTCGAAAGCGCGCTGGCGCCTGAGAACCCTGAAGTGATGCGCACGCGCCTGCTCGACGAGCTGGTGCGGGCGCGCGACGCCGCTGTTGCCGCGGGCTCATCGCTGGAGCGCGCCGACCAGGCGGCCTGGGCGGTGGCGGCGCTGCTCGACGACCTCGCGCTCAACACGCCATGGGGCGGCGCCAGCGCGTGGCCGCGCCAGCCGCTGGTGGTCATGCTGCGCGGCGACGTCGATGCCGGCACCCAGTTCTTCACCCGGCTCGACGAGCTGGAGCGGCATCCCAACCGCGACCGCGAGATGCTGGAGCTGCAATATTACTGCCTGGCGCTCGGCTTCCGCGGCAAGTACCGGGTGCCCGGCCGCGCCGGCGACCGGTCGCTCAATGCGGTGCGCGTCGCGGCGGCGCGCTTCCTGCGCAACGCCGACGCCGAGGATTCGCCGCTGTCGCCGAACTGGAAAGGCGTGATCGCCTCCGATGAACCGCAGCGCTTCATCGTGCCGATCTGGGTGATGGCGCTTGCCGCGATTGTCGTCGCCGCGGCTGCCTATGTCGGCCTGTCGATGGGCTTGAGCAGCCAGGCGGTCGAGCTTTCCGCGCTGGTGCGCACGCTGCCGCCGGCCTCGCGCGGCGATGTCACCCGCGCCGCGCCCAAGCAGGATGCCCCCGAACCCGAAGCGCCGCAGCCGGTCGATTTCGCTTTGCTGCCCGAGTTCAAGGCTGAAGCACCGGACGACCTCAAAGGCGCGCTCAGCGGCACCGAGAGCGTCTCGCTGGCGAAGCTCATCATCCAGTCCTCCAATCCCGAGCTGTTCCAGTCGTCGCGGCCGACGCTGACGGAAGGCTACGAGCCGCTGATCGCGTCGATCGCCAAGGTTATCCTCGACAACAAGGAACTGATCGGAAAGATCACCGTCGTCGGCCATACCGATAATGTGCGCCTACAGAAGTCCAACCCGCTGGCCAGCAACCAGCGTCTGTCGGAAGCCCGCGCCGAAACCATAGCCAAGCTTCTGGTGCAGGCCGGCGTGCCGCAGGAGAGCATCTCTTCCGAGGGCCGCGCCGAAACCGATCCGGTAGCCGACAATTCGACTCGGGAAGGCCGCGCGCTCAACCGTCGCGTCGAGGTCCTGGTCGAGAAGAGGCTCTGAGATGTTCATCCTGCGCTTCCTCTGGGCCGTCATCACCTCGCGTTTCCTGTGGACGCTGATCGGCATCGCGCTGCTCTCGCTGCTGATCTGGGTGTTCGGCCCGATCGTCCAGGTCGGCCCTTACGCGCCGTTCGAATCCGACAATGTGCGCATCGCCATCATCGCCGGGCTGATCATCCTGTGGCTGATCTGGCTGATCATCGCGCAGCGCCGGGCGATCCGCGCCAACCGCATGTTCGTCGCCGAGATCGCGGCGCCTGTTCAGGAAAAGCAGCTCACGCCCGGCGAAGAGAGCGTCGCGGCTGTCGGCGCCAAGTTCGGCGAGGTGATGGCCGAGCTCAAGCGGCGCAAGCTCGGCGGTCGGAAATTCCTGCGCGAGATGCCCTGGTATGTGATCGTCGGCCCGCCGGCCACCGGCAAGACCACGGCACTGCGTCAGTCGGGTCTCAATTTCCCGATCGACCTCACCGACGATCTGCAGGGCGTCGGCGGCACGCGCAATTGCGACTGGTTCTTCTCCGAGAACGCGGTGCTGATCGACACCGCCGGCCGCTACGTCCAGCAGGAAAGCCAGCCGGATGTCGACGCGGCGGAGTGGCTGGGCTTTCTCGACCTGTTGAAGAAGCACCGGGGCCGCCGTGCGCTCAACGGCGTCATCGTCGCGCTGTCGATCGACGTGCTGTCGGAAGGCGACGAGGCGATCAAGGCGCATGGCCGCAAAATCCGCCGTCGGCTGGCGGAGCTGAACGATCGGCTGGAGATCCGCCTGCCTGTCTATCTGATGCTGACCAAGGCCGATCTGATCAAAGGCTTCGAAGCCTTCTTCGGCGGCCTGTCGACGACCGCGCGCGAGCAGGTGTGGGGAACGACTTTTCCGCTCGATGCCCGCGTCAACGCCGGCACGATCCAGACGGAACTTGCGAGGCTCGCCGCCGAGCTGGAGCGGCGGCTCGTGCCGCGGCTGGAAGACGAGGACAAGCTCGGCCAGCGCGCCGAAATCTTCCGCTTCCCGGCGCAGCTCGCCAGCCTCTCCGAGCCGATCCAGGTGCTGGTCGAGGCGATGTTCGGCGAAAGCCGCTACGAGGAAGCCGCCTGGCTGCGTGGCCTCTATCTGACCTCGGCGACGCAGGAAGGCGCGCCGATCGACCGGCTGACCGCGGCGCTGTCGTCATCCTTCGGACTGCCGCCGCGCCGCGCCATGCCGGCATCGCGTGTCGAAAAGCGCAGCTTCTTCCTCCGGAACCTTCTTACCGAAGTGATCTTCAAGGAGGCCGGCCTGGGCACATTCGATCCGCTGGCGCAGCGCCGCCGCGCCTGGATCTGGCGCGGGGCCGCCGCCGCCTGCGCGCTCGCGGCGCTGCTCGCCGGCGGGCTGTTCACCTGGTCCTATCTCGACAACCGCAATGCGATCACCGAGCAGGCCGGCCAGTTCGAAGCGCTGCAGCAGCCTCTGACCGACGTCGCCGCCATGCCGGCCGCGGTCGAGCAGCCGACCATGGACGGCGCGCTGGCGGCGATGGATGCCGTGGCGGCGGCCCGCACCGCGCCGCCGGATGCCGTCCACAATCTGCTCGGCCCGACCGCCTCTGCGGAGCTGGTGCGCGCGCAAAGCGACACCTACGAGCATGCCCTGCGCAATGTGCTGGAGCCGCATATGGTCGCGCTGCTGGAGGCCACGATGTGGCGGCAGATCCGCGATCCGGATTTCATGCTCGGCGCGCTGAAGACCTACCGCATGATGACCGGCCTGTCGCAGATGGACACCGATTTCGTGCAGAATTGGTGGGTGAACAGCCTGCCGCAATTCGCGCCCGCGCCGCCCTTCCCGACCGCGGACGCGGAAGAGCACCAGCTTGCCGCGATCCGCCGCATGGCGGTCGACGACAGCTATATCGCCCCGGACAAGGAACTGGTCGCCGAGGCGCTGAAGACGGTGTGCACGATCTCGCTGCCGGAGCGCGCCTACAAGCAACTGCTGGCCGACCCTGAAGTCGCGGCGGTCAAGGAATGGGTGCCGGCGAATTTCGCCGGACCGAACGGCGCAAAGGTGTTCGCGCGCCGCTCCGACAAGACGCTGCGCGTCGGCGTTCCAGGCCCCTACACCTATACGGGCTTCCACGACGCGATCCTCGACCGGGTCGAAGACGTCGCCGGCCAGGCGGCGCTCGACCGCGCCGTGTTTGCCGGCGGCTGCTCGGAGAATTCGGAGACGTCGGTGTCGGCACTCTCCGAGGACATCCTGAAGCTCTATTACGACGACTATATCGCGCAGTGGGATTCCTTCCTGCGCGACATGCGGCTCGCGCCGCTGACGGACCTCAACGTTGCAAGCGAGAACCTCAAGGATCTCTCCAGCGCCGACTCCGCGCTGAAGCGGCTGTTGACGGCCGTGGTGCAGGAGACGGATCTCACCCGCTCCGACGAGGCGCCAGCCGACGACAAGAGCGGCGGCGCCGCCAAGACCGGCTCGAAGCTGCTCAGCAAGCTCGGCAAATTGGGCAAGGTGGTGACCACAGGCGCGAAGCTCCTGCCGCGCGCCGGCTCCGCCAACCAGGTCGATATGACCGGCAGCCTGGTCGCCGACCATTTCAAGCCGCTCAAGGGCACGATCGCCCAGGTCGATGGCCAGCCGCCGGCGCTCGACGCCGCCGTCGTGGCGCTGACGGCGCTGTCCAACGTGCTGCAGACCGTGACCGCCAACCCCGACCCGCAGGATGCGATCAAGAAGCAGGGTGGGCTGGCCGAACTGACCGGAGCGGTCGCGAGGCAGGCGCAGATCCTGCCCTCGCCGATCAACGACTGGCTGGGCGGCATTGCCGGCGACACGAGCGGCCTGTCGCAGAAGGCGGTCACCAATGAGCTCAACGCCATCTGGCGCGCCGACATCCTGCCCTTCTGCCAGGCGGCGCTCAACAACCGCTATCCGTTCAGTCCGGACAGCGCGGTCGACGTCAATGTGCGCGACTTCCAGCGCCTGTTCGGGCCGACCGGCCTGATCGACGCCTTCACCAACGACCATCTGATCAACTATGTCGACACCGCCAGCGAGCCATGGAAATGGCGCGCCGATTTCGGCCTCGATCCGGCGGCGCTGGCAGCCTTCGAGCAGGCACGGCATATCCGCGACGATCTCTTCCCCGGCGGCACCGGACCGGTGATGAATTTCACGCTTGAGCCGAAGGACCTGTCGCCCAACGTGGCGCGGGTGACGCTCAACCTCGATGGCCAGAACATGGTCTACTACAACAACGCGACCCGGCCGCAGCCGATGACATGGCCGGGCAAGGACGGCACCGGCGTGATCTCGCTCGCCTTCCAGCCGGTCGACGGCTCGCCCGAAGTGATGCTCAACGAGACCGGCAGCTGGGCGTGGCTCAGAATGCTGCGCGGCGGCCGCTTCAACCCGACCAAGCTCACCGACGTCTACAGCCTGCGGCTCGGCACCAAGGGGATGTGGGCCGACTTCGAGCTCAAGGCTGCCAGCGTCGAGAACCCCTACACGTTAGAGATGTTCAAGAAGTTCACATGTCCGCCGCAGATCTGATCCTGCCCGGCTTCTACGGCAAGATGCCTGCCGCCGGCGATTTCGTGACGCGGCGGCTGCCGGGCGATTTCGTGCGCCTGTGGGACCGCTGGCTGGCGCAGCACATCGTGCCGCTGTTCGGGCTAGAAACCTGGCCGACAGGCACGGCGCTGCGTCTTTTGGCCGGCCCTGGTTCCTTCGGCGCCTCGGCGGGCATCGTGCTGCAAAGCGCCGACCGGGTCGGCAGGCAATTTCCATTGAGCGTCGTCGCAAGGCTGTCGGAAGCACCCCTCAAGCTGGCTTATGCAGACCCGTGGTTCGAAGGGGTCGAGAATGCGGCGCTGGCCGCGCAACGCGGAGAGCTGACGCCCGACGAACTCGACGCGGCGCTGGCCGCCCTGCCCGTTCCGCTTGTCGAGGATGAGCGCGATGTCATCGACGATCTCGTCATGTGGACGGCGCATACGGATATTTTCGACATCGATCCTCAGGCGCCGCAAGCGACGCTGGAGCAGATCTTCGCCGCGAGTTGGGAGACCAGCTGATGCAGATCTGGAACCAGATGGGCTATCCGCACCAGTTCACCATGGGCATGGACAAGGCCGGCCACGAATGGCTGGTGGTGGTGGTGAAGGGCACCTTCGATTTTCCGACGAAGCCGGGCGGACTGGTGCAGAAATCGGCCGAGCAGGTGCCGCTGGTGATGGCCGACACGCACACCGGCGTGCCGGGCTATTCGGCGACGCTGTGGGAGACGGATTTCGCCTTCCGCAAGCCGCGCTGCGATGTCATCGCCAACGGCTGCGCCTATGCGCCGGGAGGGCGCCCGGCCGAGCGCGTGCCGGTTGGCATCAAGGTCGGCAACTGGTCGAAGCTTTTCGAAGTCGTCGGCCATCGCGAATGGCGCGCCATCGGACCGGTGTTCGGCGCGACAGCGCCGCAGCCCTTCCTGAAGCTGCCTATCTCCTACGATGTCGCCTGGGGTGGCGTCGACCGGCTCGACCCCGAGGATGAGCTTCCCGCCAGCTACAAGCACAACCCCGTCGGCACCGGCTGGTCGCGGACAAGGAACCAGCGCCTCATCCCCGGCCTTCGATTGCCGAACACGCAGGCGGCCAACGAAGAAATCCGTTCGCCCTTCGGCGACTACAAGCCGATGAGCTTCGGGCCGATGGGACGCGCCTGGCCGGGCCGCATCGAATATGGCGGCACCTACGACCAGAACTGGATCGACAACATCTTCCCGTTCCTGCCGGCCGACTTCGACGAGCGCTACTTCCAGATGGCGCCGCCCGACCAGCAGATCGAGGCTCCACGGGGCGGCGAGGACGTCGTCCTGGTCAACCTGACGCCGGAGGGGCGCATGAGCTTCCGGCTACCGTCCACGGCGCTGCCGATGCGGCTCTTCAAAAGCAGGCTCACCGCCTTCGAGGGCGATGTCTATCCGGACACCATCCTGTTCGAGCCAGAGGTAGGACGTTTTTCGATGGTCTGGCGCGTCTCGTGTCGTATCGAGCGCACTGTGCTCGATTTCACCGAATGCTGGATTGGCGCACCTACGGAATCGATGATCCATGCGCACAAGACAGGCCGCATCTTCATACGGGCCAACGGCACCGCGCCAGACGAGGACGAGGAGGACGCCGCTTGAACGGGACGATCGACATCGCCTCGGTTGGGATGGTGACATCTGTGGGGCTGGACGCTCCCGCGTCCTGCGCCGCTATGCGCGCGCGGCTCGATGGTTTTCGCGAGACCCGTTTCACGGGTGCGCGGGGTGAACCCCTCATCGGCGCCCCGGTGCCGCTTCCTCGAGACTGGGTCGGTGAGCGCAGGATCGCGCATCTCGCCGCCGGAGCGATATCGGAAGCCCTAAGCGGAGCGCGCATTGCCGGAGAGCAGACGGCGCTCATCCTGTGCCTAGCCGAGGAAGGCCGTTCCGGAAGGCCGGTCCGCGATGCTTCCAGGCTGCTGAGGAAGATCGCCGACATCGTTGAAATCGCTCCCCATGTCAAATCGCGAATCATCAGTTACGGCAGGCCGTCAGGCCATGTCGCGCTCGAGCAGGCGCGCCGCCTGATCTCCTCGGCCCAGGTGGCCAATGTCGTGATCGCTGGCGTCGACAGCTACCTCACGTCGCGCACGGTCCGGCACTATCTCGACCAGAGTCGCCTGTTGACCAAGTTCAATCCGAACGGTTTCATCCCCGGAGAGGCGGCCGCCGCCGTACTGTGCACGAAGCCGGGGCAAGGCACCCTCACCCTGCTTGGGCTCGGTCTGGCACGCGAACCGGCCACCATCTACAACAAGCAGGATCTCCCGCTTCGCGGCGAGGGCATGGCCGCGGCATACGGCCTTGCGCTCAGAGAATCGCGCTTCGCGATGGTTGGGATCGGCTACCGAATATCGGATCTGATCGGCGAGCAGTACTGGTTCAAGCAAACAGCTCTTGCATTCCTGCGTCACATGCGTGGCCACGTGGATTTCCAGGACCTCTGGTCTCCAGGCGAGTCGATCGGAAATATAGGGGCCGCTGTCGTACCGACAATGATCGGCATGGCGTTCACGGCGGCAAGGAAGGGTTATGCCGCAGGAAATCCGGTACTGATCGAAGCGTCGAATGACGAGGGCGCTTGCGGCGCCGCCGTAGTGGCATCGAGGCTGAATTAAGATGTCCAACGTCTTTGCCAATGGATTGGAAATCTCCGGCAAGGCTGTCGACGCCAAGACGATTGCCGCTTTCCCCGACACCTGCTTCACGCCACCCGAAAACCCGGCGACACCGCCCGGCGTTCCTGTGCCCTATCCGAGTTTCGGCTTCGCCTCCGACACAGAGGACGGCACCGGGACGGTCAAGATTGGCGGCCAGACGATAAACATCAAGAACAAGTCCGACCTTACGAAGACGTCCGGAACGGAAGCCGGCTGTGCAGCGAAGAAAGGCATCATCACCTCCAACAACACAGGGAAAGAATACTTCAATTCCTGGTCGCCGAACGTGAAGGCCGATGGCGAGCCGGTGATAAGGTTCACCGACCTAGCGACGAACAATCACGGCTCGGCGGCGAATACGCCGCCATGGCTGCACGTGTGCAAGGCCAATCCCGGATGGACCCCGACCTGTCAGAAACTGTATGAAGACTACCTCTTTATGTACAAGCCAAACAAATGCGCCAAGGGCTACGAGCCACATCATATCATAGACAATTGCGCGTTCGTGCGGGCCGGCGCGCGTGCCTCGACCAAGAAGTCCTTCAAGTCGGCGAAGAAGATGGCGGCGCGCGTCTGGAAGAAGCTCAAGAACATCTTCCAGTCGGGCAGCCCGCATCCAGGGCGAAACTACAATGAGGACGACGCCCCCTGCATCTGCCTGAAGGACAACATGGACCATGGCGAGCAGCACAAAGTCGCGCATGACGTCACCCGGGCGGAAGCCAAGAAGGCCAACGTAAAGGCGAAGGGAGGAAAATGGAAATACAGCCAGGCGCGGGCCGCCGGGGTCAAATCGGTAAAGAAAGCCGCCAACCTGACCGACGCCCAAGCCGAGTGCATCAAGATAGTGCTCGATTCCTATTATAAAGACCAGATGGGCTGCACCGACAGCACCGAAGTCGGCGGGCCTGAGACCAGCGCTCCCACCGCGACGTCCTTCGCCACGGGCCATGGCGGCAACGCCAATGTCAGCGCTGTACCGTCTTGACGCGGATATATCCGCGAGGAGGTAAGCTATGAAGTACCAGACACCTGGCGGATTGTACCCGACCTGCATCGCGCTGCATGAGGCCGGCGCTTATATTATCGCCCACCCGATCGGCGACGGCCCGATCGACGCGGATCGAACGCTACTGTTTGCCGTGCAAAACGATGTCGCTACGCTGATCCGGGACTTCGGCATCGAAATCACCGGGATTGCGTGGCTCGACGGCTCGCTGTTCGCGGTGGACGGCTATTCAGGCCTCTACCGGTTGCGCGACGGCGATTGGAGAGACCTGCCGGATGTCGGCGATCCGGTGCCCCGCATAAACGCCCTGCGCGTCGTCGGCGGCCAGCTTCACGGCCTGACGTCGGAGGGCGTCATCTGTCTTTGGCAGGACCCGGCCTGGATCGAGATCACACCCAATGACGACGACACATATCTGTTCGACCTTGCCCTCGAGGGAACCGGCAAGATGATGGCCACCGGCGACAACGGCTTCTTGGCCTATGTAGTCAACGGTGGCTTTCAACAGATCGATGTGCCGACAAATGCAAGCCTGACATCGGTGTTCGCGCTGTCCAGGGACACGATTCTGGTGACCGGGTGGAACGCCACCGCCTTGATGGGCAGTGCCGACCAGCTCACGCAACTCGATGTCGAGGGCCGCACGGAGACGTTGATGAACACGGTCCGCTGGGAGAACAGGATCCTTATCGCGGCAAACGAAGAGATCCTCGAATTGAAAGGCACGACCTTGTCGGTTTTCGGGACTACGCCTGCGATCAGGCTGACATGTGACGGAAACCAATTATGGAAGCAGTACGGGCGCGGCGTCGACAGATACGAGAACGGCCGCTGGGTCAACGTGCCGCTTGTCGCCAATATCTGATTGGCCCGTCCGCGATTGGCCGCGCCGAATCAGGTGCCGGGTGCCGAACGAAGGTAAGTCCGCACCCTGTCGAGATCGAGATCGAGGATGCCAGGCGGCTCCACCACCGACAGCATTCTGAGCACGAAGAGCTCGCCTTGCTCCGGGAATTCGTCATAGCGTTCCTTGGCGATCCTGAGGCCTTCCTCGCCGGCGACGCGCAGCCCGTCGAGATGCGCCTCGAGGCGTTCGATCAGCCGGGCAATCCTGACCTCGTCAAGTTCAGGGTTCTCTTCGGGATGCAGGAGGTGGCGGTCGTAGACAGACCAGAGGAACGCTGCCATCTCCGCGTGTTGGCGAACGATCTTTTCCAAGACGAACTTACTCAATTGAGATTCACCGAGCCCCCGCGGATGTTGTTTGTGACACTGGCGTGGCTGGTGACGTAAGTGCCGCGGATGGTGATGTGGCCGTCCTTCTCCATCACGATGGCCGCCTTGCCGCAACGCAGCTCGACGCGTTCCTTGCCGACTATCCTGACGGTCTCCCCATCGCGCACGACGAGTGCCCCGCTATCGGGCCGGCTTGGTTCAACGATCCGGCCGACGATCAGCGGGTGGGCGGGATCCCCGTCCTGGAACAGCAGCGCGACCTCGGTCCCGATCATGCCGGCCGACAGATCGGTCAAAGTACGCGCCGGCACGGCAGCCTCGTTCGGGTTTCCGGGGAAGACGACGAGCGGAGCGTCATCTCCGAATCCGAGGAACACGCCGATCACCACGCCGTCGATACGATCAATGACCTTCGCCATACCGGGCCTCAATTCTGCTTGATCTCGGAGCCCTTCATCGTGATGTCGCTGGAGGCCTTCACGTTCACGCTGCCCGATGCCTTCACGATGATGTCCTTGCCGCTGATGGTGATCTCGCCGTCCTTCTTGAGAGTGATGGACGACGAGCCGCAATGGAAGATGATCTGCTCACCAGCGGTGATGGTCATGCCCTTGGCAACTTTTATGAGACCATCCTCGCCAATATCGAGCATATCCTTCTTGGCGACCTTGGTGCTGCGCGCGCCTCCGATCTCGGTCGAATCGTCGGCTCCGACCTTGGCGCCGCGCTCCTTGGCGATTTCGGTGCTGTGCGCCCCGCCGATCTTGAAGACTTGATCGGCACCGGTCTGCACGGTCTGATCCGCCGAAATCTCCCAGGTATCGCTGGCACCGATCGTATGGCTCTGGCCCGCGCCGACGGTTACAGATCGCGTGGCGCCTATATCGTTCATCTGGGGGCCGCCGACGCTGCGCTGCTCGGCCGCGCCAACTGTGTCGATACGGGCCGCGCCGACCGTGACGGTCTGCACCAGGCTGACGGTCTGCGAATGGTTCTGGCCGATCGTTTCGGTGGAATTGGCGCCGATGCTGATCGTCTCGTTGGCGCCCACCGTCAGCGATCGGTCCTTGCCCACCGTCTCGGTGTCGTTCGACCCAATATTGGTGGTCTGGTCGACGCCGATCTTGACCGTCTTGTTGTTGCCGACGTCCTCGTCGAGGTTGTGGCCGACGGAATGCTTGGCGTCGTGGTCGATGCGGTCGGACTGGTCGTGCTGGACCGTCTTGTTGCGGTCGTGCTTGATCAGCAGGTGGTGGTCTTTCTGCGCCTGGAAATTGACCAGCTCGGAGCCGGCCTTGTCCTCGAACATCAGCTCGTTGTAACCGCCGCCGCCCTTCGAGGAGTTCGACTTCCAGCCCGACTGCGTGGCGTTGCCCGGCAGCCCGTAGGGCGGCATCTGCGAGGCGTTGTAGACGCGGCCGGTGATGATCGGCAGGTCCGGATCGCCCTCGATGAAGTCGACGATGACCTCCTGGCCTATGCGCGGGATCTGGATGAAGCCCCAGTTGCTGCCGGCCCAGGTCTGCGAGACGCGCACGAAGCAGGAAGAATTCTGGTCCTTCTTGCCGAGCCGGTCCCAGTGGAACTGCACCTTCACCCGCGCATATTTGTCGGTGAAGATCTCCTCGCCCGAGGGGCCGACGACGGTTGCGGTCTGCGGGCCGCGCATGATCGGCCGCGGCGTGATGCGAGGCGGCCGGTAGGGCAATTTGGTCGGCGCCACGCCCAGCACCACCTTGAAATTCTCGCTGTGGGCCTCGTTCTGGGTCCGGTAGCCCGGATCGAACAGCCGGTATTCGGCGCTGACCACCAGATAGTCTTGGTTCTGGTCGTCGCGCGGGAAGCTCTCCAGCGTGAACTTGCAGCCGGAAAATAGGCCGCGCACCGTGCCAACCGCCGTGCTGTGCTGGTGCACGGACTGAAGCTCCTCGCGGCGGATCCCGGCGATCTTGTCACCCCGGCCGACATCGAGATGCGCGCCCGGCTGGCGATAGTTTTCGCCCGAGGCTTCCTTATGGGCGAAAGGCTGGGCGGATTTCGCCATCAGATCGGCACCGGGCTTCTCGAAATCATAGTCGGTGTGGGCATAGGCGCCGGGCCGAACCGCGCTGCCAGGTATCCATTCGGTGATGTATTCGACATCGCGCCGCGAGGCCTGGCCCTCGAAATTGTAAAGCACCTTCTCGTAACCGGGCGCCGGCTTCAGCTTGCTCATCGCGTCACAGAGGATGAGCGTATGCTTGCCCTCGTCATGCTCGAAGAAATAGAAAATGCCTTCGTGCTCGAGCAGCCGCTGCACGAAATCGAGATCGCTCTCGTCATATTGCACGCAATATTCGCGCTGGGGATAGGAGCCCTGCAGCCGCTTCTCGAATTTGGCGATGCCGTATTTCGAGAAGATCTTCTCGACGATCTCCACCGCCGTCATGTTCTGGAAGATGCGGCAATCCGTGGTGTTGCCGAGGAACCAGAGCCATGGCCTGACGGTCGCCTCGTAGAAAGCCAGCCGGTCCTCGATGCGCGTCAGCTTGAAATCCGAAACAAGGCCACTGAACCAGCGCTTCGGGTCGGATTCGCCTTCGACCGAAACGACCCCGCCCAGCATCTTCAACGGGTCGATGTCGTGATTCTTCGAGACGAAGCCGACCGTGTATGCGAAACAGCGGCTGATCTCATCGCGGCCGATGAGATGGGTGAAGGTCAGGTCGGCGCCAGCCGGCGTCTGTACAACCGTGGCACGTTCGTTCGGCATGGGTCGTGCCCCTCCTCGACGCGGCCGCCAGTGTGATGGTTTGAAGCCCCCGCTCTATTAACTGCATCACGTTCGGGAGCGTTCAAGTTCACCGCGCCGTATCCGCTTCAGCCTAGCACATGTTTGAGGGAGGCCAAATAATAGCGATGGCTAAAGCGCGCCCATGCGCCGGTGTGAAACGCTCCTCTCCCGCTCGGCTTGCAAGCTGCTAGAATAGCAGAGCAATCCCGGAAGGACACTCAACGGTTTTCCGCTGGAATTGCGCGCAAGATAAGCATTTGTTGACCAAGTTTGGCGACGCTTCCGGATGTTCATCTCTCTCCAGATCAGCAATGTCGACAGGCTGGCGGCCGGCACCGCCGCCAGCTATGCCGCCCGCGACCGCAGCTTCGAGATCGGTCGCGAGAATTGCGACTGGACGCTGTCCGATCCGGACAAGTTCATCTCGGGCCGGCATTGCGAGGTCCGCTACCAGGCGGGTTCGTTCTGGCTGTACGACCTCTCGCGCAACGGCACCTTCGTCAATGGTTCGAGCCAGCGCATGGCCGGGCCGCATCGGCTGGCCCAGGGCGACCGGCTGTTGATCGGCCGTTATGTCGTCGGCGTTTCGATCGAAGACGAGAGAGCCGCGACCGGACATCCGCAGACCAGGACCGGGTCGACGCAGCGCGAGCTGCCGCCCTCGACTGGTCGGCCTGGCCATGAGCCGTTCTTCAATCCGGCGGAGCAGCGTCCGGCCGGGGCAGCGCCCGTCTCGACATCCTCGGCGCTGCAGCCAGGCCCAGCAGTGCCAGCCAACCGGCCGGCGGAAGCGGACGCTATATTGCGCGAGATCGCCAGGGCGGCTGGCATCGCGCCGGAGTTGCTGCAGGCGCGCGACCCGCACGATGTCGCGGCCGAGATCGGCACGGTGCTGAGGACAATGGTCGAACAGCTATCCCTGCTGCTCAAGGCGCGCGCGGCGGCAAAGGTGCTCGCCAAGAGCGCGAACCGCACGATGATCGGCGCCGAGGACAACAACCCGCTGAAATTCGTGCCGGGCGCCGACGACATATTGGAGATCATGTTCGCCAAGCGCAGGGCCGGCTATCTCGATGCCAAGCACAGTGTCGAGGACGCGTTCCGCGACCTGAAGGCGCATGAGATCGCCACCTACGCCGCCATGCAGGCCGCGCTGTCGCGGCTGCTCGACGACCTGTCGCCGGAGGCGATCGCGAAGAAAATTCCGCCTGCTTCCTTCTCGTCGAGGAAGAGCCAGGCCTGGGATGCGCTCGTCGCGACATGGCGGACGATGGAAGACAAGCACGAGAACGGCATGCTGGATGTCTTCCTCGCCTATTTCGCCGAAGCCTACGCCAAAGCCGACAAGCAGAAATAGACGCACAGGCACTGGAGCATTTCACCGTTTCACCGAAACGGTGAAATGCTCCATCTTCTTGTTTTCACGCAATTCCGGACGGAAAACCGCTCACACTTTTCCTGGAATTGCTCTAACCGCGCCGGCCGTATGTGACGGGTCTCATAGAAGAAGCCGCCTCTTCCAGCATGTTGCTTCCCGATTTCAATCGGCCGCCCGTTTCAATTGGGTATCCGGGCGACTAGAATGCACAAGGACGCCAGCCCGGCGGGCAAGGCGGCGAGGCTTGGGGCGTGTGCAGCAATGTCATGTTTCGGCGAGATGAGCTTTTCCAAGCGGCCCGCCGCCGAGGCTCAGCCTGAAACGCATTTCCTCGATCGAAAACATGCCCGTTGTGCCGAGAAGGCGGGGCGCCGCCGATGAGCTCGAAGGACCATCCCTCCGGGCCGGCGGACAAGACCGTCATCCGCGCACCGCGACCGAAGCAGAAGCCGCTCGCCGCGCCCGAGAGGTCCGGTCCGGAAGGCGTTCGGCCAGCCCCGCCTTCCCGCGAAGCGACGGTGTTCGATCCCGGCGGGGGGCGGCAGATGCCCACCGGCTGGTCATCCGGAACCGTGCTCTTCCAAGGGCCAACTCCGGGAGCCGCCGCGAATGCGGCGCCGGGTGTGCAGCAGGATGCCCTGCTCGATGCCGCCTCCGGGGTGAAATACGCTGCAGCCAATCCGATCCTTGCCGCCTCCGCGCCGCTGCTGATGCTTCTCGGCCAATTGCGGCTGATCCCGGTCGACCGGCAAGCCGCACCCTTGGCAGAGCATATCGCCGACGCGATCGAGACCTTTGACCTTGCAATCGCGAAGGCAGGCGTAGCCGGGGAAGACGCGCGGATCGCCAAATTCGCCCTGTGCGAAACCGCCGACGACTTTGTCGGCAATCTGCCCTGGCCGAGCAAGGACAGTTGGCTTCAGCACAGCCTGGTGGCGCGGTTCTTTCACACCCAACCTACCGGCGCCGGTTTCTACGAAGCCCTGAACAACATCCTCGCCAGGCCGGAAGCGCACTACGACCTGCTGGAACTGATGCATGCCTGCCTGTCGCTGGGCTTCGAGGGCCAGTATCGCGGGCTGGCCAGGGAACGAAACACGCTCGAACGCGTCCGGCGCGATGTCTACGACACGCTGCGCTATTTCAGGCCGCGCGCCGCCGACGACATATCGCCGCGCTGGCAGGGCATGGCGGCGGCGCTGCCGAAGCCAAGGGCGCGGCTGCCCCTCTGGGCCGTCGCGGCCGCCGCGGCGACGCTGGTGACGGCAGCCTTCTTCGGGCTGCGGGTGCTGATCACCGATGAAGGCGACGCAACTGCAGGCGAGCTGCTGGCGCTCAATCCATCGACGCCCGTCACCATCGAACGCGCCAGCGTGGCGACGCCCACTGAACCGGCGCAAGCCACCCCGCCGCCGCCCGCTGTTCCGGACACCACCCAGATCGACCGTATCCGCGCCGCGCTTGCCAATGAGATCGCTGGCGGCGGACTGAGCGTCGGCGAGAAGGGCGCGTTCATCGTCGTCGAGATAAACAACCAGCTCCTGTTCGCGCCCGGCCAGGCGGAGCCGCAGCCGCAGTTCCAGCCGATTGCAGCCGCACTGGCCGCGGCGCTCGACGCCGAATCCGGGCCGATCCAGATCGTCGGCCACACCGACAATGCGAAGCCGAAGAAATCGAGCCAGTTCAAATCGAATTTCGACCTCTCGGTCGCTCGCGCCAAGGCCGTCCAGGCAATGATGGCCAAGCAATTGAAGGACCCGTCGCGGCTCAGCGCCGACGGCAAGGGCGAGGACGAGCCGATCGCCGACAATGGCACTGCGGACGGCCGCGCCAAGAACCGCCGCGTCGACGTCATGATCCCGAAACAGGAGAGCTTGCAGACCGGCGCGGCGGAGAACGGCGGCTGATGCGCTGGATGCTGCGGATCTTCAGCCTGGCTGCGCTCGCCGGTTTCTCGGCGGCGGTCTGGTATGCCGGGCCGCTGATCCGCTTCGCCGATACACACCCGCTTGGGCCTGTGTGGCTCAGAGCCGCGATCATCGGCGTCAGCGTCGCCGTGCTTGCGCTGTTCTACGGGGTCCGCTTCTGGCGGCAGCGCAAGGCGCAAAAGGCGCTCGAAACGGCCATCGCGCGCGGCGACGAGCGAAACGACGATTCCCAGGTGCTCGAAGCGCGCATGAGCGAAGCGATCGCGACGCTGAAGCGGACGAGCGGCAAGCGCAATTTCCTCTATGACATTCCCTGGTACATCATCATCGGCCCGCCGGGCGCCGGCAAGACGACGGCGCTGGTCAATTCCGGGCTGAAATTCCCGCTTGCCGGCTCCGGCAGCGCGCAGCCGGTGGCCGGTGTCGGCGGCACGCGGTCCTGCGACTGGTGGTTCACCGACGAGGCAGTGCTGATCGATACGGCCGGCCGCTATACGACGCAGGAGTCGAACCGCGAGCGCGACAAGGCAAGCTGGCTCGCCTTCCTGGGGCTGCTCAAGAAGCACCGCACCAGGCAGCCGATCAACGGCGTGATCCTCGCCATCAGCCTCTCGGATCTCATCGGCTTCGACGACCGGCAGCTCGACGCGCATGTCACCGAGATCAGAAGCCGCCTGCGCGAGCTGCACGAGACGCTGAAGATCCAGTTCCCGGTCTATCTGCTTTTCACCAAGGCCGATCTCGTCGCCGGCTTCATGGATTATTTCGGCGATTTCGACGAGGCGCGCCGGCGCAAGGTTTGGGGCGCGACGTTCCAGACCGCCGACCGCACCAGGAACATGGCCGGCGAAGCGCCGGCGGAATTCGACGGGCTGGCCAAGCGGCTCGCCGAGGAAGTCGCCGACCGCCTGCAGGAAGAGGCCGACCCCGTGGCGCGGATCGCGCTGTTCGGTTTTCCGGCGCAGTTCGGCGCGCTGAAGAGCCGGATAACGCAGTTTGTCGGCAGCCTGTTCGATACATCACGCAGCCAGGTCAATGTCAGCCTGCGCGGGCTCTATTTCTCGTCGGGCACGCAGGAAGGCACGCCGTTCGACCAGGTGCTGGGCGCGATCGGCCGCAGCTTCGGCAGTGCTTCGCATGCCCATCTTTCCGGCGCCGGCAAGAGCTTCTTCCTGCATGATCTGCTGACCAATGTGATCTTCCCGGAATCGGGTTGGGTGTCCTTCGACAGGGCGGCCGAGCGGCGCATCCGGATCGCAAGATTCGGCAGCCTTGCCGCGATCGCGCTGGCGGCCTTGGCGGCGCTCGGCGTGCTAGGCCTCAGCTTCTTCGCCAATAAGCAGCTGATCGCCTCCACAAGGCAAGCCATGGCGCATTATCGCGACAGCGCCGATAGCCTGTTGAAGGCAACGACGGTGACCGACGTCGACCTCGAAAACGTCATCGGTCCGCTCGACCAGTTGCGCAACCTGCCGGCCGGGTTCGAAAACGGCGACCAGGGCAAGCCGATCGAGGAGACGTTCGGGCTCAGCCAGCGCGAGAGGCTGCTGTCGGCCTCCAAGACCGCCTACCGGCAGGCGCTGGAGCGAAGCTTCCGCTCGCGGCTGCTGGTGCAGGCCGAGCGGACGATCCAGGCCAGGATGGCCGATCCGATCGCGCTTTACGAGCCGCTCAAGATCTACCTGATGCTGGGCGGCAAGGCGCCCAAGGTCGACGACGAGCTGATCGTCTCCTGGATGAAGCAGGACTGGGAGGAGAACCGCTATCCCGGCGAGAACAACCGCGAAGGCCGCGAGCAGCTCGAAAAGCATCTGCGCGCCATGCTTGCGCTCGACGACGCCTACGATCCAACCTTCGCGCTCAACCAGCCGCTGGTCGAGGCCGCGCAGCGCTCGCTCGGCCGCATGAGCCTCGCCGACCGCGCCTCGGCGCAGATCAAGTCGGCTGTCTACGCGGCAAGGCTGCAGGATTTCTCCGTCGCCGCGAAAGCCGGTCCGGAAGCGCAGCTGTTGTTCGAGCGCATGGACGGCAGCGAGCTCGCCGACCTCCACGTTCCCGGCCTTTACACGCGTGCGGGTTTCAATCGCTTCTTCCTGCCGCAGCTGTCGCGGATCGCGCAGATGCTCGTCGACGACCAATGGGTGCTCGGCGGCGGCGGTGAACAGGGCGGCATCGACCAGGACCTGCCCAAGCTCGGCCCCGAGCTCATCGACCGATACGGCAAGGAATTTGCAGCCGCCTGGAACGGCGTGCTCGACCAGCTGAAGCTCAAGGCGATGCTGAAGGACAAGCCGCAATATCTGGCCCTCTCCGCCCTCGCTGCGCCGGATTCGCCCCTCGACCAGCTGTTCACGGCGATCGCCAACGAGACCGCGTTGACCAAGGACGCTGCCGCCGCCGAAGGCGATGCCGCGGCATCCGAGCAGGATCCCGCGAGCATGGCCAAGGGCCTCGCCCGCATCGGCCTGCAGATCGCCGGCGGCAAGTCGCAGAGCCGCGCCGGCGCAAGCTCGGCCGTTGCGCAGAATGCCGGCGCGACCGTCGAGGCGCAGTTCCGCTCGTTCCAGGCGCTGGTCAACGGCGCCGCCGGACGCCGGCCGCTCGATGCGCTGACGCAGAATTTCCACGACATCTTCCAGAGCCTGAAGCTCGCTGCCGATGTCCCCTCGCAGAGCGAACGCGTCAATGCCAATCTGCAGCTGCAGATCTCGACCTTGCGCGCCAATGTCTCGCGCCTGCCCAAGCCGCTGGCGCGCATGGTCAATGCGGCGGCGGACGAATTCGAGGGCAACGTCGCGGAGACCTCGGTCGCCAATCTCAACCAAACCCTCGACCAGACGGTGACTCGCGCCTGCGAGGAGGCGGTCAACGGCCGCTATCCCTTCGCTCGCGACAGCAGTGAAGACATTCCAATGGCGGATTTCGCCAAGCTGTTCGCGCCGGGTGGGCTGATGGACCGCTTCTTCGCGCAGAACCTTGCACCGCTGATCGACATGACCGGGCAGGAATGGACCTGGAAGCAAAATGCGCGCTCCAGCAAGGATCTCGCAAAATCGACCTTGAAGGCATTCCAGGCGGCGGCGGAAATCCGCGCCGCCTTCTTCCCGTCGGGCGGATCGACGCCGTTGGTGTCGATCACCTTCACACCCACCTCGCTGAACAGCGAAGCCGACAGCGCGGTGCTCAATGTGGACGGGCAGACGGTGCAGAGCGCCCAGGCCGGCAACGCGCCGAGCATCGTGACATGGCCGAGCGGCGCCGCTTCCGGCTCGGCGAGCCTCAGCCTCGTGCCGGAAATGCCGGGTCGCGAGTCCGCGCTCAAATTCGACGGCCCGTGGGCGTTGAAGCGGCTTTTCGACAAGGCAACCATCACCGGCGACGGCGCCAGCACCGAAGCGCGCTTCGTGATCGGCGGGCGCGATGTCGCCTACACGATCCAGGCCGGCTCAGGGGCCAACCCCCTCACCCTGCCAGCCCTGTCAGGCTTCAGCTGTCCGAAGGCGTTCTGACATGGCCGGATCCAGCCTTCATTTCGATACTCTAATTTACACGCTTGTGGCAGAGTGGCCTGGGCACGCGGCCCATGGCTGGTCACAGAGGACGCTCGCTGAGCGCTTGGTGGCAAATTGAGCACTGTCGCCCTCCCCATCGACAGCTTCGGCGTCAGCCACCAGGGCTGCGTGCGCGACCATAACGAGGACAATTACCTCATCGAGCCGCAGACCGGGCTATGGGTGGTGGCCGACGGGATGGGCGGGCACGAGGCCGGCGAAGTCGCCTCCGCCAGCATCGTCGATCACCTGGCAACCATAGGCATTGCGAGCTCGGCGCCGGATCTTCGCGCGCGCTTCGAGGATCGGCTCAGCCGCGCCAATGCCGAGATCCGCGGCATATCGCGCTCGCGCGGCATCACCATCGGCTCCACCTTCGCGGCCCTGCTTGCCATGGATGGGCGCTTCGCCTGCCTGTGGGCCGGCGACAGCCGCATCTATCTCGTGCGCAACGGCTCGATCTTCCAGGTCTCGAAGGATCACACCGAGGTGCAGGAACTGCTCGACCGCGGCATGATCAGCGCCGAGGAAGCGCGCACCTGGCCGCGTCGCAATGTGATCACGCACGCGGTCGGCGTCAGCGACGAGCTCGAGATCGATTTCCAGCAGGGCGAGCTGATGCCGGGCGACGTTTTCGTCCTCGGCACCGACGGGCTGACCGCGCATGTCAGCGACGCCGAGATCGAGGCCGCGGTCCGATCCGCCACGCCGCGGTCGGCATGCCAGACCCTCTTGGATACGGTGCTGGCGCGCGGCGGTACCGACAATGTGACCATCGTGCTCGTGAAGATCGGCGGCGGGCGCAACGGCGCGCCCCATCCGGATCGGTCCGCAGTGGAGGGCCTGGCCAGATGAGCGACGACGACAAGACACGGATCGCGGCGAACGTCACTTATGCCGGCGTCGGCACCCAGCTCAGCGGCATCTACGAGCTCGACGAGAGAATTGCGTCCGGCGGCATGGGCGAAGTCTATCGCGGCCACAACATCCAGACCGGCGACCATGTGGCGATCAAGATCGTGCTGCCCGAATTCGCCCGCGACCAGACGATCCTGTCGCTCTTCCGCAAGGAAGCATCGATCCTCAACCATCTCTCGCATGACGCGGTGGTGCGCTACCACGTGTTTACGATCGATACGGGGATCGGCCGCCCCTATCTCGCGATGGAGTTCGTCGACGGCCAATCGCTGTTCGACGTCATGCGGCGCGGGCCGATGCCGGCGGACGAGGTGCGCCGGCTTTGCCATCGCCTCGCCTCGGGCTTGAGCGCCGTGCACCAGGCGGGCGCCGTGCATCGCGACCTTTCGCCCGACAACATCATCCTGCCGGGTGGCCGGGTCGATCGCGCCAAGATCATCGATTTCGGCATCGCACGCTCAGCGACCGGCGGCGAGACGCTGATCGGCGGAAGGTTCGCCGGCAAATACAACTATGTTTCGCCGGAGCAGCTCGGCCTCTATGGCGGCGAGGTCAGCGAGCAATCGGATATCTACAGCCTCGGGCTGGTGCTGGCCGCGGCGCTGCGCGGCAAGCCGCTCGACATGAGCGGATCGCAATATGAGGTCATCGAAAAGCGTCGGACCGTGCCGGACCTGTCGGATATCGATCCCGACTTCCAAGGACTAATCGCCGCCATGCTGCAGCCGGATCCGCGCGACCGGCCTCCCAGCATGGCCGAGATCGCCAGGGCGACGCGGGGCGAGGATCTCGAGGCGACGTTGCCGCCGCCGGTGGCGTTCGGCGCACGTGAACGCTCGGGCCTGCCACGCGCCGGCTGGACCGCGCCGCCGGACACCAAGCCTCCGACGCCGCCTTCCGGGGAGCCGCGTTTCGTCGAGCATGTGCGCCCCGCCTATCTGTCGGAGCCACGGCCCGCGCCGGCTGCCGCTCCGGCCAGCGCGCCCGCACCCGCCGCGCCCAAAAAGGCTTCGCGCATGCCTGCCATCGCCAGCGGCGCCGCGGCGATCACCGTCCTGGCGGCGGCGGGCCTCTATTTCAGCGGCGTGCTGGCGCCCGGGCCGGTAGCGGAAACATCCAAGCCGCTGACGCCGAAGCCGCTCGCCGAAGCCACCAAGCCAGTGGCCGAAGCGCAGCAACCGAAGGCGCCGAAACCGCAGGCTCAGGGGCCGGCCGTGGCTCAGCCGGAATCAACGAAACCCGACAGCGTGAAGCCATCCGCCCAACCTGATGCGGAGGCCCACACGCCCGTCGAGCAGCCAGCCACTCAGCCGGAGAGCGAGGCCAAAAGCCAGACGCCTCAGGTCGAGACCAAACCCGTGCAACCTCCCGCTCAACAGTCGCCGACGCCCGCACCAACGGCTGAAAACCAGAAGCCGGCGCAGCCCGCCAGCGAGCCGAAGGTCAAGGCGCCGGAACCGACCCAGACAGCCAAAAATCAGCCGGCGCCGGAAACAAACAAACCGGCGGCCAAGCTCAGCGTGAAGGAGCTCGTGGACAAGCTTTCCAAGCTGCCCAAGCCGGCGGCGTCCCCGCCCCCAACTTCGCAAAGCCAGGCTTCAGCGCAGCCGACCCCTTCGCCATCCGCGCCGAAGGCGCAGACCCCGGCAGCCAGCCAGCCGGCAACGCCGACCGCGCCAACCCAGCCGGCGCAGCAACCGCAGACACCGGCGGCCAAGCAACCCGGCACCGATGTCGTCATCAATGTGCCCAAGCCGGCGCTTCCGTCAGCGGAAGATGACATGGCCAAGTGGAACGACCAGCGCTCCTGGGTGCGCGATTTCAGCGGCGGCAACTGTTTTTACGCGAATGTGACGTCGGGACCCGGCGCCACCCCGACGATCGAAGGATATGCAACGGCGGTCCAGCCCTTCGAACAATTGCTCAACGATTTCCAGACCAGGTTTCATATCGAGCCGGACATCAGCGTGCGCCTCATCACGCTCTCCCAGTGCGGCGTGCCCACTTTCCTTCGCTTCCTCGACCGGAGCTCGGCCGCGAAACCGCAGCTTGTGCTGGACCGGACATCGGTCCCGGACGGCTCGCCGGTCAGCGGCGCGCTCTATACCGGCGGCGGGCTGATCTCGAACATCATGCTGATCGACCACAAGGGCGTCGCCTTCAACCTCGACGACCGCATGGTGGCGCAAACCGACAGGGTGATCTTCAACATTCCGATCGGCCTTGCCGGCGCCGACAAGGCGGCCGGCAAGGCGGTGCCGCAGATCATGCTGGTGATCACCGGACCCAAGGACATCCAGGCCGCTATGTTCTCCAAGCCGACGCCGGCCTCGGAGCTGTTGCCCAAGATCCTCGAGGAGATCGAGGCCGACGGATCGCAGTTCTCGGCCACGGCCACCTATTTCCGGCTTGGCGGATAGCATGAACGCCGATGGACCTTCGCACCTTGCGTTCTTTGCACCAGCCCTCGCCACGCAAGCTGCGTAGCCGGCTCCGATTGCTGTTTCCGGGCCGCTTGACGCTTGCCGCACTGCTCGGCGCGGCGCTGCTCTCGATGCTTTCGCCCGGCAAGGCGCATGCCGAATTCACCGTCTGCAACCAGACGCTCGACGTCGTCAATCTCGCCGTCGGACAGAAGGTCGACAATGCCGACCAGACGGACGGCTGGTGGACGATCGGCGCCAATCAGTGCGTAAACGTCATCCGCGAGGAGCTGGCCAATCGCTACATCTATCTCTACGCCACGGACGTCTTCGGCCACGCGATCCTCAACGGGTCGACCGAGATGTGCATCGACCGGCGGCGCTTTTCCATCCGCGGCATCGAGGAGTGCTGGCTGCGCGGCCATATCGCGGCGCGCTTCGTCGAGGTCGATACGCAGGAGCAGGTGCGCTGGACCTATTTCCTGACCGGAAACAGCCCGTGACGCACGCGATCGACACGAGCTTCAAACAGAAGAAGCTGGCGCGGCTGGCCGAGCGGCGGCGCAGGCTGTGGCGCCGGGCTCTTGCCGGGCTTGCCACGCTCGCCGTCGTTGCTTTGGCCACCGGCTTCTATCTGACCAGGGACTATTGGTCGTTCGGCGACGAGGACGAGGAGCTGCATCCGGTCGAGGGCATGGAAGACGTGCCGCCCGACGCCTCGGTCTATGTACCCGCGATCATCGACCTCGCCGGCGACCCGATGTGGATTACGCTGGCGCCCGACGCCGAGACCGCGACGAAGGGCAAGACCGTCGCACGTCCGGCCGAGCTCGACAGTTCCGGGGCTTCGCCCCAGATCGAAATCCTCTCCGATGTGATGCTGAGCGCCAGCGAGAAGTTCATGACGACCATCCCGTCGACGCAGGAGGATTTCGCCTTCTTCCAGGCGCAGCGGCAGGCCGCTCCAAAGCCTTCGGCAACGGCGCCCGACGACCAGCAACCGGCCCCGCCCGCTCCGGCCGTGGCGCCGGACGATCAACAGGGCGATCCGCAAGGCGATCTGGAGAACGACCTGCAGGCGGCGCCGGACGACAGCGACGCCGGCTCGGCGCCCAAGGCCGACGCCGACGACCCCGAGGCCGGCTGGGGCGAGACCATCGACCAGGGGGAAGCGGCGCTTCCCGCGTTCAAGAAAACCGCGATCGAGAACAACACGACCGTCGCGACAGTCACCAGCGAATATCAGCGCTTCGAGGCGACCGAGGACACATTCGTGAAGATCCTCAACGACCGCAGCCTGGACTCGGTGGCGCTCGACGCGCATTTCTCTCCCGACGACGCGAAGCTTGCCGGCGAGGCGCTGAAGGCGCTGTTCAACCGCGACGGGTTGGAAGCTGGCTTTGTCGTCGCCATGCGTGGCTTCCGGCTGAACCGCGAGACGACGACCATGTCGCTGATGCAGGTCTCCATCTACGCCAAGAACGTCTATGTCGGCACGCTGACGCGCAATGCGGCCGGCGCCTTCGTGTCGGGCGTCGATCCATGGGTCCGCGAGGACCTGTTCAACTATTCCGGCGCGTCCGACCAGGGCGGGCCGAAGCGCCAGTACCGCCTGCTCGACGCGATCTATTCGACAGCGGCGCGCAACAAGGTGCCGACCAGCGTCATCGGCGAGGCGATCATGTATCTGTCGCGGGGACAGGACCTCGACGCCTTCGCCAGCGAGGACCAGCGCCTGGTGCTGATCTACTCGCAGACGCCGCGCGGCCAAGGCGAGATCTCCGGACGGGTGCTCTATGTCGGCGTCCAGGGCGCGGACAAAAGCCTTGACTGCTTCGTCTTCCAGCAGAGCGACGGCCAATATGCCTGCGTGACCGGCGACGACCAGGTGCGCTCGCTGACCGTCACCAACGGCATGGTCACGCCGGTCGCCGGGGTGATGACCTCGACCTTCGGTCCGCGCAAGCATCCGATCCTGGGCACAGTCCGCATCCACAAGGGGGTCGACTGGGCGGCTCCGGCCGGCACGCCGGTGATGGCCGCCTTCGACGGCGAGATCTCCTTCCAGGGCGATGGCGGCAGCTACGGCAATCTGGTGAAGATCACGCATGCCAACGGCCGCGAGACGCGTTACGCGCATATGCAGAAATTCGCCATCGCCAGCGGCGTCGGCACCAAGGTGAAGGCCGGCGACGTCATCGGCTATATCGGCACAACGGGGCTTTCGACCGGCCCGCATCTGCATTTCGAGCTCTACCTGAACGGCGAGGCGATCGATCCGCTGGGGACGGTCACCACGGTGGCCACGGCCGTTGCCGTCAGCTCCGGCGGTTCCGGCGATACCGCCGTCGAGACGCTCACCGACCGGATTGTGCATGTCGAAAGCGGCGGCAGCGCCCGCGCCAAGAACCCGCTTTCTTCGGCGACCGGCGCCGGCCAGTTCATCTCCAAGACCTGGATCCGTATGATGAACACCTATCGGCCCGACCTTGCCCGCTCGCTGTCGACCGCCGACCTGCTGGCGCTTCGCTACGACGCGACGCTATCGCGCGAAATGGTGCGCAACCTGGCGCGCGAGGGCGAGGCCTATCTGCGCGCGCGCGGCCACCAGATCACCGCCGGCCGGCTCTATCTTTGCCATTTCCTCGGCATGGAAGGTGCGGCCCAGATTCTGGCGGCGCCGGGCTCGACGCAACTGAGCGCCGTGCTCGGATCGGCGGTCATCCAGGCCAACCCATTCCTCACCGGCAAGACCGCGAGCTACGTTGTCGACTGGGCCGAGCGGAAAATGGGACAGAAAGTGCCGCGCGTGGCGACCGACCAGGGCCTGCCGACGACGACCACGACCGAAGTGCGGCAGACGTCGCCGGAATTCGAGAAATACAAGCAGGCGATCACCACGCTGATAGGCTCCCTCCAGGATACGCTGGAGCCCGGCTAGCCGATTCACCAAACCTCGCGCTTTTGGATTGGCCGATTGGTTTTCAGGCCGGCCAATGGTACATTAGCGGGTGCTCACGGAGGAAATTTCGAACCCCTCGTGAACCAAATCTGTGGTCGAGATCACAGACGCCCAAGAGACGATTTTGGCAGAAGCGACGTCGTCGCTTGCGACATTCAGCATGCGCAGACATCGATAACGCGCCCTACGGGGCGGAGGGCTGATCCATGAAAGCGTTCGCCATCCTTTTGGGCGGGTTGATCCTGCTGTTCCACGCCGCGTTCGGGGTACAGGCCGCCACGCCCGACAGCAAGCGTGTCGCGCTGGTCATCGGCAACAGCAAATATGTCAATGCGGTCGCTTTGCCCAACCCAGCGAACGACGCCCGCCTCATCGCGTCCACGCTGCGCAACGCTGGCTTCGAGGTGATCGAAGGCGTCGACCAGGACAATGCCGGCATGCACAGCCTGATCAGCAAGTTCACCGAAGAGTCCTACAATGCCGACCTTGCCGTCATCTACTATGCCGGGCACGGCATGCAGGTCGACGGCAAGAACTACCTCATTCCGGTCGATGCCGAGCTGACGGCGCCGGCCTATCTAAAGACCCGCACCGTCCAGATCGACGAGTTCATGGCCGCGCTGCCGGCCGATCCCGCCGTCGGCATCATCATCCTCGATGCCTGCCGCGACAATCCGCTCGCGCGCACGCTGGCCGCGGCATTGCCGAAGAGCCGCTCGCTCGGCGCCGGCCTGGCGCCGGTCGACGCAAAGGCCGACGGTATGGGCACGGGCGGCGTGCTGATCGCCTATGCGACCGACCCCGGCGCCATCGCCTTCGACGGCAACGGCGTCGACAGCCCCTATTCGCTGGCCTTGGCCAAGCATCTGACTGAACCGGGCGTCGAGATCCAGAGCGCCTTGACGCGGGTGCGCGGCGAGGTGACGGAAGCCACGCAAGGGAGGCAGCGGCCATGGCACAATGCCTCGCTCGGACGCGAGGTGTTCCTCGGCAAGCCCGCGGCAGAAACACCCCCGCCCGCCGCGACGCCGGTGGCAGACGCGGCCAAGGCGTCCGCAGCGCCTGCCCCCGTGGCCAGCGAGCCGCCGTCCTGGGAGGTCGAGCAGCGGCTTTGGGACGAGGCTTCGAAGAAGAACGCCATCCCCTATTACGAGGCCTATCTCGACCAGTTCCCGAACGGCCGTTTCGCCACGGTGGCGAAGCTCAACATCGACCAGTTAAAAGACCCGGCGGCGAGCAAGCAGGTCGCGGCGCTCGGCGCGGACGATGCCAGTGCCAATCCAGGCTCTGCCGTTCGCACCTCCGTCGGCATCACCGACGAGATGAGAAAGACGCAAGGCAGCGAACTGACGGAAAGCGCCATCGGGCTCGACCGCAACGGCCGGATCGACCTGCAATTGCGCATCGAAGCGCTGGGCAACGAGCTCGGCCAGGTCGACGGCAATATCGGTCCGAGGACGCGCCAGGCGATCGGCGCCTGGCAAGACAAGAACGGCCTGCCCTCAACCACCTATCTGACGCGCGAACAGCTGGCGTTGCTGGTGATCCAGACCGACCCGATGATGGATGCCGTGCGCGCCAGGAACGCCGCCGACCAGGCGCGCGCCGCGCCGACGAAGAAACAGGTCGCGCAGAAGACCCGCACGCTGAACCCGACGACGCAGCAAAAGCCGCGCCGGAAACAGACGCAGGTCGTTCAGCGCCGGCGCAACAGCGACACAGTGGTTCGCGAGGACGCGCCGCCGCCGAGAGAAAACAACGACTTCCTGACCAAGGCATTGATCTTCGGCAGCGGCGTCGTGATCGGCAATGCGATCAAGAATTGATCGTTGAGCAATTCCAGGAAAGTGTGAAGCGGTTTTCCGCTTGGAATTGCGTCGAAACAAACAGAAACAAAAAGGGGAGCCGGCGTTTTGACCGAGCCCCCCTTGACCTGTGTCGCTGTCAACGGGCCGGCCTGCCCGCGACCCGTCTATTCCGTCCTGATGCGCATTTCCACGCGGCGGTTGACCGGATCGTATGGATTGGCGACGCGCGGATGCGACTTGCCGAGGCCGATCGCTTCGAGCCGCGTCGACTGAACGCCGTTGGCTTCGAGGAACGCTGCCACCGATTGCGCTCTGCGCTGCGACAGGCCCTGATTGTAGCTGTCCGTGCCGGTCGCGTCGGTGTGGCCTTCGACGACGAAGCTGAACGTGCTCAGCCGGTTGTCCTTAAGCGCCTTGGCGAACTCGTCCAGCTCGGCGCGGGCGGTCTGGTCGAGCTGGGCCGAATCCAGGGCGAAGTTGATCATCATGTCGAGGCCAGCCTTCTGGGGCGGCGCCTCGTTCTTCTCGGCCTTGCTCTTGCACTCTTCCTCGGTGCCGACACAGATGCCGCGTGACGCGCCAAGATTACCCTGGCCGGCGAAGAATTTTACGATGTCTTCCGATTTCTGAAGCGGGTCGGCGTAAACGTGCGTTGAAAAAAGCACGGTCGCCAATGCCAAGGCTGAGCTGCCCCACCGCATGACCGTCACTCCTGTTTTGACCTGTTTCGAGCGGGTTTTCGCTGGCGCGGACTATATCAAATCCTGAAACGATTGTCTGTGAACAAGCGCACGTTGCCGATGGCCGGCGCCTGATAAGGTTGAGGCTTGACCGGCGCTTGGCCGGGGGTTTCAGTGCTGTTTGTGCCGATGCTCGGGGTGTGGCAGCCATGGCCAATGAACTCGGATACAGAACGGCAAGGGATCTGTTTCTTGCCTGCCCCGCGATCGCCCGGGACATGAAGTCGCCGGCCGCCGCCCAACCCCCGCTGGAATTCTGCCGCACGCTGCTTGCCGGGCGCGTGCCGGAGGAAGCCGTCACCTTCTGCGCCTATCTGCTGCCCGAGCGCGCCGCGGTCTGGTGGGGGCATGAATGCCTGAGCCATCTCGCCGAGCTCCTTGCCGAAAGGGATCTCGAATTGCTGGCGCTCGTCAGCGACTGGGTGGGTGAGCCCGGCAATCCTCGCCATCGGGCGGCGCTGGGCAGCGCTGCCGATCCGTCGCCGGCAACGCCGGCTGCCTGGATCGCCTTGTCGGCGGCGTGGCGTGACCCGGCCTTCGATATGCTGTCGACCGGATTTCCCGCCGCCCACGCGGTCAACGCCGGGATCCTGGCGGGGTTGGCGCGCGTCTCGACCGCCGACCGCTTCGCCGTGCTTTCGGCCTTCGTCGAAATGGGCATACAGATGGTGGAGATGGAGGCGCAGCGGCAATCGGTCGACGCGTATTAGAGGCGCATGATATTTTCCGAAAGCCGGTTCCCGCTTTTCCGGATCAGCTTAGGTGGGCACTGAGTTGGATGCGTGCTGAAGAGTGAGGTCTTATCCCCAGCCACCGCCACCGCCACCGCCACCGCCGCCGCCACCGCCCAAAGGAGCAACGACCGGTGGGGTTTCGTTGACTGGTTTGATCAGTTTCTTTGCAGTGACCTTCTGTTGCTTGACAACTTTTGGCGTCGTGGTGCGGACGACCTTCGCCTGAGGTCTCGCCGCCACCGGCGTCGGCTCTGGTCCGGGCGGCAACATGGACGTACAGCCCATGAGCGCCGCCAAAACCGTAGAGAAAGTTGTCCCAACGATCACCTGTTTCGATGCCCAGCCCACCACTTTTGCCTCCTGTTGATCAGAACAAGTCCCGGCGCGGATTGGCTTGTTCCCAGACCGCCCTGGCCGTCTTGACCAGTTGATCGTCCAACGAGCCGGCTGCCGAAATCTTCGATTTGAGTTCCCCACGCATCTGTTTCAGAGCCGCTGTCTTCGCCTTCGCGCCAAATTTCGCCAGCGTTGCCTTTGCGTCCGGGATTTCGTTGCGAAGATCGAGCGCGGCCGCGAAAGCAAGGTAGCGCGCGGCCACGGCCTGATCGGCCTTGTCGCCTCTTTGCATCTCCAGCGCCGCGCGATCATACGCAGCCGACTGATCGCCGCGGTCCGTCGCCAGCTCGAACAGCCTCTGCGCCTCGGCAAGGTTCTTGTCGACGCCGACTCCATCCCTGTACATGCGGGCAAGGCTGCCGGGCGCATAGGGCTGGCCGAGATCCATCGACTTCTGGAACAGCGAGAGGGCGGCCTTGGGGTCCTTCTCGACCCCCGTGCCGGCGAGATAGTTGCGGCCGAGCAGGTTCATCGAATACATATCCTGCCGCTCGACGCCAGCTTTGAGGAAGGCCACCGCGCGCGCCGGATCTGCCGGCACGCCGTTGCGGCCCTCGGTGAAGATCGCCGCAAGATCGTTCATCGCGTAGGTATGGCCCATCGCCGCCGCCTTGAGCAGCAGGTCAAGCCCCTTGCCGGTATCGCGGTCTACACCGTAGCCGTTGAACAAAGCACGGCCCCATGAGGTCATGCCATAAGGATCGCCTTTGTCGGACGCTGCCGCATAGAAAGTGTTGGCCTGCTTGCGGTTGGCGGGCATACCCGTCCCGGTTGCGTTGAGGTAGCCAAGCTCGAACACAGCGCGGACATGCCCCTTGTCGGCGGCCTCCTGGATCGCCTTCTTCGCCTCATCGACCTTGCCAGCGGCAAGCAGCGCGCGGCCGAGTTCGTAGTGGAAACGCGCGACATCGGGATAGGCCTTCACGGCCGCCCGGCAGGCCTCCACCGCGCCGGCGCCGATCTCGTTCGGCAGCAGGCCGGGGACGACGCCCTGCAGGTCCAAAGGTTCGCCTGCCTGCGTGTCGCAGGGATCGACGCTCGGCGACAGTTTCATGGTCGCCGGCTTCGCTGACGTGTTGGCGGCACTGATCTCGAAGCCGACGATCAACGGTTTGGCGGCACCTATCTGCGGTTCGTAGCGCAGCTGGTCGACTTCATCGGCCATCAGGCTCGATTGAGGCGACAGGGTCCTATCCGGCAGAGACAGCGTCCCGGTTGCCGGATAGCTCGCGAGCTTCAGGCTGACGCCTGGATCCTTCGCCGGGAAATCCAGCTTCAGCGGCACGGGGCCGACACCGACGGGGATCTTGACGTCGCGGTTCTCGATCGCCTCGGCGGCGCCGGCGATGTGGATGCCGCGCTCCACCACCTGCTGCTTCTGCTCGGACTCCAGCGAGGCCACGAGCTGCTTGCCCGCGGCAGCGTCGCCGTTCTTGACCCGGAACACCAATATGCCCTGCGATCCGCCGCCCCATTCGTCATGCGTGGCATAGGCCAGCATGTCGACCTGATCCTCGGCGTCGGCGCCCTTCGGCACGTCCATCTGGAGCCGCGGCAGGTCCTTGCCCTCTATCGGCTCGCCCGTCGCGACCGGCTTGCCGTCCAGGATCAGGCGCCCCATCGCCGGCGGCCTTTCGATGCTGATGGTGACGGCGCCGCCGTCGACATCGACCGGCACCGGCAGGTCGAGCGCGACCGGTCCGACGCCCGACGGCACGGTTTTTTCCAGCACCGGCGGCAAAGCCGGCCGGCTGGCGCGGCGCATCAGCACCACTTCGTCAATCAGCGAGGAATTCTCCCACGGAACCTGCGCCCCCTTGGTGGCCGCGACCACATCGCGGCGCACGGCCGCCATCACCGAGCGTATCTCCTGGTTCGGCGCCAGCGCGCGGCGGGAGAAGGCGGATGAGAACGGGCTGAGATCGCCGGAGCCGTCATAGGCGACGGCGCCCGGCTCGGTGGCGAAGGCGATCAGCGTGTTCAAGGAGCTTTTCACCTGGGCGAGGCCGGTGCCGCCGGCCGCGATCAACTGGTCGCGCAGCCAATAGTCCTTGCGCGGGAACGGGTTGTTGCGGCAGGCGTCGAGGATGATCACCTGGATCTTCGATTTGGCGCGCAATTGCTGCAGGACGTCGTCGAGCTTGACCGCCTGGACCTCGATGTCGGCCGCACCTTTAAGCGACGCATCGACCGGGATCAGAAAATTCTCGCCCCCGATCTGAAAGCCGTGACCCGAATAATAGACGACCGCCAGATCGGCGCCGTCCGCCGCCGCCAGATAATTGCGGAATTCCTTCTCGAACTGGAGCTTGGTGAGGTCCTTGGCGACGAACACATCGAACCCGGCCACCCGGAACGTGTTCGACACGTCCTCGGCATCCTTGTCGGGATTCTTGAGCGCCGGAATTTCGCGGTATTCGGAATTGCCGATGACAAGCGCAACTCTTCGATCGGCCTGCGCCTGCACCGTCGTGAGGCCCACGAGGATCAAGGCTGCAATCAGAGCGCAGCGTCGCAGCATGGCAAAATCCCTAACCGCTATGACCTGTCGGCCACAAGAATTCAGCTTGCGACGCGTAGGTCTGTTAAAGAGTTCACAATCCGATAAGGCCGGATGGAACCCTTGCACTAACGACAGGATGCATGCGTATCGTCCAATCCGCCTAAGATTACCGCAGTGGCTTCGGCACCGCAACGACGGAACGGATTCGATCGCGATGATCGTCATCGGCGGGCTCAGCTCGATATGGGGGCCGCTGCTCGGCGCCGCCGTGCTGATGCTGGCCGACGAAGGCATGCGAGAATTGTCCGATTACCGCAATATCGGCCTTGGGCGGCTGCTGCCGATCTTCGTCATTGCGTGGCCGAACGGGCTGAACGGCTGGCTGCAGAGGAGCCGAACCAGCCGCGGTTGAGCAGCCGTTTCAACCCGCGCTGCTTTCTGGTTAAATACGCTCATACCATCCTGGAGAGCGCGCCAATCGCAAACGATCCCTTCGCCCCGTTGCGGCAACGCTTCCTCATCCGGTGTGGCGGTCAGTTGGAAGAGTTGAAGGCCATCGCTCGTCAAAGCAACCCCCTGCACGGCAGTGATCCCCTGATCAAGATCGCGCATTCGCTGGCGGGAGCGGCGGGAACGTTCGGATTTGCGGAGATCAGCGCGCGGGCGTCGGCGCTGGAGACGCTGCTGATCGAGCAGGCGGATGGCGCGACTGTCCGCGCGGGGCTCGATGCCTTGATCGGGGAGATCGAACGGACGCTGGCGTGACATGGACTGGCCTGACGCCAGCGGTCGGGCTCACTTCTTCCCAGCGCCGCCAAGTCCGGTCCGGGTCATTTCGCCCCAACCCTGGTTGCCGCGCAAGAATTGCCACCAGCCTTTCACCCGCCAGAAATTGTTTAGCTGGCGGTAGCCGAAATTTTCGATCACGGCGGCCACCGTCAGCACCGCGAGATCCCTGGCGCGCGGAAACCGCTGCAGCTCGGCTTCCTCGAGGATCAGCGAGCAGACGCTGACACAGACGCCATAGGTGAAGATGAGCGCGGTGAAGGCGAGCAGGTATTCGGCCGACAGGATACCGAGCAGCCAGAAGGCCGGGATCAGGATATAGCCCAGCACCTCCGCCACCGGTCCCAGCACATCGACGATCAGGATGTGGCCGAAGCCCAGGAAGCCGACGCGGCCATAGCGCGGGTTGAAGAGCATCGAGCGGTAGCGGAAGAAGCATTCGAGCGCGCCGCGCTGCCAGCGCGAGCGCTGGCGGGCGAGCACGCTCAGCGTTTCCGGCGCCTCGGTCCAGCACACCGGCTCGGGAATGAACTGGATGCGGTATTTGCGCTTTTTGTCACGCATATGGCGGTGCAGCTTGATGACAAGGTCGAGATCCTCGCCCATCGAACCCTTGGTGAAGCCGCCCACCGCCACCACTTCGGCGCGGCGGAACATGCCGAAGGCGCCGGACACCAGCATCAGCGTGTTGATGCTGCTCCAGGCCAGTCGCGCCATCAAGAACGCCCTGAGATATTCGACCACCTGGAACAAAGGCAGCAAGCGTCGCGGCAAATGGATCTCGCGCACCCTGCCCGCCTCGATCTTAGAACCGTTGGCGATGCGGATCGTGCCGCCCACGGCGATGGTGCGCTCCGGGTCGTCGATGAAAGGCTGGGCAGCGCGCATCAGGGCATCAGGCTCGAGGATGGAGTCGCCGTCGATGACGCAAAAGAGCGGCGCGCGGCAGACATTGATGCCGGCGTTCTGGGCATCGGCCTTGCCGCCATTTTCCTTATCGACTACGAACAGCCGTTCGGTCATCGGCGAGGAATAGAGGCCGCGGATCGGCTGGTGGGCAAGCGCCTCCTCGTAAGGCCGCTGGAACTTCACCAGCCTGAAGGCGTCGATCAGGCGCTGCAGCGTGTCGTCCTTCGAGCCGTCGTTGATCACGACCACCTCGAAATTCGGATATTCGAGCGCCAGCATCGAGTGCACGCTCTCGACCACGTTCAACGCCTCGTTATAGGCAGGCACCAGCAGCGCGATCGGCGGCGCGACGTCGCCATAGCGCTGCCACAACAGCGCCGAGCGCGCTACGGGCGGGCGGTTGGACAGCGCGTAGCCGGCGACGACGAGCTGCAGGAGGTAGATCGTCGTCTGCGCCAGCCCTGCCCCGATGATGAACCAGGACAGGATGGTGGCTGCCAAAACAACCTCATGGCTCCAGTCGGCGATCATAGGGCCGGCCCCTCGGCAAGGATGAGCGAGGCGGTGCGCTGGCTGCGCGAGACTTCCGCCGAAGCGATCTCGCGCAACAGCCGCTCTCCCGGCTGGCCGAAGGAGCGCAAGGCGTTGGCGGCGGCGTAGCGCACGGTCCAGAACTCGTCGTCCATCAGCCTGGAAAGCGGCACGGCGAGCTCGGGCAGGCCGAGGCGGCCCGCGGATTCGGCGGCGGCGGCGCGCACGTCCCAGTCGTCGTTGGCCATGGCGCGCTTCAGGATCGCCGGCGCCTCGGCGTGCCCCGTCAGGCCCAGCGCCCGCACCGCGGCGGCGACAACCTCGGGCGCTGCATCGCCGGCCAGGTTGGCGAAGAAATCGGCGAAGCCGAAGCCGCCAGCGTGGGCAAGCGCGTCGATCGCGGCCGCCCTGATGAAGGGCGAGGCGTCCACCCGGGATGCGTGGACCGCAAGCTCGTTGAAGCGGGAGCGTGGAAAGCGCCTGAACAGCTCGATCAAGCGCCGCGAGCGCTGCCCCGCCACGCCGATAAAATCCAGCGCGGTGCCGAGCAGGGGCAGGCTGCCCAGATCGCAGAGCGCGATGGCCGCCGCGATCTTCACTTCGCGCGAACGGTCCTGGGTGAGCGCTGTAAGGAGGCTTGCCGACGCGTCCTCCGAACCCAGCGCCGCCAGCATCTCCGCCGCGTGGATGCGCTCGGCGACGTTGCCTTTCCGCAACTGCCTGCCGACGAGATCCGGCAGTCCGCATTCGATGAAGGCGACAAGCACGTCGTCCCTCTCCTCACCGCGCAGCAGCGAAATGAACTCGAAGCCGGCATCGATGACCACGCCGGCCGGCACGCCAAGCACCGTCGCCTTCAACGCCTCGCGATCGCGGTTTTCGGTGAAGGCGATCAGCGCGGTCAGCAATTGGCGCCGCTGGTCGGCCGCCGCCCTGGCCCGGCGCTCCTGCTGCAGGCGGCGCGCGATCAGGAACAGCATGATCACCAGCGACAAGGCGCTGAGCAATATCGACAGATCCCAGATGTACCACATGGTCAAAACCGCGCCGTCAGGCCGAGGCCGAAAATGTTGCGGTCGAAGGTCGGGCGTTCTTCATGCGCGATGCTGGCGCGCAGCGTCACAGGATCGCTGACGTCGAAGGAAACGCCGCCGAAGACGGTGCGCGTCGGCACCAGCGCGCCGTCGTCGATCTCGGGAGCGTCGGCATAACCGGCGAAGACGTTGAAACGCTTCGTCACGGCAACGTCGGCGCGAAGCACATAGCCGTCCGCAACCGTCCCGGTATCGTCCTCGGCATGCACCCAGCGGGCGGAGAGACCCAGGCGGCCGTCGAGGATATAGGCCTGCACCCAAGGCTGGATGCTGGTCACGCTCGTATCGGCGAAATTGTCGTAGCGGGTATCGATGTTGAGCGAGAGCGGGCCGAACGCCTTTGCCGGCGTCACCACCTGCCAGGACGCGCCGGCGCCGATCGAATAGCGCGCCAGGAAGTCGGCATCCGGCGTCACTGCCGCGAGCGCATAGGCGGAGAAGGCCGGCGTGAAGGCCTGGTCGATGCGGCCTTCGATCTGGATATCGGTGCGGCCGAAGCGGGTCGCCACGCGGGTGTGGCCGGAAATCGTCGTGCGCGGCGACAGCCGGTAGGCAAGCCCGGCCGAACTGTCAGTCCAGTCGCCCAGCCCATTGGTGAGATCGCTGACCTCGCTGCCGAGATCGAGCCGCCATTTGCGCGGCGGCTGCACGGCCAGCCTCTGCTTGATATCGGCGGAGCCAGGCTCGATGGCGAGCGCGTGGCTATAGGCCTTCCGCGCGGCATCGTCGTCGCCTTCGGCCCGGCGCACATCGCCGATCCCCACCAGTGCCTCGGCATTCTGCGGCTCGAGCGCCAGCGCGCCCTGGAATGACTGCGCGGCCCGCGTGTAGTCGCCCTCCAGCAGGGCGATCCTGCCGTCGAGATCGAGCGCCTCGACATTGTCAGGCGCGGTCGCCAGCACGCCATCGATGCCCGAGCGGGCCCGCGGCGTGTCGCCTTGCCAGATCGCCAGGCGCGCCTTGCCCAGTCGCGCGTCGAGAAGGCCGGGCTTGATGGCCAGCGCCCGGTCGAATAAGTGCCCGGCTTCGTCGAAGCGCTGGCTGGAGCCCACGACAAGGCCAAGCGCGACCAGGATGTCTGTGTTTTTCGGGGCCACCTTGAGGGCACGGCGATAGACCTTCTCCGCCTCGGGCAGCTTGCCTGCTTGGCGGAGCCGCCTGCCCTCCTCCATCAGGCCAGGAAGGGGATCCGGCCGGCGATGCGGTTTCTTCCCCGCCACCAGAGCCGCGGCAGCCGGTTCCGGCTTGCTGGACGTTGCCTGTTCCGCCTTGCGGATGTTCTCGACAAGCGCTGCGGCATCGGCATTACCCGGATCGGCCTTGGCGACGGTTTCGGCCAACGGCAGCGCGGCATCCAAGTTACCGGAGCGATATTCGACCTCGGCCATGCCGAAGGAGGCATCCCGATAGTTCGGAGCAAGGGAAAGCGCCTTGGAAAAAGCGTCGCGCGCCGCCGTCAGATCGTTGCGGCCGAGCTCGGCGAAGCCAAGCTGGATCAGCGCATCGGCATTGTCGGGCTTGAGCGCCAACGCGCGCTTCAAGAGGTCGGCGGCCTCGTCGAAATGCTGCGCCTGCCTCGCCTTGACGGCCGAGGCGTAAAGCTCGTCGACCGTCTTCGCCAGCGCCTCGCGCGGAGCGGCGGCGACGGCCAGGATCAGGCATGCGGCGAAGCTGAGGCGCCGGCCACGCCGCATCAGCGCTTCCCGCCCTTGCGAGCGATCAGCCGCGCGAGCCTGGCCAGCAGTTCCTCGGGAATGAATGGCTTCACCAGATAGTCGTCGGCGCCCTTGTCCAGGGCCGAGACAATGTCCTTTTGGCCCTTGCGGGCCGTCAGCATGACGACCGGCGTGTCGGACAGGGTCGGGTCGCCCTTGATGCGCGCCAGCACTTCAAGGCCGTCGACCTTCGGCATCATTGCGTCGAGCACGACGACGTCGGGGGCCTCCTGCTGCGCCTTCTCCAGCGCCTCCGCCCCGTCGACTGCCTTGATGACCTCGTATCCCTTCGCCCTCAACCTGAATTCCATCAGCTCGAGCAACAACGGGTCATCATCGCAGATCAGAACTCTTGCCTTCGCTCCATCCACCAGTTCTGCTCCGGTTCCGTCGCCCCCCGGAGTGATCACCCATGGACCTGCATCCGCCAAATGCGTTCCATGCGTACGAGACCGCGCAACTCACAGATTAAGCCGATTCGCGCCAGTCGCAGTTCGATGCAATCAGTAGATGAATATCGGCGCATGGTATAGGAGGCGTAAATACCAGGCAGGGGCTTGCCGACAGGCTTTTTGCCTCTGGCGGCGCTCTCCCGGCTAGGCCATCGGACCGCCGGTGTGCGAGGCAAGCAGCTTCTTCACGTCACCGGCAAGCGCCATTGGGTCGAAGGGCTTGGCGATGACGCCCACCGCGCCCATGGCGAGATAGCGTTCGACCTCATGCGTCTGGGTACGCGCGGTGATGAACACCACGGGTATCGACCCCGTCGGCGGCGATGCGGCCAGGCGCTTAAGCGTCTCCGGCCCGTCCATGTCCGGCATCATCACGTCGAGCAGAATGAGGTCGGGTCGCCATGCTGCCGCATCGACAAGCGCCGCGGCGCCCGAAGCGCAGGACCGCACCTCGAACTCCGGCTCAAGCTCGAGCGACATCTGCGCGATTTCGCGGATGTCGTCCTCATCGTCCACATAAAGGATTCTTGCCGGCATAGTCACTCCTTGGCTCGCGCGCTGGCTCCCGCGCCGTCGCGGGCCGAAGCCAACATGTTCCTGACCAGCTTCGCGACGTCGATCTCCGACGCTTTGGTCTTGGTCATGATGGCCTGGACCCGATCGCCGAGCTTCTGGTCGAGCTCCGCCGCCGAGAAAACGATGAGCCCCGTTTCGAGCGGCAGATTGGCAAGCAGGTCCAGCCCCGATCCGTCTGGCAGCGCGATGTCGAGAATGACCAGATCGAACCGATGGTTCGAGATCGCCTGTTGCGCGTCCTTGAGCGTTCTCGCCGAGGTGATCGAGACACCGGACCCCAGCCCCTCCGACATCACCGCAAGCACACCCTCATCATCCTCGACATGCAAAATCCGCGGCTTCGGCTCGACCCGGCGGCCGGCGATCTTGGCGAGAGCGGCGTGAAGCCGTTTCGGATCCACCGGCTTCTCCAGCCAGTCGACGATGCCGATGGCGCTGCCGTTCAGCGAACGCCTGGCCTCGTCCGCGACGGCCGAGATGACGATGACCGAAATGTCGGAATTCACCGGCGACGCCCTGATGTCGTGGAAGAGCTTGATGCCGGACTCCCCCGCCAGCTTGATGTCGAGCGTCAGTGCCACGTAGTCGCGGGAGGCAAGGAGCGCCTTTGCGGTGTTGATGTCGGGGGCGACGTCGCTGGAAAAGCCTTCCGCATCGAGAAGCGCCGCGATCACCGCGGCGATGTCGGCCTCGTCCTCGCAAATCAAGACACGCAGACGGCCATCGCGCCTGCGCGCCCGCCGCTCGACCAAAACCGGCTTCTCGGCCGGCCTGCGCGCTTCGGCAAGGTCGACATGAAACGAAGTTCCCTTGCCTTCCTCGGTCTCGAAGGAAACGGCGCCACCCAGCTTCTCGACGATGGCCTTGACGATGCTCAGGCCCAGGCCGGTGCCTCCCTTCTTGCGGGTGCTGGAGGCGTCGGCCTGTTCGAACTTGCCGAATATGCGGCCTCGGAACGCTTCGGGAATGCCCGCCCCCTGATCGATCACGGAGATGCGCAGCATGTCGCCGTCGCGGCGCAGAAGCTTCACCATAACGGTGCCGCCGGGCTCGGAGAACTTGATCGCATTCGACAGAAGATTCGCCATCACCTGGTGCAGGCGGTCTGGGTCGATATTGGCTTCGGCGCGCGGCGCATCGTCGACCAGGACGATGCGGATCCTGTTCTCGGCCATGTAGTTGGAGCTGGCGGCGATCGCCTGCTCCAGCACCGGACGCACGAGCATCTGCTTGATCTTGAAGGCGATCACGCCCGACTCGATCTTCTCGATGTCGAGGATATCGTTGATGAGAAGGACAAGCCTTTCGCTATTGTTGTGGGCGATGTTGACGAGATTGGCGGCCTTGGGCGGCAATTCGCCGGCGACGCCCGCCGCGATCAGGCCCAGCGAGCCGCGGATGGAAGTCAATGGCGTGCGCAATTCGTGGCTGACCGTGGAGATGAAATCGTTCTTGAGCTGGGCGTTCCGCTTCTGCTCGGTGATGTCGCGATTGTAGGTTATGACGCCGGTGATCTTGCCGGTCTCGTCGCGGAAAGGCGCCTTCAGCGTATAGAGCCAGCCCTGCCTGCTGTCCGGGAAAAGCGCGGGCTGGTCGATGCGCAATGTCTGCCCGGCCTCCAGCGCGCCCAATTCATCCTGCCGGAAGCGCTCGGCCACCTCCTTGGGATAGAAATCGAAATCCGTCTTGCCGATCAGATCCTCGACCGATGCGGCGCCCACCATTTCGGCGGTGGCGGGATTGGCGGCGATGAAGCGCCCCTCGCCATCCTTTATGTTAAGGCAATCCGGCAGCTCGCGGACCATGGCGCGGTAGATCATGTTGGACATGGCGAGATCGCGCCGCCGCTGCTGGCGGTCGAGCAGCACGGCGATGATGAAGGTGCCGACGAAGCGGAACACGAGGGACGGGAGCGTGCTCTGCTGCGCGAGCCCGGCGAATTGCGCGGGAATGATCGGGAGCACGATCAGCCCGGCGAGCGACACCGACACGCCGAGGCCGAGTATATCGAACATGGTGCGCGAGCGGACCGCGACGATGTGGTGCCAGGCCAGGCCGACGACAGCGGTGATCAGAATGCCCATGACGCCGGCGGCTGCACCTTGCCCGCCGAGATAGAGCCGATAGGCGATGGAGCCGGCGGTGGCGATGACCATTGCCGGCCACCCGCCGAAGAACGCGGCCGCGCCAATAAAGGCGGCGCGCAGATCAATGACGAAGCCGGAGATCGACAGGGCGGTCGCCATGGAAATGATAGAGCCCATGCACATGACCAGGCCGAGAAGCAGCGACTGTATCCGCCGCGGCAGACGCCCGGTGAAATCCACCACAAGGTCCCAGGCGACGACCAGGATGGAGACAAGGGCAAGGTTGGCTAGGAGTGAGTGCCAGATTTCGGTCATGACTTTCCGGCTCCTTTTCCAGACCAATACCGGCAAAACCTATCCGAGGTCTAAACGCCGCGCGCCTGCCTATGCATGTCGCCCAGAAGTGTGCTGCGGTTCTGGGACAACGACATGCATCAAAACAAAGACTTAAAGCGCGTCGCCTGAATCCGGTTCAGCGCGACGCGCTCTCCATGGGAGGGCCTCGGCGCGACCAAGATGGTTGATCACCGTCCTTCTCTTCAGGCGCAGGTCCGGCGCCTATGTTATCGCGTATGGCAGGACGGTGCGCATGTCGGGTGCGGCACGGCGCGCTGACCCCAATTCAACCGCTCGCAGATGCGGCAGGAGATGCCGATCGGCTGGAAGGCGGCTCGGCCGGGTCGAGGGCGGCGCGATCGACGGCTGACCGTGCCGGGCGCTCTTTCCAGGGTCAGGCGCCGCTCCACATCGCATCCGGCACCACCACCAGCTTGCCGACGAAGTCCTTGCCCATGAAGTCGGTCTGGGCACGGTGGAAATCGGAGAGCTTGTAGACGCCGCCGACCAGCGGCTTGATCTTCTTTTCCTCGATGTAGCGGACGATGCGGCGGAAGTCGGCGCGCGTGCCCTGGCTGGAGCCGTGGAGCTGCAGCTGCTTCAGATACATGGTGCGGAGATCGAGCTGCACGACTGGACCGGCAATGGCGCCCGCGGTGGTGTAGCGCCCCTCGGGGCGCAGGATGCGCAACAGGTCGTTGAAGATGGCGCCGCCGACCAGATCGGCAACCACGTCGATGGGCTCGCCGCCGGTCGCTTCGTTGACGGCGGCGGGCAGATCGGCCACGCCGCGCGTGATCACCTTCTCAGCGCCGATGTCGAGCACGGCCTGTTCCTTGCCCTTGCCGACGACCGCATAGGGGATGGCGCCGCGCGCCCGCGCCAGTTGCACGATGCCGGAGCCGACGCCCCCGGAGGCGCCGGTGACCAGCACCCGTTCGCCGGGCTTCAGCGCAGCACGCTCCAGCATCTGTTCGCCGGTCAGATAGGCGCAGCAGAAGGTGGCGAGCTCGACATCGCTCAACTCGGTGTCGACGACATGCGCGTTCTCGGCCGGCAGCGCCTGGTATTCGGCATAACCGCCGTCGCGGCCGTGCCCCATATAGTCGATGTCGGCCAGCGAATCGTCGTCGCGGTTGTAGATCGAGAAGTCGACCATCACGCGCTCGCCGATGCGGCTGGCAGGCACGCCGTCGCCGATGGCGACGATCGTGCCCACTGTGTCGGTGCCCTGGATGCGCGGGAAGGTCAGCGTGTTGCCTTGCCGGCGCCAGGTCGACACGGCGGCCGCGTTTTCCTCCGTGCCATAGGCGCCCTGGCGCACCCAGACATCGGTGTTGTTCATGCCGCAGGCGCTGACCTTGACCAGCACCTCGCCGGCGGCAGGTGCGGGCACTTTCACATCGGTGCGGTAGACGAGCTTCTCCAGGCCGCCATGGCCGGTAAGCTGCACGGCGGCCATGGTGGCGGGGACGGTTCTGGTCGTGGCATTCATGTCGCTTCTCGGATGTCGCTTCTTCAGATGCTGGCAAAAACGCCGTTCACCGCGTCGGCGGTCTTGGCGACGATGGTGTCGGCCTCCTCGCGCGTCAGGCAGAGCGGCGGCGCGAAGCCGAGGATGTCGCCCTGCGGCATGGCGCGGCCGATGACGCCGCTGGCGGCGAGCGCCGTGGCGATCTGCGGCCCGACCTTCAATGCCGGATCGAAGAAGACGCGATCATCGCGATCCTTGACGAACTCGACCGCGGCCAGCATGCCGTCGCCGCGCACCTCCCCGACATGCTTGTGACCGCCGACGGCCCTGGCAAGCTCGGCGCGGAAATAGGCGCCTGTTTCGCCTGCGTTCCGCACCAGGTCCATCTCGTCGATCAGTTCTAGATTGGCGACGCCCGCGGCAACGCAGATCGGGTGCGCCGAATAGGTCCAGCCATGGCCGAGCGAGCCAAGCTTGTCGGAACCCTTGACCAGCACCTGCCAGACCTTGTCGGAAACGATGACGCCGGAGAGCGGCGCATAGGCCGAGGTCAGGCCCTTGGCGATGGTGATCAGGTCCGGCTTGATGCCGTAATGGTCGGAGCCGAACATGGTGCCGAGACGGCCGAAGCCGGTCACCACCTCGTCGGCGACGAGCAGCACGTCATACTTCTTCAGCACGGCCTGGATCTTTTCCCAATAGCCAGCCGGCGGCGGCACGATGCCGCCGGTGCCGAGGATCGGCTCGCCGATAAAGGCGGCGACCGTGTCCGGGCCTTCGGCGAGGATCATTTCCTCGAGCTTGTCGGCGCAATGCTGCGAGAACTGCTCCTCATTCATCGAGCGGTCGGCGCGGCGGAAATAATAGGGCGCCTCGGTGTGCAGGATAGGCGCGCGCGGCAGGTCGAAGGCGTTGTGGAACAGCTCCAGCCCGGTCAGCGAGCCGGTCATCACGCCTGAGCCGTGATAGCCGCGCCAGCGCGAGATGATCTTCTTCTTTTCCGGCCGCCCGAGAACGTTGTTGTAATACCAGATCAGCTTGATGTTGGTCTCATTGGCGTCGGAGCCGGAGAGGCCGAAATAGACTCGGCTCATGCCCTCCGGCGCGCGATCGATGATCATCTTGGCAAGCGTGATGGAGGCCTCGGTGCCGTGACCAACATAGGCGTGGTAGTAGGCGAGGTTCTTCGCTTGGCTTGCGATGGCGTCGGCGATCTTCTGGCGGCCGTAGCCGACATTGACGCAATAGAGGCCGGCGAAGGCATCGATGCTCTTCTTGCCGGTGTTGTCCCAGACGGTGACGCCTTCGCCGCCCGCCATGATGCGGGCCGGCGATTCACCGCGAGCATGCGTGCCCATATGCGTCGAGGGATGGAAGAAGTGGTCGCGATCCCAGGCGGAGAGTTCATTGGACTGTTCGAGCATTTTTTGACTCCTGACGAGAATGAGGGCCTGCGCAGCTTAGGCTACATCGAGGCAGAGGTATTTGAGGTCGGTAAAGGCTTCGAGGCCGTGGCGCGAACCTTCGCGGCCGATGCCGGACTGCTTGACGCCGCCGAAGGGGATCGGCGCGCCGGTGATCTTGACGCGGTTGATCGCGACCATGCCGTAGTCCAGCGCACGCCCCATGCGCGCCTGCCGGGCGCCGTTGTCGGTGACGACATAGGCGACGAGGCCATATTCGGTGGCGTTGGCGCGGGCGACGACTCCCGCCTCGTCGTCGAACGGCGTCACAGCGGCCACGGGCCCAAACGTCTCCTCGCGCATGACCAGCGCTTCGTCCGGCACATCGACAAGCAGCGTCGGCTGGTAGAACAGCGGGCCGGCAGCGTGGCGCTTGCCACCGGTCAGGCAGCGCGCGCCATGGGAAAGCGCATCGGCCACCTGCTCCTCGACCTTCTTGACCGCGCGCTCATGCATCAACGGCCCGATCTCGGCGTCCGCGGATAGTCCATTGCCAACGCGAAGCTTCTCGATGCGGCGCGCGAAAGCGGCGCAAAAGCGGTCATAGATCGGCCGCTGCACATAGATGCGGTTGGCGGCGAGGCAATCCTGGCCGGAGGTGGCGAATTTGGCATCCAGTGCGATCGTGACGGCCTTGTCGATATCGGCGTCGTCGAAGACGATCAGCGGCGCGTGGCCGCCGAGCTCCATCACCAGCCGCTTCATGGTCGGCGCGCTCTGCGCGGCGATCAGCCGGCCGACTTCGGTCGAGCCGGTGAAGCTCATGGCGCGGACCCTGGCGTCGGCGCACATGGCGCCAACAATGGTGCGCGCGTCGCCGGTGATGACGTTGAAGACGCCGGCCGGCAGCCCAGCGCGCTCGCCAAGCTCGGCCAGCGCCAGTGCCGACAGCGGTGTTTCGGAGGACGGATGCGCCACCACCGTGCAGCCGGCAGCAAGCGCAGCCGCGGCCTTGCGGGTGAGCATGGCCGACGGGAAATTCCAGGGTGTGACGACGCCGACCACGCCGAGCGGCTCGCGGCGCACCGACATCTCGGCGTTCGGCAGATGGCTGGTAACGCTTTCGGCGTTGAGGCGTTTTGCTTCCTCGGCATACCATTCGACGAAGGAGGCGGCGTAGTCGATCTCGCCAAGCGATTCCTTCAGCGGCTTGCCTTGTTCGAGCGTCATCAGCAGCGCCAGATCGTCCTTGGCGGCGACGATCAGATCGAACCATTTTCGCAAAATTTTCGAGCGCTCCTGCGGCAGCAGTGCCCGCCACGCAGGAAACGCACGGGATGCTGCGTTGATCGCCTTCGTCGTCTGGGCGGCGTCGAGTGCCGCCACAAAGGCGACGGTAGCGCCGGTTGCCGGATCGGTGACTTCAAAACTTGCCGCCGCCTCGCTTGCCGTCCAGTGGCCGTCGACATAGGCGAGCGCGCGCAGCAGGCGGCGATCGGCGAGGCGGTCGAGCGCTTCATGGTGGTTGGTGCGGGCAAAATGCGCGGACATCAGTTGGGTTCTCCCGGTGCCGAGGCGATAGGGAGAGACTAGTCGCGCGATCGAGACAAAGAGGCTGTTTCGACGGTCCGATTTAGAGAGATTGTCTCTGTTTGTCCGGGAGAGCAGGTCGATCTCTCTAACTTGCCGGCTAGCGGGTGCCACCAACGGTAAAAATTGGCCAAGCCTCCACAACTTCGTCATCCTAGGCGAAGCAGGAGCGCAGCTCCGTCGCGAAGACCGGAGGATCCATGCCGCGACCTCGATCGAAGGATGCAGCGGAGCAGAATCTGCACCGTTGCATCGCCTTGACGTCACGACATGGATCCTCGGGTCTGCGCTGCGTCGCTTCGCTCCTTGCTCCGCCCGTGGATGACGAAGCGACGGACGTTTCGGCTAATCTCCACGCTGATTGTGAGACCGACTCACCCTTGCTCCGGCAGCAGATCGGCCACCGGCAACACGGTCTCGTCCTTGACAGTCTTGGTGACGATGTAGGTGAAGTAGCGGTCGATGCCGATCTCTCGTTCGAGCAGGCTGTCGACCAGCCGCTGATAGGCATCGATGTCGCGCGCCATGACCTTCAGCACGTAATCGACGCCGCCGCCCACCGACCAGCAGGCGACGATCTCTGGAACGTCGCGCACCACCCGCTCGAACCGGTCGAAGTCAGCCTGGCGGTGGTTGGCCAGGGTCACCTCCATCAGCACGGTCGCCACCGGCGCGATGACCCGCATGGCGATCGCGGCATGATAGCCGGAGACGATGCCGGCCTTTTCCAGCTTGCGCAGCCGCATCCAGCAGGGCGTCGGCGACAGGCCGACCTTCTCGGCCAGCGCCAGCTTGGTGATGCGCCCGTCGCGCTGGATGGCGTCGAGAATCCTGAGGTCGATCGGGTCGAGCTTCGCTGCCGCCATGCGGTATCCGCCTTTCGTTCAGGACACCATGACGATGCATTATTTCGATTGTCAATTGCACTGATTTCGATCTCTAATAAGTCATGACATTATGGCAGCCAGATCCTGCTCTCATTCGCCGCCCGGCCTATCTCTCGCTGGCCGACCAGTTCGCCCGCGCCATCCATGACGGTCGGCTGGCCAATGGCGCGCGGCTGCCGACGCATCGCCGGCTGGCCGACGAGCTGAAGCTTTCGGTGCAGACGGTCAGCCGCGCCTATGAGGAATTGATCCGGCGCGGCCTGATCTCCGGCGAGGTCGGCCGCGGCAGTTTCGTGCAGACGCAGCGCCGGGAACCGGAGCCGCCCTACATCCCGGAGCGGCTTGGCGAGGTCATCGACCTCTCCATCTTGAAGCCGGTCTGCGAGCCGATGCATCTGGAGAAATTGAAGCAGGCGCTTGGGTGGCTCTCCGAGAACCTGCCGTCCAGCTCGGCCCTGTCGTTCCGGCCGAACATGGTGTTCCCGCGGCACCGCGCGGTGGCGGTCGAGTGGCTGAAGCTTTGCGGGCTGGAAGCATCGCCGCAGAACATCAACCTCACCAACGGCGCCACCGCCGGCATGACAGTGGCGCTGATGAGCGTGGCGCCGCCCGGCTCGACGGTCGCCACCGAGGCGATCGGCCACCACACGCTGGTGCCGTTGGCCCGCTATCTCGGCTTCAACCTCGAAGGCCTGCCGATCGACGGCAACGGGCTGATTCCTGACGCGCTCGACGAGGCCTGCCGCCTCTCGGACATCCGCGCCGTCTTCGTGCAGCCGTCGGTGATCAACCCGACAGCGACCTTGATGGACGCCACACGCCGCGAGCAGATCGCCGCCGTTGCCCGCAAGCACGACATCGCCATCATCGAGAACGACGTGCTCGGGCCGCTGGTCGAAGGCCGGCCGCCGGCGGTTGCCGCCTTCGCGCCCGAGCGCACGCTTTACGTCACCTCCTTCACCAAGATCACCGTGCCCGGCCTGCGCATCGGTTATCTGGCGGTGCCGGACCGCTATGTGGCCGCCGTCGCCAACCGCCACCTCGTCTCGAACTGGATGGCGACGCCGATGGTGGCGGAGATCGCCACGCGCTGGGTGAATGACGGGACGGCGACTGAGCTGGTCAACTGGCAACGCCAGGCGTTGAGGCGGCGCCAGGAGATCGCCGCGGAAGTCCTGGCGGGCGTTGACTATCGCGTGCACCGCGACGGGCTGCATCTGTGGCTGGAGCTGCCGGGCGACCGCTCAGAGGAGAGTTTTGTTTCACAGGCGCGCCTGCGCGGCGTGGCGATCGCGCCGGGCACCTCGTTCCGCATCGCCGACACGCCGTGGCACCCGGCCGTGCGCATCTCGCTCGGATCGACCACCGAGGGGGAACTGCGGGCGGGCTTAAGCGTTGTCGCCAAGCTGCTGCTCGGCGATCCGGAGCATCTCCTGCTCGCGATCTGATGCACAAGCCGAACGCAAATTGCCCTGAAATTGTGCCGCGCCGGAAATATTGTCATGATATTATTTTCCTAATTGACATGATTTGACGCGTTTCGCATCGTTAAGGGCATAGGCTTCTCCAGAACGGGGAAATGGATTGCCCGCGCCCATCATCAAGGTCGATGCGATTTCGAAGAGCTTCGGCACCTTCAAGGTGCTGGACGGATTGTCGATGCAGGTGATGCCCGGCGAGAAGCTGGCGCTGATCGGCCCGTCAGGCTCAGGCAAGACGACGATCCTGCGCATCCTGATGACGCTGGAGAAGATCGACGGCGGCCATATCCAGGTCGATGGCGAGCAGCTCTACCACATGGAGCGCCACGGCCAGTTGCTGCCGGCCGACGAGCGGCACCTGGCCAGGATGCGCCAGAAGATCGGCATGGTCTTCCAGCTCTTCAATCTCTTCCCGCACAAATGCGTCATGGACAATGTGACGCTGGCGCCGATGCTGACCAAGGGCGTCGCGCGCGCCGCCGCCGAGAAACGGGCGATGGAACTGCTCGACATGGTGGGCCTTGCCGACAAGGCGAAAGCGATGCCCGCGCAGCTCTCCGGCGGACAGAAGCAGCGCGTGGCGATTGCGCGCGCCTTGGCGCTGTCGCCCAAGATCATGCTGTTCGACGAAGTGACCTCGGCGCTCGATCCGGAGCTCGTCGAGGAAGTGCTCAACGTCATGCGCAAGCTCGCCGCCGAGACCGACATGACGATGCTTCTTGTCACCCATGAGATGGGCTTCGCCCACGACTTAGCCGACCGCGTGCTGTTCTTCGACCGCGGCCGGATCGTCGAGGAAGGCAAGCCCGATGAGATTTTCCGCCATCCCAAACAGGAAAGAACGCAGAGCTTCCTGAAGAAGATCATCGCGGCCGGACATCGCGTCTGACCGCTATGCAGAGGCGACTTTGTCGTCCTCAACGGGCGGCGCAAGCCGTCCACGGGCGGCCAAAGGCCGTCCCGAACCGAGCAAACCAATAACAGAAACAAGGAGTTGGGAACGATGAAGAAACTTGGCATTCTGGCTGGCGTCGCCGGCCTCGCAGTGAGCACGATGCTGCTCGCCTCCGGCGCGCGTTCGGCCGACGATGCAAAGCTGGAGCAGCTCAAGCAGCAGGGCTTCGCCCGCGTCGCCATCGCCAACGAGCCGCCCTATACGGCAGTGGCCGCCGACGGCAAGGTGTCGGGCGCGGCGCCGGACGTGGCGCGCGAGATCTTCAAGCGTCTCGGCGTCAACGACATCGTCGCTTCCATCTCCGAATACGGCGCCATGATCCCCGGCCTGCAGGCCGGACGCTTCGACGTCGTCACCGCCGGCCTGTTCATGAAGCCGGAGCGCTGCGCGGCGGTCGCCTATTCCGAGCCGGTGCTGTGCGATGCCGAAGCGATGCTGGTGAAGAAGGGCAATCCGAAGGGCTTCAAGAGCTATGAGGATATCGCCAAGGACAGCTCCGCCACCGTCGGCGCGCCCGGCGGCGGCACCGAGGAAAAGCTGGCGCTTAACGCCGGCGTGCCGCGCGACCGCGTCATCGTCGTGCCGGACGGCCAGAGCGGCCTGAAGATGGTGCAGGACGGCCGCATCGACGCCTATTCGCTCCCCGTTCTGTCGATCAACGACCTGATGAAGAAGGCCAATGATCCGAACCTCGAAGTGATCGCACCGGTGCAGGGCGCCCCGGTTTATTGCGACGGCGCCGCCTTCAAGAAGGGCGACGAGGCGCTACGCGATGCCTATGATGTCGAGCTCGCCAAGATGAAGAAGTCCGGCGAGTTCGCCAAAATCATCGAGCCCTACGGCTTCTCCGCCAAGGCGGCGATGTCGACGACGCGCGAGAAGCTCTGCGCGGCGAAGTAGTAGGCTTTTTTCCTTCTCCCCGTTCTACGGGGAGAAGGTGTCACGAAGTGACGGATGAGGGGCGGCGCCGAGTTCTGACAGGCTGGCTCTGCCCCTCATCTGCCTGCCGGCATCTTCTCCCCGTTCAACGGGGAGAAGGGACTTGTCGCGGCTGCTCCGCGCAACCGCAAACAATAGGAAATTTACACTCCAATGACCCAGTGGTCCGGCTATCTCGGCCTCATATTGCAGGGAGCGCTTGTCACCATCGAGCTGACGCTGATGGGGTCGGTGCTGGCGCTGATCATGGCCTTCCTTGCCGGCATGGGGCGCGTGTCCCGCTTCTTCATTTTCCGGGCGCTCGCTACGATCTATATCGAGTTCTTCCGCGGCACCTCGATCTTCGTGCAGCTGTTCTGGGCCTATTTCGTGCTGCCTTTCGCCGGCCTGTCGCTGACGCCGCTGCAGGCCGGCGTGCTGGCGCTGGGCTTGAATGTCGGCGCCTATGCGGCGGAAGTGGTGCGCGGCGCCATCCTGTCGGTCGGCCGCGAGCAATATGAAGCCTGCACGGCCCTCAATCTCGGCCGCTGGCAGGGCATGCGCCATGTGATCTTGCCGCAGGCGCTGCTGGTCATGCTGCCGACCTTCGGCAACAACGCCATCGAGCTCCTCAAGGCGACGTCGGTCGTGTCGCTGATCTCGCTCGCCGATCTCACCTTCCAGGCGCAAGTGGTGCGTTCGCAAACCGGCAGCACGCTGATGCCGTTCCTGTCCGTGCTCATCATCTATTTTGCGCTGGCGCTGATTATCTCCTGGGGTGTGCGGACGCTGGAGCGCCGCATGGCGCGCGGCTTGGATGGAGTGCGCGTCTGATGGACTGGGATTGGAACTTCGTCTGGGAGATCATGCCGACCCTGATCCAGGGCGTGAAGATCACCATCCTGGCGACCATTCTTGGCTCGATCCTGGCCGCGATCGTGGGGCTGGGGATTGCGCTGGCGCGGCGCTCGGAGAACCGGCTCGTCGCGCGCGGCATCGGCTGGTTCGCCGAGTTCATCCGCGGCACGCCGCTGCTGGTGCAGCTCTACTTCATCTTCTACGTGTTGCCCGATATCGGCATCCTGCTGCCGCCGCTGGTGGCGGGCGTCATCGGCCTTGGCCTGCACTACGGCACCTACACGGCGGAAGTCTATCGCGCCGGCATCGACAATGTGCCGCGCGGCCAGTGGGAGGCGGCCAAGGCCTGCAATCTCAACGGCCGCCACACCTGGACGCATATCATCCTGCCGCAGGCGATCCCGCCGATGATCCCGGCCTTGGCCAACTATTTCATCGCCATGTTCAAGGAGACGCCGCTGCTCTCGGCGATCACGGTGCTTGAGCTGATGAATCAGGCCAAGAGCGTCGCCAACACCTACTACCGCTATATCGAGCCGATGACGCTGGTCGGCGTCTTTTTCCTCGTCATCAGCCTCTGCTCCGTCGTGCTCTTGCGCTGGCTGGAGCATCGCTACGGCAGGATCGAAAGATGAAAGTCATGAAAGCACTGCCCGAGATCCGCCTCGAAACGGCGCGCCCCGTGCTGGACGCGCTTCCGCTGGAAAAGCGCGTCGGGCTGATCGCTTTAGCCACCGACCACACCAGTGAGGTCGACTTCCGCCGTATGGTGGCGAGCGAGCGCATCGGCGTCTATGTCGCGCGCATCCCCTACGCCAATCCGACGACGCCGGAGAATTTGCGCAAGATGCAGCCGTCGCTTTCGGCGGGCGCGGCGCTGATCCTGCCGGACGAGACGCTCGATGCGATCTGCTATTCCTGCACGTCTGCTTCGGTGGTGATCGGCGATGCCGAGATCGAGCAGGCGATCCAGGCGGGCAAGCCCGGTGTCCCGGTAGTCACCCCGCCGATGGCCGGCATGCGCGGGCTCAACGCTTTCGGGGTGAAGCGCATCAGCATTCTCACCCCCTACACCGTCGAGACCAGCCGGCCGATGGCCGCGTATTTCGCGGCGCACGGCTTCGACATCCAGAGCTTCACCTGCCTCGGCTTCGAGGATGACCGCGAGATGGCGCGCATCAAGCCGGCGTCCCTCGTTGAGATGGCGCGCAAGGTGACGCATCCGCAGGCCGATGCGCTGTTCGTCTCCTGCACCGCGCTGCGTGCCGCCCTCGCCGTCCCCAGCATGGAAGAGGCGATCGGACGTCCGGTCGTCACCAGCAACCAGGCCAGCGCCTGGAACTGCCTGCGGCTTTGCGGCGACGAGACGCCACGACCGGAGTTCGGCCGCTTGTGGACCAAGCCGCTGGCCGCGTGATCGAAATGCTTGTTACGCTTCAGCATATTCGCGCCGCGCGCGAACGCATTGCCGGCAAGGTCGAGCGGACACCTTGCGTGCTGTCGCAAAGCCTGTCGGAGCGCGCGGGCCACCCTGTTCACCTCAAGCTGGAGCACCACCAGACCACCGGCGCGTTCAAGCTGCGCGGCGCCTCCAATGCCATCGCCGCCCTGAGTCCGGAAGAAAAATCGCGCGGGGTCGTTGCCGCCTCGACCGGCAATCACGGCCGCGCGCTGGCGCACGCGGCCAAGCTCGAAGGCATCCGCGCGGTGATCTGCATGTCGAAGCTGGTGCCCGAGAACAAGCTCGATGCGATCCGCCGCCTCGGCGCGGATGTGCGCATCGTCGGCAACAGCCAGGACGACGCCCAGCAGGAAGTAGACAGGCTGGTGGCGGAGGAAGGGCTGGTCATGCTGCCGCCCTTCGACCATCCCGATATCATCGCCGGGCAAGGCACGCTTGGGCTGGAAATCATGGAGCAGGTTCCGGACGCGGCAAGCGTGCTGGTGCCGCTCTCCGGCGGCGGGCTGGCGGCGGGCGTCGCGGCGGCCGTCAAGGGTGTTAGCCCGGACACCAACGTCATCGGCGTCTCGATGGCGCGCGGCGCGGCGATGAAAGCCAGTCTCGATGCCGGCCGTCCGGTGCAGGTCGAGGAACTGCCAACGCTGGCGGACTCGCTTGGAGGCGGCATCGGCCTCGACAACCGGCTGACCTTCGCCATGTGCCGCGACCTGCTCGACGATGTGCTCCTGCTTTCCGAAGAAGAGATCGCGGTCGGCATCCGTCATGCCTATGAGCAGGAGCGCGAGATCGTCGAGGGCGCGGGCGCCATCGGCATCGGCGCGCTGCTTGCCGGCAAGGTCAAAGTGAGCGGCCCGACTGTGCTCATCCTCTCCGGCCGCAACATCGACATGAGTCTGCACCGCCGCATCGTCTGCGGCGAATCCTCCGGAAGGGAGCGTGCCGCATGAGCCGGATGACAATTCTCACAGAAGCCGAGCTGCGCAAGATCGTGACGCTCGACCTGGACGCCGTCGCCTGCGTCGAGAACGCTTTTCGCGCCCTGGCCACGCTGCCGGTGGCGATGCCGCCAATCTTGAGGCTCGACATTCCCGAGCATCGCGGCGAGGTCGATGTGAAGTCGGCCTACGTCCCCGGAATAGACGGCTTCGCCGTCAAGATAAGCTCCGGCTTCTTCGACAATCCGAAGCTCGGCCTGCCGAGCGGCGGCGGCATGATGGTGCTGCTTTCGGCCAAGACCGGCGTGGTCGAGGCGCTGCTGCTCGACAATGGCTATCTGACCGATATCCGCACGGCCGCTGCCGGCGCGGTCGCGGCCAGACATCTGTCGCGCGAAGACTCCAAGGTCGCGGCGATCTTCGGCGCCGGTCTGCAGGCAGGTCTGCAATTGGAAGCGCTACGCCTCGTGCGGCCGATCGAGGAAGCCCGCATCTGGGCGCGCGACGCCGTGAAGGCGGAGGCAACCGCCGCCCGCTTGCGCGATAAGCTCGGCATTCTGGTGCGCGCCGAGCCGGATGCGCCGAACGCGGCAGCCGGCGCCGACATCATCGTCACCACGACGCCGTCGACCGAACCGCTGATCAAGCCCGGCTTCGTTTCCGCCGGACAGCACATCACCGCGATGGGCTCCGATGCCGAGCATAAGAACGAGATCGCGCCGGCGATCCTGCGCATGGCCGATCTCTATGTCGCCGACAGCGCCAAGCAGACGCGGCGCCTGGGCGAGCTCCACCACGCCATCGAGGCCGCTGTCTTTGCCGCCGACGCCGAGGTCACTGAGCTCGGCCAGATCATCGCCGGCAAGAAACACGGACGACGCTCGGCGAGCGACATCACCATCGCCGACCTCACCGGCACCGGCGTGCAGGACACCGCGATCGCCACGCTGGCGCGCGACCGTGCGCGGGTGGCGAACGCTGGACACAATTTCGAAAGCTGATGCTGGCCGCGAGGCCCAACAAACGAGGACAACAAAATGCAGCCAAATTTGAAATTCTCGCGGAGCGAATTTGCCGATCGCCTCGCCAAGACGCGCAAAGCCATGGAGGCCAAAGGGGTCGATCTTTTGATCGTCAGCGATCCCTCCAACATGGCCTGGCTGACGGGGTATGACGGCTGGTCCTTCTATGTGCATCAGGCGGTCATCGTGCCGCCTACGGGCGAGCCGGTCTGGTACGGTCGCGGCCAGGACGCCAACGGCGCCAAGCGCACCGCCTATCTCGCGCATGACAACATCATCGGCTACGCCGACCACTATGTGCAGTCGACCGAGCGCCACCCGATGGACTATCTCGCCAGGGTGCTTGCCGAGCGCGGCTGGGACAAGCTCACCATCGGCGTCGAGATGGACAATTACTGGTTCTCGGCCGCTGCCTTCGCAGCACTTCAGAAGCATTTGCCCAATGCCCGCTTCGTCGACGCCACCGCGCTGGTGAACTGGCAGCGCGCGGTGAAGAGCCCGACCGAGATCGAATATATGCGCAACGCTGCTCGCATCGTCGAGGCCATGCACCAGCGCATCGTCGACAGAATAGAAGTCGGCATGCGCAAATGCGATCTGGTCGCCGAGATCTACGATGCCGGCACGCGCGGCGTCGCGGGCATAGGCGGCGACTATCCGGCGATCGTGCCGCTGCTGCCTTCGGGGGCGGATGCCTCGGCGCCGCATCTCACCTGGGACGACAAGCCGATGAAGGCGAACGAGGGCACGTTCTTCGAAATCGCCGGCTGCTACAACCGTTACCATTGTCCGCTGTCGCGCACCGTCTTCCTCGGCAAACCGACGCAGGCCTTCCTCGACGCCGAGAAGGCGACGCTGGAAGGCATGGAGGCAGGCCTGGCCGCCGCCAAGCCCGGCAACACCTGCGAGGACATCGCCAACGCGTTCTTCGCCGTCCTGAAGAAATACGGCATCGTCAAGGACAACCGCACCGGCTATCCGATCGGCATCTCCTATCCGCCGGACTGGGGCGAGCGCACGATGAGCTTGCGCCCCGGCGACCGCACCGAGCTCAGGCCCGGCATGACCTTCCATTTCATGACCGGCCTATGGCTGGAGACGATGGGGCTGGAGATTACGGAGTCGATACACATCACCGACACCGGCGTCGAATGCCTGGCCAATGTGCCGCGCAAGCTCTTCGTGAAGGACTGAACGATGTCCGCTCTGCGTCCATCGCCGATCGCGCCGACCGTCGACTTCGAGCGCGACGGCGTCCAGCACGGCTTCCTGCGCCTACCCTACAGCCGTGATGATTCCGCCTGGGGATCGGTGATGATCCCGGTCTGCGTCGTACGCAACGGCGACGGCCCGACGGCGCTGCTCACCGGCGGCAATCACGGCGACGAGTATGAAGGGCCGCTGGCGCTTTACGAGCTCGCCCGCACGCTCGATCCGAAAAATGTCTCAGGCACGGTCATCATCGTGCCGGCAATGAACTATCCAGCATTCCGGGCCGGCACGCGCACCTCGCCGATCGACAAGGGCAACATGAACCGCTCCTTCCCCGGCCGCCCCGACGGCACGGTGACGGAGAAGATCGCCGACTATTTCCAGCGCGAATTGCTGCCGCGCGCGGACCTCGTCTTCGACTTCCACTCGGGTGGCAAAACGCTGGACTTCGTGCCGTTCTGCGCCGCGCACACGCTGCCCGACAAGGAGCAGGAGAAAAAGGCCTTCGCCGCGGTCGAGGCTTTCTCGGCGCCGTTCTCGATGCGCATGACCGAGATCGACGCGGTCGGCATGTATGACACGGCGGCCGAGGAGATGGGCAAGGTCTTCGTCACCACCGAGCTCGGCGGCGGCGGAACCTCTCGCGCAGAGACCGTGCGGATTGCCCGGCGCGGTCTCCTCAACGTGCTTCGCCATGCCGGCATTGTGTCTGGTGCGGTCGAGAAGAGCAAAACCCAGTGGCTCGACATGCCGTCGGGCGATTGCTTCGCCTTCGCCGAGGATGACGGCATGATCGAGACCATGGTCGATCTCGGCGAACCGGTGGAGGACGGCGAGGTGGTCGCGCGCATCCATCCGCTCGGCCGCACCGGCCAGGCGCCGCAGGAGATCAGGGCCAGGATGTCGGGACTGCTCGCCGCGCGTCACTTCCCCGGCCTGGTCAAGGCCGGCGACTGCGTCTCGGTCCTGGCCGTGGCCGTTCAGGGATAATCTTGGCGGCCCGCCTGGAGTCTCTGTTTTTACGCAATTCCGGACGGAAAACCGCTACGCACTTTTCCTGGAATTGCTCTACTGCACCACGCGCTTCTCGAGCTTGCGGGCAAGGGTGCGCCGGTGCAGGCCGAGCCGGCGCGCGGTTTCGGAGATGTTGAAGCCGGTCTCGACCAGCGTCTCGTGGATGCGCTCCCATTCGAGGTTCTTGATCGAGGTGGGGCGGCTGGTGAGCGGCACAGACTCATCGCCCTCGTCGCGGCCGAAGGCGGCTTCGATGTCGTCGGTGTTGGCGGGCTTGGCCAGATAATGACACGCGCCGAGCTTGATCGCCTCGACCGCCGTGGCGATGCTGGCAAAACCCGTCAGCACGACGATCCGCATCGACGGATCGCGGGCGCTGAGCAACTTGACGCATTCGAGCCCCGATCCCGCTCCGAGCTTGAGATCGACGACGGCGTAGGCCGGAACGGCTTTTTCAAGCGCGGCCAGCAGCGCGTCGCGGTCGTGGCAGACCACGACGTGGTAGTCGCGCTTCTCAAACGAGCGTTTGAGCGTGCGCGCGAACGTCGCGTCGTCCTCGACGACGAACAGGGATCGATCAGGCTTCACGATCGCCTCCATCGGTCAGCGCCGCCAATGGCAGCGAAAGGGTAACGCAGGCGCCCTCGTCCGTATTGCGCGCCCAAACGTCGCCGCCGAGCTTGCGCACAACATTGAACACCAGGAAGAGACCCAGGCCACCGCCTGGACGTCCCTTGCTCGACATATAGGGCTGGCCGAGCCCGGCCAGAATATGCTTGTCGAACCCCGGTCCGCGATCCTTGACGGTGAACACCAGCTTCTCATCCTGCCGCCCGGCGGTGATGCCGACCCAATCGTGCGATGCTTCCAGCGCATTGTCGAGCACGTTGAAGATTACTTGCCGCAGCGCCGTGTCGGATACGATCGGCTCGTCCGGCCCGAAACCGTTGCTGAAGTCCAGTCCGGAAGGCTGGCGGCTGACACGCCATTCCTGGACAAGTTCGTCGAGGAACCGGCGGATCGTGGTGCGGATCGTGCCCTCGCCGCGCGCCTGGCCGGAGGACATGAGGATGCCGGTGACGATGCCTTTGCAGCGCTCGATCTGTGCCTGCATCTCGGCAACGTCCTCGGAAAGCTCGCGGTTGCGCTTGACGCCCTGCATCTGGCGCCAGTCGGACAGGATGACCGATATGGTCGAGAGCGGCGTGCCCAGTTCATGCGCGGCGCCGGAGGCGAGCAGGCCCATGCGCACGATGTGGTCTTCCTCGGCCGAACGCTGGCGCAGGTCGGCGAGATAGGCATCGCGTTCGCGCAAATTTCGGTTGATGCGCGTCATGAAGATCACGATCAGGCCGGCCGCCAGCACGAAGCAGATGAACATGCCGCGCAGATGCAGTGCCAGGAGGTCGCTGCCGCCGTGATGCGGAAGAGCGATCGGCTGGAAGACGAAGATGAGGAAGACGAAACAGGCGGAGGCCGCCACGACCAGGATCCAGGTCGACCATGGCGCCAGCAGCGCGGCGCCGAGCGTGATCTGCAGCAGATAGAGCGACACGAACGGGTTCGAGGCGCCGCCGCTCAGGTAAAGCTGCGTCGTCAGCGCCGCCATGTCGAAGATCAGCGCGACGAAGAGCTGCGCGTTGCTAATGCGGCGATTGCCGCGCAGCGCCAGCAGGCTGAAGATGTTCAACCCGACGAGGAACAACACCACGCCGGCCATCTCGGTGAGCGGCAGCGGGATGGCGAACCAGTATTGCGCCACCAGGATGGTCAGCACCTGCCCGGCCACCGCCAGCCAGCGCAAGTGAATGAGGAGCAGCAGGTTCTTCCTGTTCGTCACATCGGCGTTCGAGACGGCGCCCTGGCCGGCAAGAGGAGCCGCTGGGAACGGCTTCCCCTGATGAAGCCGCGCGATCGAGATGTTCATCTTGCCGCGTCCCGCTTCCGACGCCCGGCGAAGATCGGCCTGGCCGTGGCGATCGCCAGCATCGATGCCAGGGCAAACCAGGTCAAAGCATAGGCCAGATGGCTGTTGCGGAAGGTGACGACAGTCAGGCCGCCGCGCGGCCAGGCATCCGCGCCGGACGTCCCGGCATCGATGAAATAGGGCGCGACATCCGTCAGGCCGCGGGCTTTGGCGATTGCCGCGACATCGCGCGAATACCAGCGGTTGGCAGCCGGATCGTTGCTGCGCAAGAAACCGCCGCCGGGCTCGCTGATGCGCAGCAGCCCGTCAACCGCCGCAGGCGACCGCGGGCCGCTCTCTTGTTGAAATTCGGCCTTGCGCTCCTGCGGAACGAAGCCGCGGTTGACGAGGATCGTGAAGCCGCGATCGTCGCGCATCGGCGTCAGCACCCAATAGCCGCCACCAAGCTCGGTCACCGCCTGTACCAGCGTGTTGGCGCCGCCGGAAAAACTGCCGGTGAGACGTACGTGGCGATATTCATAGCCGGCCGCGTCGATATCAGCCCATGTTGCGGGTCCGGGCGCATCGACGACCGGAGCATCGATGCGCTGGTCGACGCGGGCGATCAGATCGAGCTTCCAGACCCGTCTTTCCAGCTGCCAGATGCCGAGCCCGACAAACACCAGGACACCGAGAAACCCGAGCAGCAGCAGGAACCATCGCGACGCCAAGCCGACACGCTGCGGCGATGCGACGAAGGAGCCGGCACGGCCGGCGATATCGTCCGCCCTTGTCCTCCCGGCGCCCGATACATGGCTCATGGCATCTGCTGCATCTCGTGGAGCCCGGGCATCATGTTGGCGTTGAGGTGGTACATCACCCAGAGCGAGCCGCTGAGCACGATAACGACGAGGATCACCGTGAAGATGAGCGCCAGCATCGACCATCCGCCTTCCGAGGCGGGGTTCATATGCAGGAAGAAGATCATGTGCACCACGATCTGCACCACCGCGAAGGCCATGATGATGATGGCTGTCGCCTGCTTGTTGTCGATGGCGCCGGTCGAGACCATCCAGAACGGGATGGCGGTGAGGATCACCGACAGGAAGAAACCGATCAGGTAGCCCTTCAGCGACCCATGCGCGGCGCTGCCATGCGCGTGGTCGTGACCGGCATGATCATGAGCGCTCATCGCAACGTCCCCATCAGATAGACGAAGGTGAAGACGCCGATCCAGACGACGTCGAGGAAGTGCCAGAACATCGAAAGGCACATCAGCCGGCGGCGATTGGCCTCGATGAGGCCGTGTCGCGCGACCTGCACCATCAGCGTCACCATCCAGACGATGCCGAAGGTGACATGCAGGCCGTGCGTGCCGACCAGGGTAAAGAAGGACGACAGGAAGGCGCTGCGCTGCGGCGTCGCTCCCTCATGGATCATATGCGCGAATTCGGAGAGCTCGATCGACAGGAAGGCGAGGCCGAAGAGCATGGTTACCGCGAGCCAGCCTTGCGTCGCGCCGACACGGCCCTTGTCCATGGTCAGCATGGCAAAGCCATAGGTGATCGAGGAGAGCAGCAGCATGGTGGTGTTGACCGCCACCAGGCCGAGATCGAACAGGTCCTTCGGCGCCGGACCCGCCGCGTAATTGCCGCCGAGCACGCCAAAGGCCGCGAACAGCATGGCGAAGATCAGGCAGTCGCTCATCAGATAGAGCCAGAAGCCGAGCATGGTGCTGTCGCCCTCGGCGTGCGCATGCTCCTCTTCCAGGTGGAAGACCGCTGCGGTATCAGCCGTGATCGCCGTGGATGCCATGCTCAAGCCCTAGCCCCCTCAGCGGCGAGGAGCGTCGTCCTCGCCTCCTCCGTTTGCGCGACCTCGGCCGCCGGGATGTCGAAGTCGCGGTGATAGTTGAAGGTGTGGCCGATCGCGGTGGCGATCAGGCAGACGAAGCTCAGCGCCGCCAGCCACCACATGTACCAGATTAGGCCGAAGCCGAGGGCGACGCTGAAGATCGCCAGGATGACGCCGGTGCCGGTGTTCTTCGGCATGTGGATCGGCTTGAAGCCGGTGAGCGGGCGCCGATAGCCGGCTCTCTTCATGTCCCACCAGGCGTCGTTGTCGCGGATGACCGGCGTGAAAGCGAAATTATAGGCGGGCGGCGGCGAGGAGGTCGACCATTCGAGCGTGCGGCCGTCCCAGGGGTCGCCGGTGACGTCGGCCAGTTCGGCCCGCTTGCGGATCGAGACAAAGATCTGGACCAGGAAGGCGGCGATGCCGGCGGCGATCAGCACGGCGCCGAAGGCCGCGATGACGAACCAGATCTGCAGCGACGGATCGTCGAAGACGCGCATGCGGCGCGTTACGCCCATCAGGCCGAGGATATAGAGCGGCATGAAGGCGAACCAGAAACCGAGCACCCAGCACCAGAACGAGACCTTGCCCCAGAACGGATCGAGCTTGAAGCCGAAGGCCTTCGGCCACCAGTAGGCGATGCCGGCGAACAGGCCGAACAGCACGCCGCCGATGATGACGTTGTGGAAATGCGCGATCAGGAACAGGCTGTTGTGCAGGACGAAGTCGGCCGGCGGCACGGCGAGCAGCACGCCCGTCATGCCGCCGACAACGAAGGTGAGCATGAAGGCCACCGTCCACATCATCGGCAGCTCGAAGCGGATACGGCCGCGATACATGGTGAACAGCCAGTTGAACATCTTCGCCCCGGTCGGGATCGAGATGATCATCGTGGTGATGCCGAAGAAGGAGTTGACGCTGGCGCCGGAGCCCATGGTGAAGAAGTGGTGCAGCCAGACCAGATAGGACAGGATGGTGATGACCACCGTGGCGTAGACCATCGAGGTGTAGCCGAACAGGCGCTTGCCGGAGAAGGTCGAGGTGACCTCGGAGAAGACGCCGAACAGCGGCAGGATGAGGATGTAGACTTCCGGGTGACCCCATATCCAGATGAGGTTCACATACATCATCGGGTTGCCGCCGAAGTCGTTGGTGAAGAAGTTGGTGCCGACATAACGGTCGAGCGCCAGAAGCGTCAGCACCGCCGTCAGCACCGGGAAGGAGGCCACGATCAGGATGTTGGTGCAGAGCGAGGTCCAGGTGAAGACGGGCATGCGCATCATCGTCATGCCGGGGGCGCGCATCTTGATGATGGTGCAGATCAGGTTGATGCCGGACAGTGTCGTGCCGACACCGGCGACCTGCAGCGCCCAGATGTAATAATCGACGCCGACGTCGGGACTGTAGTTGATGCCCGAGAGCGGCGGATAGGCCAGCCAGCCGGTCCGGGCGAACTCGCCGACGAACAGCGAGGCCATGACCAGGATGGCGCCGCCCACCGTCATCCAGAAGCTGAAATTGTTGAGGAAGGGGAAGGAGACGTCGCGCGCGCCGATCTGCAGCGGCACGACGAAGTTCATCAGCCCGGTGACGAAGGGCATCGCCACGAAGAAGATCATGATCACGCCATGCGCCGTGAAGATCTGGTCGTAGTGATGGGCGTTGAGATAACCTTCCGAACCGTTGAAGGCGATGGCCTGCTGCAGGCGCATCATGATGGCGTCGGAGAAGCCGCGAAGCAGCATGACGAGGCCGAGCACCATGTACATGACGCCGATCTTCTTGTGGTCGACGCTGGTAAACCACTCGCGCCACAGATAGCCCCAAAGCTTGAAATAAGTGATGGCGGCGAGAACCGCGAGGCCGCCGAGCGCCACCACGATGAAGGTGCCGACGACGATCGGCTCGTGCAGCGGCAGCGACTCCAGAGTGAGGCGGCCGAAGATGAATTTGGTCAGCGTCTCAGGCATCCGCCATTCCTCACAATTCCAAGCGCAGCAGGCCGAGCGACGGCGTCTCGGCGTCGGCGCGGCGGCTGCCCGTACCGGGCGCGAGCAGGCCAACGCCGCGCAGCGGGGACAGATCCCTGAGCGGCCAATCCTTGTCATCGTCGTTACGGGCCGCGCGCGAAGCGGCAGCCGCCTCCTCCGCTGTGCAGATGCTGGCGACATAGGACGGATCGTTGCCGAACACCGCCCCGCGCCGGGCGACCTTGTCATATTGCAGCGGCAGGGTGTTGCGGACGCCGGCGAGCCCCAGGCCGCCCTTGGCGTCGATCGACATCATCTCGTTCATGCACATCTTACCGGGCTCGACGCACAGATTGAGGATGGCGCCGAAGAGGTCGGGATCGACGGAGGCATAGTGCCGGACCGGCTCGTTCTCGCTCGGACGTTCGAGCTCGAGATAGGTCTCGCGGCTGAGCGTGCCCTGCGCGCTCTTGGCCTGCGCCACCCAGTCGGCGAAGGCCTGGTCGGAGAGGCCGTGGAACGCGAAGTGCATGCCGGAGAAGCCGGCGCCGCTGTAATTGGCCGAGAAGCCGATATAGGTGCCCGGCCTGTTGACGACAGCGTGCAGCTTGGTCTCCATTGCAGGCATGGCGTAGATCTGCCCGGCAAGGGCCGGAATGTAGAAGGAATTCATCACCGTGGACGAGGTGATGCGGAAGTCGATCGGCTGGTTGACCGGCGCCGCCAGTTCGTTGACGGAGGCGATGCCGTAATCCGGATAGATGAACAGCCATTTCCAGTCGAGCGCGACGACCTCGACCCTGAGCGGCTTGTGGTTCTGCGTCACCGGCTGTCCCGGCTCGATCCGGTCGATGCGCCGGTAGGGGTCGAGCAGATGCGTGCCAAGCCAAGTGAGCGCGCCCAGGCAGATGATGACGAGAAGGGGCGCCGCCCAGATCACCAACTCCAGTTTGGTCGAATGGTCCCAGTCAGGCGTATAGGTCGCCGTGGTGCTGGATTGTCGGTAGCGCCAGGCAAACAGCACGGTCAGCGCCATGACCGGCACGATGATGAGCAGCATCAAAAGGGTCGAAACGACGAGCAGGTCGCGCTGCTGCGCCGCCACGTCGCCCGCGGGCGACAGCACGACGAAGTCGCAGCCGCTCAGCAGCACGGCCAGGGGAAGCAGAAGCAAGGCTCCGGATCGTTTCATCAAACGCTGCTCTCGATAGTCCGGCGCAACAGGCCTATCATGTTGCAATGCGGTATCCACCAACGGCTACCGCTGACGGGCCCGAGACGACATTGGACAATTTGTCCAATGCCCAGTCGGCGCGGCTTTGGCGAAAGTGTGCAACGCACAATGGGATGACAATCGCGTCCCGCATCCAACTCGGTGGCGACGGAATAGATGGCTGAAACTTCGACTGCCGAAACCGACAGCAGGCTGATCGGCTCGCATCACGGCCAGGTCAGCGCCGGCGATATCGCGGTCGGCGTGATCATCGGCAGGACGTCGGAATTCTTCGATTTCTTCGTCTATGCGATCGCTTCCGTGATCGTGTTCCCCAAGCTTGTCTTTCCAATGCATGATCCGCTGGTCGGGACGCTTTACTCCTTCGCCATCTTCGCGCTGGCCTTCATCGCGCGTCCGTTCGGCACGGTGCTGTTCATGGCGGTCGACCGCGCCTATGGCCGCGGCGCCAAGCTGACCATCGCGCTTTTCCTGCTCGGCACCTCGACCGTCGCCATGGCGTTCCTGCCGTCCTATGAAGACGTCGGCGCGGTCGCCGCCTGGCTGCTGGCGCTGACCCGGTTCCTGCAGGGCCTTGCGCTTGGCGGGACATGGGACGGATTGCCCTCGCTGCTGGCGCTGAACGCGCCGCAGAACCGGCGCGGCATCTATGCGATGATCCCGCAGCTCGGCGCGCCGATCGGGCTTATCGTGGCGAGCTCGCTATTCGCCTTCTTCGTCGCCAACCTCTCGGCCGAGGATTTCTTCAGCTGGGGCTGGCGCTATCCGTTCTTCGTCGCTTTCGCCATCAATGTCGTGGCGCTGTTTGCCAGGCTGCGCATCGTCGTCACGCCCGAATTCTCGAAACTCTACGAGAGCGGCGACCTGCAGCCGACCCGCATCAGGGACATGATCAGCACGGAAGGCCGCAACGTCGTCGTCGGCGCCTTCGCGCCGCTGGCGAGCTTCGCCCTGTTCCATATGGTCACGGTGTTTCCGCTGTCCTGGGTGTTCCTGTTCACCAACGAAGGGCCGGAGCGCTTCCTGGTGATCGAGGCGGTGAGCGCGCTGTTCGGCATCGCGGCGATCGTCGCTTCGGGGCCGCTGGCCGACCGCGTCGGGCGTCGCGCTTTGCTCGGCGGCGGCGCCGTCGCCATCGCCGCATTCAGCGGCTTTGCCCCGCAGCTTCTCAACGGCGGCACCGTCGGCGAGACCGTGTTCATGGTGCTGGGCTTCATCCTGCTCGGCTTGAGCTTCGGGCAATCCTCGGGCGTCGTCGCGTCGAGCTTCTCGCGCCAGCACCGCTATACCGGCTCGGCGGTGACGTCGGACCTCGCTTGGATGTTCGGCGCCGGCTTCGCGCCGCTTGCAGCCCTGCTGCTGGCCGGCACGTTCGGCCTCATCGCCGCCGGCGCCTATCTGCTTTCAGGCGCGGCCTGCACGCTGGTCGCGCTATGGATCGACAGGCAGGCCTCGACGACCGGCCGCTAGAACCCGACCGCTAGCACATTGTCGCAGGCGCCAATCAGACCCGGTAGAAATCCCGATACCATTCCACGAAGCGCGGAACGCCGACCTCGATCGGGATCGTGGGCTTGAAGCCGGTCACCTCCTCGAGCGAGGTGACGTCGGCGTAGGTCGCCGGCACGTCGCCCGGCTGGAGCGGCATCAGGTTGCGGATTGCCTTGCGCCCGAGCGCCTCTTCCAGCACGTCGATCAGCCGGCTCAGCTGGACGGGTGAACTGTCGCCGATATTGTGGATCCTGTACGGCGCATTGCTTGTCGCCGGGTCCGGGGCCGCGCTTGTCCACTCGGGGTCGGGCGTCGCGGGATGCTCCATGACGCGGATCACGCCCTCGACGATATCGTCGATATAAGTGAAGTCCCGCTGCATGTTGCCATGGTTGAAAACGTCGATCGGCTGGCCGGCGAGAATGGCCTTGGTGAAGATGAACAAGGCCATGTCGGGCCGGCCCCACGGACCGTAGACGGTGAAGAAGCGCAAGCCCGTGGTCGGCAGTCCGAACAGATGGCTGTAGGTGTGGGCCATCAGCTCGTTCGCCTTCTTGCTGGCGGCGTAGAGGCTCAAGGGATGGTCGGCGGAATCATGCACCGAAAATGGCATGCGCGTGCTGCCGCCATAGATCGAGCTCGACGATGCATAGACGAGATGACCGACCGAGGCCTGACGGCACCCTTCCAGGATGTTGAGGAAGCCGTTGAGATTGCTCCGCGCATAGACGTGAGGATTGATCAGCGAATAGCGGACCCCCGCCTGCGCGGCGAGATTGACGACGATCTCCGGCGTTGCCGATGCAAAGAGCGCCGAGATGCGGTCGCGGTCGGCGAGATCGACATGTTCGAAGCGGAAGTTCGCGAACCCTTTCAGCCGCTCGAGCCGCGCCTTCTTCAGGGCAACGTCGTAATACTCGTTCATGGAATCGAGGCCGACAACCTGCCGGCCTTCGGCGAGCAGCCTGTGGCAGAGGTGAAAGCCGATGAAGCCGGCCGCGCCGGTGATCAGGATAGGCCTGCTCGACGTCAATTCGTGCCCCCAACGTTGTAGTCAGACCAGACCGATCTTTCGTCGGCAGCCCGCGGTCCCGTCCGGAATTCCTCAAGCCGGTCGAAAACTTGCGCCTTTTATGGCAGGCCGTCGACGAATTCAACGATACGCCTTTCTCTGCCGTCTCGACACAACCTACCGGTCATTGCGACGCCAGTGGCTGCAAGGTTGGCGCGGACCAGATGCGGCAGCAGCGCCGTCGATCTCAGCCTGCGCGAACCCGCCATCGGTGCGGCTGGGGCCGGCCCGGAAGGCGAGCAGTATCCGACGGCGGAAATACGATCTCAAGCCGATGCTCATATACGAGCGCTATCAGGGATCGGACTCATCCATGCGAAATGAGATTGCGCTTCCAAGGCCGATTGAGGATTTGATTTTCTTGGTGATCCTCCTTTGCTGAGGCAAACTCTCCAGGGCTGTCAGGAGGAGAAATGAGAGCACGCGCGGCGACGGTCGGAGACCTGGAGGATGTTTTCCGCGGCCTGTCCAAGCGAATGTCGGACGAATATGTGGCGGCCGGCAAGGACAGCAAAAGCGCCTATGACAATCTGATGATGAATTTGAAGGAAGGCCGGGCGCATGCGCTCGTGCAAGACGACAGGACGGTGGCGATCATCGCCTGGCACGAGCATGCGGACGCCGCAGATACGCTGTTTGCAGCGCGGGAAGATTTCTTCAACGCCGCGACGGTCCGCTTCTGCAAGCGGCACATCCGCCATGTCCAGGCGCTTGCCGGCAACCTTCCCATACATTCGCGCAGCTGGCTGGACAGGCCGGACGTCGCGAAATGGTTCCGCGTGATCGGCTATGTCGAGCGAGGGCGGGAGAACGGCGCCCACCTGTTCGAGCTGCCACCGGCCGCCAATAGCTGACCAAAGCGAGACCATTCCTTGCTGCTCTTGAATACAGGGCGGCTTGCGCGAAAATCCAATTGGAAAGATTGTAGGCGCAGGCAGCCGGGCAACCTGGCACGCCGGATGGGTATGGCTGCTGGAAATGGGGATGTTGCGCGTCTGCCTGGCGGTTGTCGCCATCGCTGCCCTGACGAGACCGTCAGGGGCGGAATCGCGTGCGTCCCATCTTTTCGACCGAGCTGACCTCACGGCAGCCTATTCGGGGCAATCCGATCTCGTCACCGCGTATGCGACCGGCATGGCGCGCTACCGGCTTCTATATGCGGGCCAAGCGGCCCATGCCGAGCTGGCCGCGCCGCTCGAGCCTCGCCTGCTGCGGCCTGAATTCAAGCAACGGACATGGCGTTCGGCGGACGGCAGCCTGCTTCAGGGATTTGCCGGCAAGGGCGGCTTCCGGTTGACCACAGGCAATTGCGTGAGCCGCATCTGCGTGGCCAGCGAGTGCAGCGAAGCGGGCTGGCCGCTCTATGCCTGCAGCGACGGGCGCAAGCGCAGCATGTCGGTCAAGAGCTTCGTGACGGCAACATTCGACGGGGTTTCCTACCGGCGATTGAGCGCGCCACAGGAGTGACATTGGCGATCTGACCGAGGTGACGGAGCGCTTGCGCCCATCTCGCCATGCATGGCATCGGTTGCGGCGTTCTGAGCAAGTCCGAAGACAAAGACAGTGGCACGCCAACCCGACCGACGATCCGCAACCCCAAGGGTCAGCCTCGCCCGGGCGCTCTCCAAGCTGGGCTTCTGCTCGCGCACGCAGGCAGAGCGTCTGGTCGCCGAGGGGCGCGTCCAGGTCGGCGGCAAGACCGTGCGCGACGCCTTGCTGCGCATCGACCCCGACTGCGACCGCATCACCGTCGACGGCGAGCGCATCGTTGCCGAGCGCAAGGTCTATCTGATGCTCAACAAGCCACGCGGGCTGGTCACCACCCGCGACGATCCCGAGGGCCGCGGCACCGTCTATGACTGCCTGGAAGGGCTCGACCTGCCTTTCGTGTCGCCCGTCGGCCGGCTCGACAAGGCAAGCGAAGGGCTGCTCTTGATGAGCAACGACACGCGCTGGGCGAACGGCCTGCTCGACCCCGCTTCGCATGTCGCCAAGACCTATCACGTGCAGATCGCGGCCGCGCCCGACGACGAAATGTTGGAACGCTTTCGGCAGGGCGCGGTCGTCGACGGCGAGTTGCTCACCGCACGCTCGATCGGGTTGTTGCGCAGCGGCGGGCGGACGGCCTGGCTGGAAATCGTGCTCGACGAGGGACGCAATCGGCAGATCCGCAGGCTGCTCGGCGCTTTCGACATCGAGGTGCTGAGGCTGGTGCGCGTGGCGATAGGCGGTCTTCAGCTCGGCGAGCTTGCCAAGGGCAAGGCGCGGCATCTGACGAGCGAGGAGCTGGCGATCCTGGGGATTTGACGCGCCAGGCGCTCCCCCTCACCCGGATTGCCAACCGAATTGCGAAGAGCAATTCGGGGCAATCCGACCTCTCCCCGAGGGGAGAGGAGCAGGTAAGCGCCGGCGCCAACCTCTTCTCCCCTCGGGGAGAAGGTGGCCGCGAAGCGGCCGGATGAGGGGGAGTCGCGACCGCTATTTCTGGTTCCACCGCCGGATGACCGGTTCGGTCAGGTCGTGCTCGTAGCCGAGGATGCTGAGGCTGGCGGTGTCTAGCACGAAATGCTGGCCGCCCTCAGGCGGCAGGCCGACCCAGCGCGCCGCGAAGACACGCAGGAAATGCGAGCTGGAGAAGATGAGCACGTTGCCGGCAATCGCGCGCAGCCCGGCGATGATGGCGTCGGCGCGGGCGCCGACATTGGCCGCCGTCTCGCCGTTCGGGCAGCCGTCGCGGAACAATTGCCAGCCGGGGCGCTTCGCCAGGATTTCCTTGGTCGTCACGCCTTCATAGGCGCCGTAATCCCATTCCTGCAGGTCCAGCTTCTTGACCGCGCGCGCGCCAAAGCCGGCGAGCCGGCAGGTATCGAAGGCGCGCTGCGAGGGGCTCGACCAAACCGCCTGGAAGGTCAGGCCCTTGAGACGATCGGCCACGCCGCGCGCGGCCTCCTCGCCTTTTGCGGTCAGAGGGATGTCAGTGCGGCCAGTATGCCTGCCAGAGGCGCTCCATTCCGTCTCGCCGTGGCGAACGACGTAGATTTCGGGAAACGCACTGCTCATCGACCGCCCTCATCCTTGAATTCACCGGTGGGAGAGCCGGCGGCGTCACCCTATGCGGCGGCCGGCAAAAAGAACAGGCCGCGGCTGAGCCGCGGCCTGCACAGGCTCGGGAGGGATGCCTGAATTGCCTGTCACTCCGCGGGCAGCAGGCCGCCGGACAGCGCGAGGTCGGCCTCCTCCGGCAACTGGCCGGCCATGGCGGCGGCGAATTGCTTCTGGTCGAGCTCGCCTTCCCAGCGCGCCACGACGATGGTCGCCACCGCGTTGCCGACAAAGTTGGTGAGCGCGCGGCATTCCGACATGAAGCGGTCGACGCCGAGGATCAGCGCCATGCCGGCGACCGGCACCGAAGGCACCACCGAGAGCGTGGCGGCCAGCGTGATGAAGCCGGCGCCGGTGATGCCTGCGGCGCCCTTGGAGCTCAGCATGGCGACGAGCAGGAGCAGGATCTGGTCGCCGAAGGTGAGCGGCGTGTCGGTCGCCTGGGCGATGAATAGCGCGGCAAGCGTCATGTAGATGTTGGTGCCGTCGAGATTGAAGGAATAGCCGGTCGGGATGACGAGACCGACCACCGAGCGGTTGCAGCCGGCGCGCTCCATCTTGGCCATCAGGCCTGGAAGTGCCGCCTCCGACGACGAGGTGCCGAGCACCAGGAGCAGCTCTTCCTTGATGTAGCGGATCAGCGCCAGGATGGAGAAGCCGTTGTACCATGCGACGGCGCCCAGAACGACGAGCACGAAGAGCAGCGACGTCAGGTAGAAAGTGCCGATCAGGAAGGCGAGATTGGCGATCGTGCCGATGCCGTATTTGCCGACGGTGAAGGCCATGGCGCCGAAAGCGCCGATCGGGGCTGCCTTCATCAGGATGGCGACGAGGCGGAAGATCGGCGCGGTCAGCGCCTGCAGGAAATCGACCACGGGGCGGCCGCGCTCGCCGACCAGCGCCAGCGCGACGCCGAACAGCACCGAGAAGAACAGCACCTGCAAGATGTCACCCTGCGCAAAGGCGCCGGTGATGGTGTCGGGAATGATGTTCATCAGGAAGCCGACGATGGTCGTGTCATGCGCCTTCTCGGTGAAGGTCGAGACCTTCGAGGCATCGAGTGTCGCCGGATTGATGTGCATGCCGGCGCCGGGCTGGATGACGTTCGACACAACCAGGCCGACGATCAGCGCCAATGTCGAGAAGACAAGGAAATAGATCATCGCCTTGCCGGCGACGCGGCCGACCTTGTGCAGGTCGGAGACGCCCGCGATGCCGGTCGCCACGGTGAGGAAGATCACCGGCGCGATGACCATCTTGACCAGCTTGATGAAGGCATCGCCGAGCGGCTTCAGCGAAGCGCCCAGATCGGGATAGAAATGGCCAAGCAGGATGCCGGCGGCGATCGCCACCAGGACCTGCACATAGAGATGCCGGTAAAAGGGAACCTTGCCGCGCGGTTCGGCGGCAGCGATTGCTGTCTGCATGATATCCTCCGTTCGACCCCCGATCGAGACGCTCGACCTCCCAGGGGGCTGTTGACCTCCGCAGCCTCGCGGCTGCTGCGGAGGCACTCGCAACACGCGTGCCAGATCCCATCCGCAGTCCCTGAACACTGATTTCGTTGGCTTTTTCGAAAAGAAGGCACGTGTCTTCGAGAGCTCCCGTGCGGTTATCCGCATAGGCCGAATTGCGCCTTGTGCGAAAACATGCACAAATACGCCATGCTGCAACGCCCCGCCGCTGCTCTCGTCCCGACGCCCGAACTGCTTACCGGGCGGGCGCGGCGCGCCTGGCTGCTGTTTACGGCGGTGGCGCTGGCGATCATCGCGGCAGCGCTCTACGGCGCCGGGCTCTATGGCCGCTCGACTGAGATCGAGGCTTTGGCCACGCAGGGACGCACGGACGCCAATCTCAAGGTCGCGCTGCTGCGGGCGGTGCTGGAAAATCCGCGCGCGCTGCCGCTGCTCCTGTCGGAAGACCAGCAGGTGCATGACGCGCTGAGCGAGCGCAGCCCTGCCTCGATCGACGTGCTCAACCGCAAGCTGGAAGGGCTGGTTTCCGGCACCAAGGCCTCGGTGCTCTACGTCACCGGCACGGACGGTCTGGCGATCGCCTCCAGCAACTGGCGCGAACCGGAAAGCTTCGTCGGCAGCGACTACAGTTTCCGGGCCTATTTCTCAGGCGCGATGCAGACCGGCACCGCCGAATATTTCGCGCTCGGCAATGTCTCCAAACGCCCGGGCCTCTACATCTCGCGCCGCGTCGACGGCGCCTCGGGACCCCTCGGCGTCGTCGTGGTCAAGATGGAGTTCGACCAACTCGAAGCCGACTGGCACGAGGCGAGCCGGCCGGCCTATGTCAGCGACGCGCATGGCGTGGTGCTGATCACGAGCGTGCCGTCCTGGCGCTTCCTGACGACGGAGCCGCTTAGCCGGCCGATGCTCGCCGAAATCCGCGCCAGCCAGCAATTCGGCGATGCGCCGCTGGTGCCTCTGCCGATCACGAGGCCGGAGGCGCTCTCCGGCGACGTCGCGCTGGTTCATGCCCTCACGCCCGGAAGCAGCGACGCCGAGTATCTGCGGCTTTCAACCGCGGTGCCGTCGACGCCGTGGCGGCTCGACTATCTTGTCCCAGCCGAAGCGCCGATCGCCGCCGCCCAGCGCGAGATGCGGCTCCTGGCGCTGGGTATCCTTGTCCCGCTCATCGCCTTTGCCGCCTATCTGCTTTGGCGCCGGCAGTCCGCCCAGATGCGGATTGCCGCTGAACAGGCGGCGCGCGCCGAGCTGGAGCGACGCGTCGTCGAGCGCACGCAGGACCTCAGCCTTGCCCGCGATCGGCTGCAGGCCGAGATCGCCGATCACCGAAGCACCGAGGCAAAGCTGCAGGTGATGCAGCAGGATCTGGTGCAGGCCAACCGGCTTGCCACGCTTGGTCAGGTCGCCGCCGGCGTCGCGCATGAGATCAACCAGCCGGTGGCGACCATCCGCGCCTATGCCGACAATGCGCGCGTGTTCCTCGAGCGCAAGCAAAGCGCGTCAGCCGAGGAGAATCTTGGCGCCATCGCCGCGCTGACCGAGCGCATCGGAACCATCACCGAGGAGCTGAAAGCCTTCGCCCGCAAGGGCCGCACCGCCGCCGAGCCCGTCGAATTGCGCAGCGTGATCGAGGGCGCCGTCGTCTTGCTCAGGAGCCGCTTCGCCGGCCGGCTGGACGCGCTGGCGATCACGCTGCCGCCGCCGGCGCTGAAGGTTATGGGCAACCGGCTGCGGCTGGAGCAGGTGCTGATCAACCTTTTCCAGAACGCGCTGGAGGCGCTCGAAGGCCGTGATGGCGCCCGGGTCGAAGTCTCCGTCGCCGAAACCGTCGAAGACGTGGCGCTGGTCGTTTCCGACAACGGACCAGGAATCCCGCCCGCGATCCTGAAATCCCTGTTCACGCCCTTCAACACCTCGAAGGAAAAGGGTCTTGGCCTCGGCCTCGTCATTTCCAAGGACATCGTCGCCGATTATGGCGGGCGCATCGAAGTGGCGAGCGGCGGCCAAGGCACACGCTTCACCATCCATCTGTCAAGAGCTGGCGCAGCATGAGCAACGACGATCGCGCACCAGTCATCCTGATCGACGACGACAGCGACCTGCTCAAGGCGACAAGGCAAACGCTGGAGCTCGCCGGCTTTGCGGTGTCGGCCTACGCGGTGGCGAAGGAAGCGCTGGCGGCGCTGGACAAAAGTTTCGCCGGCGTCGTGGTGTCGGACATCCGCATGCCGGAGATCGACGGGCTGCAGCTTTTCGATCGGGTGTTGCGGCTCGATCCCGATATTCCCGTCATCCTGGTCACGGGGCACGGCGATATCGCGATGGCCGTCAAGGCGATCAAGGACGGCGCCTACGACTTCATCACCAAGCCTTTCGCCACTGAGCGGCTGGCGCAGAGCGTTGCCCGCGCGGCCGAAAAACGCCGGCTGGTGATGGAAAACCGCGCCTTGCGCGAAGCGGCCGAGCAGGCGCAGGAAGGCTTGCCGCTGATCGGCCAGACGCCGGCGATGGAGCGGTTGCGCCGCACGCTGAGGCAGATCGCCGACACCGATGTCGACGTGCTGGTGACCGGCGAGACCGGCTCGGGCAAGGAGGTGGTGGCGAACCTGCTGCATCGCTGGAGCCGCCGCGCCAAGGGCAATTTCGTCGCGCTCAACTGCGGCACGCTGCCGGAAACGGTCATTGAAAGCGAGCTGTTCGGCCATGAGGCCGGCGCCTTCACCGGCGCCCAGAAGAAGCGCGTCGGCCGTATCGAGCATTCGAACGGCGGCACGCTGTTCCTCGACGAGATCGAAAGCATGCCGGCTGCTACGCAAGTGCAGATGCTGCGCGTGCTCGAGATGCGCGAGGTGACGCCGCTCGGCACCAATGAGGTGCGCCCGGTCGACCTGCGGGTCGTGGCCGCCGCCAAGGTCGATCTCGGCGATGCCAGCCAGCGCGGCGCTTTCCGCGAGGACCTTTATTACCGGCTCAATGTGGTGACGCTGTCGATCCCGCCGCTGCGCGAAAGGCGGGACGACGTGCCGCTGCTGTTCGGCTATTTTACCGAGCGCGCTGCCGCACGCTTCCGCCGCGCTGTGCCGGCGACGTCCACTGCGGTCCAGCGGCACCTGCGGGAGCATGACTGGCCGGGCAATGTGCGCGAGCTCGCCCATTTCGCCGAACGCTTCGTGCTGGAGCTGGAAGACATCGCCGAAGCGCCTTCCGCTGCGGCAGCACAGAACGATTCTTCCGCGCCCTTGCCGGAAAGGCTCGATCGCTACGAGGCCGACATCATCCGCGAGACACTTGGTCGCAATGACGGCGACGTGCGCCGCACCATCGAGGCGCTCGGCATTCCGCGCAAGACCTTCTACGACAAGCTGCAGCGGCACGGCATCGTGCGCAGCGATTTTTCCAGATAGATCAAGCTTGTGGAACCCAATCCAACCCCCGTTCGTTGAGCTTGCCCGGCAAACCGTGGCACGTTGGCACCAGCCGGCCAGTGAACGCATCGCCGTGGCGGTGTTGCCGGGTTGCGCTCGGCAGGCGTTGATGGTTTGTTGCCGCCCAGCGGAGAATGAATGATGCGCGAATCCCTCGGTCAAGACGAATACGGCTCGACCAGCCCCTTCGACCCGGACGACCTGCCCAATCTCAATGCGATGGGCCCGGTCATGGGGGGCGGCAATGATTTCGAGAAATATGCGGTCGCCGTCATCATCGTCTTCGGCGCACTGATCATCGGCGGCCTGATGGCCGCCTCCATGTCCTTCGGCCACCGCAACGGCTTCCTGTTCGCGCTCGGCGGCGCCACCGCAGCCTGGATTTCCGGCAATGCTCTGCTGCTCGACCGGCCGCGCATCTACGCGCTGTTCGTCGCCATTGCCGCCGTCATGCTGATCGCCTCGACGATCACGCTGGTGACCTGATCAGACAATTCGGTTGGTGTGCGACAAACCAACCTAGGCCTCTCCGCATGGGATGGCCTCGGATAAAGCCGCAGGTGCTTGGGCCTCCCAGTCGACCACGTCGGCCTTGATCGGATGGTAAAGCATGGCCCGTTGCGTGAATGCGGTATCGTCTTCGTGAAAATAAGCCCCCATCGATGGGCGCCAGACGAACGTCCCCGGGCTGAGATGAGGGTCCTTCGCCGCATTCAGATAGTTTCGTCCCCTTCGGCGCCAGGGCACGAACGGCCCGGTCCCGCCGATATCCTCGATCCTGAGACCATGAACGCGCGCAATGGTCGGCACGAGGAATTCGTAGTGCCCACTCCACTCGCCTGTCGAAAGCGCCTCCTCATAGGTGCCGATAAAGCGCCTCGAAACGCGCATGATGGGCATAAATGCTCTCGTGAAGCGTGATTTCGGGCACGGTCCGTTTGCCGAGCCCCAGAACGTCCAGCGCGGATCGCGGCGGCGCGTGTTGAGCGTCGTCGTCAGCAAGTCCACGCCATTGTTCGAAAATTGCTGGAAAAAATCGAGCCAGGTGCCGGCAAAGTCGACGTCATATTCGAGAATCCAGACGAATTCCCGATTTGCGGACTTCGCCAAGGGAAAGAGCACGACGTCCATATAGCCCATCGTCAAGTTTCCGTTATCCAGAGCTTGCCGCACGCGCACGGAGGTTCGGTCGATCTCGAAATCTGCTCGTCCGCCGACGAGGTCGCTCAGGGTCCACGGATTATAGGCGAGCTGCCAGTCGATGATCGCCTCCGTTTCGCTGCGGAGACGGTCAAAATGAGCCTGTATTCGATGGTTCAGCACATGCGTTATGAAGATTCCCGCCTGCCTGCCACCTGCCGATGGACCGGGCAATGGCCGCTGAACCGACACGATACGAAAGGGATTCATCGACAGGCGATCCCGCGGATAAGCCGCTTCCATCCCTTGGTCGCCTCCGCGGGTTCAGGCCGCTCGCCATGGAGCCGAAGGGCCAGGGCCGATACGTCCGGATCGTCCAGCGGGGTAAATTCATAAAGGGCCGGATCGAAATCCTCGTAGAGATACTGATACTTCAACAATTCGAACGCTCCCGGCTCTATCCTCTGGTAGAATTCGAGTTTGCTGGCCCGCTGGTCCCGGCTTCGTACAACCCAATCGAAATGGTAGATGTGGCACTCCGAAGGCGCGTACAAGACGTCGGATTCATTGAACGAGAAGCCCGGCGTGTGGATTTTTTTCTTGAATTTTACCGAATCGACGAGGAACCCTCTAAACTGAAAGTCGCCCGGCGGCAAATTGGGTAACTTCGCGGCAAAAACAGCCTTGGAATCGATAACGGCTACGGCGCGGCGTGGGATGGCGATCACCGGTTTATTAGTCGGCGCTGCAACATCGCGCAGCCAGGTCAGCAAGGCACGCGAGGGAAATTCATCGTCGTCCAGCCGGAAAATACGCCTTGCGCGTGAAACGGCTGCAATCTTCGGCAGAATGCCTTCGACATAAGACCGCCCCCACCTGACGGATAGCTTGGTGGCCAAGTCAACTTTGCGAAGCACATCTTCTATGTATCGCGGCGACGAACGGCTATCGACGAAATACCGAATTTCAATCCCGAGCCGTCGATATTCTTCGGCAATGATCAGACTGTGCGGCGCTCCGTCACGCGTAGGAACCACCAAAGAAAAACTCTCGCTCATTCATCGACTGCCGCTGGAGCGCCGGGCTCGGGGCCTTGGCATGTTTAGGCATACAGGGACATCGCCCGCTCCTCTTCTAGCGATCTATCATTAATCTTCAACGGCCTGAGCCGTCGTGAGTGCCAGCGGGTCGCATTCCCTACCCCGGCAGCGACAACACCATCGCCGCGGTCAGTGGGTCGGCCGGCCAAGGCGCGCCCACTGCCACGTTAAATGACCGGCCAATTCATAGGCCCTGAGCTAATATCCCAGCGCCTCGCCTGCAGCCGCGCGGCTGTCCATGGCGCCGTTGTAGCGGGCGCCGCCGCCCTTCTCGATCTCCGCCAGGCTCATGCCGCCGACCAGGATGCCGGCGGCCCGGCCCCAGGTCTCGTCGCTCAGGTCGAGATGGTAGCCCATGCCGGCAAGCAGCTTCTCCGTGTCCGGCGACAGGCCGAACGGCTCGACATAGACCATGTCGGGCAGCCATTGATGGTGGACGCGCGGCGCGTCGATCGCCTGCTGGATGTCCATGCCATGGTCGATGACGTTGACGATCGCCTCCAGCGTGATGGTGATGATGCGCGAGCCGCCCGGGCTGCCGATAACCATGAACGGCTTGTCGTCCTTGGTGAGGATCGTCGGGCTCATCGAGGATAAAGGCGTCTTCTTCGGCTGGATGGCGTTGGCCTCGCCCTGGACCAACCCGTAGAGGTTGGGCACGCCCGGCTTCTGGGTGAAATCGTCCATCTCGTTGTTGAGCAGGATGCCGGTGCCGTCGGCGACGACGCCGGCGCCGTAGGAGCCGTTCAGCGTGTAGGTGACTGCAACCGCGTTGCCGTCCTTGTCGATGATCGAATAGTGAGTGGTCTCCTTCGACTCGTCGAGGCCTTTCGGCATCAGGTCCTTCGAGACGCCGGCGCGGAACGGGTCGATCTTGCCGCGGATGTCCTTCGCATAGTTCTTGTCGAGCAGCTTCGAGACCGGATTGTCGACGAAATCAGGGTCGCCGAGCGCCGAATTGCGGTCGACATAGGCATGGCGCATGGCCTCGACCATGACATGGACCGTTTCGGCGGACCCTGAGCCGAGATAGGACAGCGGATAGCCTTCCAGCACATTGAGGATTTCGCAGATGATGACGCCGCCCGAACTCGGCGGCGGCGAAGAGATGATCTCGTAACCGCGATAGGAACAGGTCACCGGCTTCAATTCGCGCACCGCATATTCCTCGAAATCGCCCTTGCCAAGGATTCCGCCCTTGGCGCCGCTCGCCCTGACGATGGCATCGGCGATCGCGCCCTTGTAGAAGGCGTCCGGCCCCTTTTGCGAGATCGCCGACAGCGCGGCGGCGAGGTCTGGCTGAATGAGGTTCTCGCCGATGCCATAAGGCTTGCCGTCCTTTTTCAGGAAGATGGCGGCAGCAGCCGGATCCTTCGCCAAACGATGGGCGCTGCGGGCGAAAGAGGCGGCGTCGCCTTGGTTAAGCACGAAGCCGTCCTTGGCGTAGGCAATCGCCGGCGCCATCAGATCCTGCCTCGAAAGCGTGCCGTATTTCTCGCGCGCCATCTCGAAGCCGGCGACGGAGCCGGGCACACCGACGGCGAGATAGCCGTCGAGACTGGCGCCCTTGATCGGCTTGCCGTCCTTGTCGAGATACATGGTCCTGCTGGCGGCGAGCGGCGCGCGCTCGCGGAAATCGAGGAAGGTGGTGCGGCCGTCCTTCAGCCGGATGGTCATGAACCCTCCGCCGCCGATATTGCCGGCTTCGGGAAAGACGACGGCAAGCGCGTAGCCGACCGCGACAGCGGCATCGACGGCGTTGCCGCCTTTCTTCAGCACGTCGACGCCGACTTCGGTTGCCAGATGCTGCTCCGTGACCACCATGCCATGCTCGCCCTTGGCGGGAGCCGGCGAGGCGGCGAAAGCAGTGACCGGCGGCGTGAGGGCAATCGCGAGCGAAAGGGTGACGCCGATCAGCGTCCGACGGGTCAAGGGCATGGCGGTGCTCCAAGTGCTGCGCGCTTAGAAGAACTACTTGGAGCGGCCGAGTCCATCCATCAATACGAGCGGACACATATCGGTGTTCGCTCCCCAGCCGGCTCCGCGTTGCAGGAAAAAAGCCGAGGCCGAGGCCAGCCAATCTCAGACGATGCCGCCGCCACCACCTGCAACCATCGGCCGTTCCGCAGCGACCTTGGCCCGGTAGCCGGCTTCGCGATAGGCGGCGACCGGATCGATGGCGCCGCCGGTTCTGAGCCGCGCCATCGCCAGGATCGGCTCGACATCGGTCCGGTAGGCGCTTTTGAGGGTCTGCGTCGCCATCAGCGCGTCGTTGGCCTCCTGGAAGCCTTCCAGCGCCTTGCGGTCGACCAGCAGCGCCTGCGCGTAGGCGCGCTGAACCTCGACCGCCGACAGCATCAGGCTCTCGATCGGATCGGTGACGTTGTGGCTCTGGTCGAGCATATGGGCGGGGTTGAAACCCTTGGCGCCGGAGAGCTCCGCATCGACCAGTTCGTTGAAGACGAGGAACAACCGGTAGGGATCGATCGAACCGGCGTCGAGGTCGTCGTCGCCATATTTGGAATCGTTGAAGTGGAAGCCGCCCAGCTTGCCGAACTGGATCAGCCGCGACACGATCATCTCGATGTTGACGTTGGGCGCATGGTGGCCGAGGTCGACCAGGCAAAAGGCCTTGTCGCCGAGCTCCCTGGCGATGATGTAGTTGGTGCCCCAGTCCTGCACGACCGTCGAATAGAAGGCCGGCTCATACATCTTATGCTCGGTGAACAGCCGCCAGTCGTCCGGCAGGCCGGCATAGATCTCGCGCATGGCATCGAGATAGCGCTCGAAGGCCCTTGCGAAATTGACCTGCCCAGGAAAGTTCGAGCCGTCGCCGATCCACACCGTCAGCGCTTTGGAGCCCAGTGTCTTGCCGATCTCGATGCATTCGAGATTGTGCTCGATCGCTTGCCGGCGCGTGCCAGCATCGGCATGCGACAGCGAGCCGAATTTGTAGGAAAGCTTTTGGTCCTTGGCGTCGGAAAAGGTGTTGGAGTTCATGGCGTCGAAGCCTAGGCCGAAGCGGGATGCGGCCTGCTTCAACCGGTTCGGGTCGGCCTTGTCCCACGGAATGTGCAGGGAGACGGTCGGCGTCGCCTGCGTCAGCTGGCTGATAACGGCACAGTCCTCGATTTTGTCGAAGATGTCGCGCGGCTCACCGGGACCGGGGAAGCGGGCGAAGCGCGTGCCGCCGGTGCCGACGCCCCAGGACGGGATCGCGACGCCGAATTTTTCTATCTTGTCGCGGATGGCGTCGATGGCGATGCCGCGGCGGTCGAGGCGTTCGCCGAGGGAATCGTAGTCGCGCTCGAGGTCGGGTTGGCGCGCGGCGTTGTGGCTGGCGACGAGGTCGGCGCGGATAATTGTTTCGGACACTGCAATTCCTCCCAAGAATACGTTCGGCTGGCGCCGCCCCTCATCCGCCCTTCGGGCACCTTCCCCCCGTAGAACGGGGAGCTCGCCTAGCGCGTAAAGCTCTGCGCGTTGCCGGCGTCGACGTTGACGATATTGCCGGTCGATTTGGCTGACATGTCGGAGGCGAAGAAGTAGACGGCCTCGGCGATGTCTTCCGGGAACACCGAGCGCTTCAGCATCGAGCGCGAGCGGTAATGCTCCTCGAGATCGTCGGTCGACATCTTGTAGGCGGCGGCGCGCTGTTCCTTCCACTCGCCGGTCCAGATTTTTGAACCGCGCAGCACGGCGTCCGGATTGACGACGTTGACCCTGATCTGCGCTTCGGCGCCCTCCAGCGCCAGGCAGCGGGCGAGATGGATCTCGGCCGCCTTGGCGGTGCAATAGGCGGACGCGTTGGGCGAGGCGGCGAGCCCGTTCTTGGAGGCGACGAAGACGACGTTGCCGCCGATCTTCTGGGCGCGGAACAGGCGGAAAGCCTCGCGCGAGACGAGGAAATAGCCGGTGGACAGGATGTCCATATTCCGGTTCCACAAGGCGAGTGTCGTCTCCTCGATCGGTGCCGAGGAGGCCAGGCCGGCATTGGACACCAGAATGTCGACGCCGCCGAATTCGACCGCCGTCTCGGCGAAGCCCGAGGCGACCTGATCTTCCGACGTCACGTCGATCCGCACTGGGCGGACGAAGTCTTTTCCGAAGGCCTTCGAAAGCTCCTCATTCGCGCTGGCCAGTGCTGCCTCGTCAATATCGGCGAGCACGACGCAGGCGCCTTCGCGCAGCAGCCGGTTGGCGGTGGCGCGGCCGATGCCGCCGGCGCCGCCGGTGACCAGCGCGATCTGGCCGGCCAGCGGCTTCGGCTTCGGCAGGCGCTGCAGCTTGGCTTCCTCGAGTTGCCAGTATTCGATGTCGAAAGCCTCCTGCGCCGGCAGGCCGACATAGGACGAAACCGTCGAAGCGCCGCGCATGACGTTGATGGCGTTGACATAGAATTCGCCGGAAATGCGCGCTGTCGCCTTGTCGCCAGCGAAGGTGAACATGCCGACTCCAGGCATCAGATAGACCACGGCATTGGGATCGCGGATGGCGGGCGAATCCGGATGCTTGCAGGCGCCGTAATAGGCCTGGTAGCCGACGCGGTATTCAGCAATGTCGTCGGCGAGCCGCGCGATGACGGCGTCGATATCGGGCTTTGCCGGATCGAACTCGATCACCAGCGGCCGGATCTTGGTGCGCAGGAAATGGTCCGGGCATGAGGTGCCAAGCGCCGCCAGCGGCCGCAAATCCCTGGAATTGACGAATTCGAGCACGGCCGGCTGGTCGTCGAAATGGCCTAGCTTGTGGCTCGTCTGCGAGATCAGGCCGCGGATCCTCGGCATCAGCTTGGCCGCGATGGCGCGGCGTGCCGAAGCATCGAGCGCCTTCACCGCCTCGCCACCGAAAATAGCCACGCCTTCCGACCGGCGCTCGAACCACTCGATGGCCTGGTTGATCACCGAGATCGTGGTCTCGTAGCATTCCTTGGGCGTGTCGCCCCAGGTGAACAGGCCGTGGCTTTCAAGCACGACGCCCTTGGCTTCGGGGTTGTCGAGGCAGAATTTCTCCAACCACAGGCCGAGCTCGAAGCCCGGCCGTTTCCAAGGCAGCCAGCCGATGGCATCGCCGAAGATTTCCTTGGTGATCGCCTTGGAATCCTTGGCCGCGGCGACCGCGATGATGGCGTCGGGATGCATATGGTCGACGCAAGCCTTCGGCACATAAGCATGCAGCGGCGTGTCAATCGAGGCCGCGCGTGGATTGAGGTTGAAGGTGCAGTGGGGCAGATAGCCCACCATCTCATCCTCATGCTCGACGCCTCGATAAAGCCCCTTAATGGCGCGCAGCTTGTCCATGTAGAGGGTGGCGAAACCGTCGAGCTTGATCGAGGCGCTGTCGCCGCCGGAGCCCTTGACCCACAGGACCTCGACCTCCTCGCCGGTCAGCGGGTCCTTCTGCCGGACCTTGGACGAGGTGTTGCCGCCGCCATAATTGGTGACGCGCTTGTCGGACCCCAGCGTGTTCGAGCGATAGACCAGGAGCTCGGGACCGCTCATCCCTTCGGCTTTTGCATCGTCCCAAAGATTGGCGAGGCGCGAGCCGGAGCGCTTGTCGAGCATAGGTATCCTCCCTTGGAGCGCGAAACGCCGCGCCCCTCATTTCTTGCTCGGGAATGTCTACGCTAGTGGCCTGCTTGTCAATCACAAACGATCAATATCGATCATATTGCACTGCACAATGAAAATATATGATTGGAAATGATTGACACTGCGCGTTTTCTAAGGCCTGATGCTTGGGCAGGGAGGAACCATGCACGAAAAAGAACGCCACCGGATCATTCTGTCCGCCGTCCAGGAAAAGCCTGTGGTGACGGTGCAGGAGATGGTCGAGCTGACGGACTCCTCCGAAGCGACGATCAGGCGCGACATCGCGGCACTCCATGTGCAAAAGCGCCTGCGCAGGGTGCGCGGCGGCGCCGAGGCGATCTCGCCGCCGCAATTCATCGGCCTTGCCGGCCGGCCCTTCTCCGTCAACGAAACGCTGAACGCCGCGCAGAAGCGGGCGATCGCGCGGGAAGCGGTGAACCTTTGCGCGGACGGTGAGCCGATCATCATCAACGGCGGCACCACCACCTTCCAGATGGTGCATTTCCTGACTGGACGCCGCATGCCGATCTTCACCAACTCCTTCCCGATCGCCGAGCATCTGCTCAAGCACTCGAAGAACACGGTGATGCTGTCGGGCGGCACGATCTACCGTGAGCAGAACATCATCCTGTCGCCCTTCGACAATGACGTGACGCGCAACTTCTATGCGCGCCGCATGTTCATGGGAGCGCAAGGCCTTGGTCCGCTTGGGCTGATGGAGGGCGATCCGCTGCTGATCCAGGCCGAGCAGAAGCTGATCGATCAGGCCGACGAGCTGGTGGTGCTGGTCGATTCCTCGAAATTCCGCATGCGCTCCAGCCTGATCCTGTGCGGGCTGTCGCGCATCGCAACCGTGATCACCGACGACGGCATCGAGGACCGGGAGGCCAAGATGCTGGAAACGGCGGGCGTGGCGCTGATCGTCGCCCGCAAGCCGGCTAGCGACAAGGAAGAATCTTCACTGCAGGCCTGAGGGAAACTCGCGCCCGCAGCGGCGATGGAATGCAACGCTCAAGGGAGGATATTCGATGAGCTTTTTGAAGAAACTGCTGGTCACGGCGGCCTTTTCCGCCGCCATGTTCGTGAATGCCGCCTATGCCGAGAACGTCAAGATCGCGCTGGTGGTGAAGTCGCTCGGCAACGGCTTCTTCGACGCCGCCAACAAGGGCGCCGAGGAAGCGGCCAAGGAACTGGGCGATGTCGACGTCATCTACACTGGCCCGACCAAGGCAACCGCCGAAGCGCAGATCGAAGTGATCAACTCGCTGATCGCGCAGAAGGTCAACGCCATTGCCGTTTCGGCCAATGACGCCGACGCGCTGGTGCCGGTGCTGAAGAAGGCGATGGATCGCGGCATCACCGTGATCTCGTGGGACTCGGGCGTCGCCAAGGAAGGCCGCCAGCTCCACCTCAATCCGTCCGACACCGGCCTGATCGGCGAAACCATCATCAAGCTCGCCGCCGACTACCTGCCGGAAGGCGGCGACGTCGCCATCCTCTCGGCCTCCTCGACCGCGACCAACCAGAACGCCTGGATCGAGGCGGCGAAGAAAGTGCTGCCGGAGAAGTTCCCGAAGATCAAGCTGGTCGCCACCGTCTATGGCGATGACGACTCGGCCAAGAGCACCGACGAAGCCAAGGGCCTCTTGAAGTCCTATCCGAACCTCAAGGCGATCATCGCGCCGACCACCGTCGGCGTCGTTGCGGCCGCGCAAGTCGTCACCGACGAGAACCTGATCGGCAAGGTGAATGTCACGGGTCTTGCGCTGCCGTCGGAGTTCAAGAAGTTCATCGACAACGGCGCTTCGCAGGCTGTTGCTCTCTGGAACCCGATCGACCTCGGCTATTCGGCGATCTATCTCGCCCATGACCTGGCCGTGAAGAAGGAAGAGGCCAAGCCCGGCGCCACGCTGTCGATCGGCCGCGTCGGCAAGGTGACGCTCGACGACACCAACTCGGCCGCGATGGCTCCGCCCTTCCAGTTCGACAAGACCAACATCGAGAAGTTCTCCAAGATCTATTGATCTCGGACTGACGGCGCTGCCCCTCATCCGGCCGCTTCGCGGCCACCTTCTCCCCGGTGGGGAGAAGAGCCAGGCGCCAAGCTCGCCAACCTCCTCTCCCCTCGGGGAGAGGTCGACCGAGCGAAGCGGAGGTCGGGTGAGGGGGAGTCAATGCGGAACATAGACGGGCTTGATACGACTATGGATACGACGGCCCATCACGGCAAAGTAAACGAACGACCCCCGGCCTCAGCTCCCCGCCTGACGCTCTCAGGCATCTCGAAAAGTTTCCCGGGCGTGCGCGCCCTGCACAATGTCAGCCTGTCGCTCTACCCCGGGCAGGTGACGGCACTGATCGGCGAGAACGGCGCCGGCAAGTCGACGCTGGTCAAGATCATGACCGGCATTTACCAGCCGGATGCCGGCGAGATCGGCATCGACGGCCAAGCCACGACGCTGCCCAGCGCGCATGCCGCGTTCGGCCACGGCATCACCGCCATCCACCAGGAAACCGTGCTGTTCGACGATTTGTCGGTGGCCGAGAACATCTTCCTCGGCCACGCGCCGCGCACCCGCTTCGGCACCATTGACTGGCGCACCATGCGCAGCAATGCCCGCGAGGTGCTGGAGACGATGCGCGCCGGCCATATCGATGCCGACGCCAGGCTGAAGGATCTCGGCATTGCCAACAAGCATCTGGTGGCCGTCGCCCGCGCGATGTCGATCGATGCGCGCATCGTCATCATGGACGAGCCGACCGCGGCGCTCTCGATGAAGGAGATCGAGGAGCTTTTCCTGCTGATCGAATTCCTGAAGAGCGAAGGCAAGGCAGTGCTCTTCATCAGCCACAAGTTCGACGAAATCTACCGCATCGCCGACCGCTACACCGTCTTCCGCGACGGCGAGATGGTTGGCGAAGGCCTGCTGAAGGACACCGGCCAGAACGAGATCGTGCGCATGATGGTCGGCCGCAACGTCGACCACATCTTCCCGCAGCGCGAGCCGAAGATCGGCGCGCCGGTGCTGTCGGTTTCGGGCCTGTCGCATCCGACCGAATTCGACGACATCGGCTTCGAATTGCGCAAGGGCGAGATCCTCGGCTTCTACGGGCTGGTCGGCGCCGGGCGCAGCGAGGTCATGCAGGCGATCGCCGGCATCACCCGCACCAGCCGAGGCGCCATTTCGCTCGACGGCAAATCCATCGCGCCGAGATCGGCCGCCGATTCCATCGAGGCCGGCATCGTCTATGTGCCGGAAGAGCGCGGCAAGCAGGGCGTGGTGATCGGCCTGCCGATCTTCCAGAACGTGTCGCTGCCTTCGCTGGCGCGTACCTCGAAATCCGGCGTGCTGAGGCTCGCGGAAGAGTTCTCGCTCGCCCGTTCCTACACCGAGCGGCTCGACCTGCGCGCCTCATCGCTCAGCCAGGATGTCGGCACGCTGTCCGGCGGCAACCAGCAGAAGGTGGTCATCGCCAAATGGCTGGCGACGACACCGAAGGTGATCATCCTCGACGAGCCGACCAAAGGCATCGACATCGGCTCCAAGGCCGCCGTGCACGGCTTCATGGCCGAGCTCGTAGCGCAAGGGCTTTCGGTGATCATGGTGTCGTCCGAACTGCCTGAGATCCTCGGCATGTCGGACCGCGTCGTGGTCATGCGCGAAGGCCGGATCGCGGCGACCTATTACAACAAGGGCCTCGACGCCGAAACGCTGGTTCGGAGGGCAGCGGGGATCGCGGCATGAAGAATTTCCTCAAATATCGCGAGATCTGGCTGCTCGCCGGCATCGTCGTGCTGATCGGCCTGATTTCCACCCGTTTCCCTGGTTTCGCCGATCCGGCCAATCTGCGCCAGGTGTTCAACGACACCTCTATTTTGATGATCCTGGCGCTCGGCCAGATGGTGGTGATCCTGACGCGCTCGATCGATCTTTCGATGGCGTCCAACCTCTGCTTCACCGGCATGGTGGTGGCGATGCTGAACGCCGCGCATCCGGCGATCCCGATCCCGGTGCTGATCGTCATCGCATTGCTGGTTGGCCTGGTGCTCGGCGCGGTCAACGGCTTCCTGGTGTGGCGGCTGAACATCCCCTCGATCGTGGTGACGCTCGGCACACTGACCATCTATCGCGGCGCCACCTTCGTTGTCTCCGGCGGCGCCTGGGTCAATGCCGACCAGATGAGCCCGGACTTCATCAACTTCCAGCGCGCCGCCTTCCTCGGCCTGCCGGTGCTGTCCTGGATCGCGATCCTCGTCATCGCGCTGTTCTTCCTGGTGATGACGCGGACAGCGATCGGCCGCTCGATCTACGCCATCGGCGTCAACCCGACCGCCTCGGTCTATGCCGGCATCGATGTCGGCCGAACCAAATTCATCGTCTTCTGCATTTCCGGCATGATCGGCGGGCTCGCCGGCTATCTCTGGATCTCGCGCTATGTGATCGCCTCGGTCGAGGTCGCCAATGGCTATGAGCTCAACATCATCGCCGCCTGCGTCATAGGCGGCATCTCGATCGCCGGCGGCATAGGCTCGGTCGGCGGCGCGGTGCTGGGGGCGTTGTTCCTCGGCATCATCTCCAATGCCCTGCCGGTCATCAACATCTCGCCCTTCTGGCAGATGGCGATCTCGGGCAGCGCCATCATTCTGGCCGTGGTGCTCAATGCGCGCGGCGAGCGCCGGCAGGGCCGCATCATCCTGAGAAAGGCGGAAGCGGCATGACAGACACCCCTGCCCCGCGCCATATCCCCGACCGGCTCGACAAGCCGCTTTCCTCGGCGATCTTCTCCTGGGAGGCGCTGCTGGTCGTCATCGCGATCGCCATCTTCGCGGTGAACAGTTTTGCCTCCCCCTATTTCCTCGACCCGTGGTCGCTGTCGGACCTGACCTTCAACTTCACGGAAAAAGGGCTGATCGCGCTGGCGATGGCGCTGCTGATCATCTCCGGCGAGATCGACCTCTCCGTCGCGGCGATCGTGGCTTTGGCCTCGACCATGATGGGCATGGCCGTGCAGGCCGGCGCCGGAACGCCGGTGCTAGTGCTGATCGGCATCGCCGTTGGGCTTGGCTGCGGCGCGTTCAACGGGCTGCTCGTGACCCGGCTCGGCCTGCCCTCAATCGTCGTCACCATCGGCACGATGAGCCTGTTCCGCGGCATCGCCTTCATCATCCTCGGCGACCAGGCCTACAAAGGCTATCCGGAAAGTTTTGCGTTCTTCGGCCAGGGTTATGTCTGGTGGGTTTTCTCGTTCGAGCTGGCGCTGTTCCTCGTCGCGGCGCTGATCTACTGGTTCGTGCTGCACCGCACGAGCTTCGGCCGGCGGGTCTTTGCCACCGGCAACAATCCGGTCGCCTGCCAGTTCTCCGGCGTGCGCGTCGATCGCATCAAGTTCATCCTGTTCTGCCTGACCGGGCTTATGTCGGGCATCGCCTCGGTGCTGATCACCTCACGGCTCGGCTCGACAAGACCGTCGATCGCGCAGGGCTATGAGCTGGAAGCTATCACCATGGCGGTGCTTGGGGGTGTGTCGATCCTCGGCGGCGCCGGCAGCATTCTGGGCGTCGTGCTTGCCGCCTTTATCATGGGGCTGGTGACGTTTGGGCTCGGCCTGCTCAACGTGCCGGGCATCGTCATGTCGATCTTCATCGGCCTGTTGCTGATCATCGTCATTGCGCTGCCGATCGTCTGGCGGCGGCTGCGCGAAGGACGCTTCGCCTGATGGAGAAATACGCTTTCAAGATGAAGCTCAATCACGGCATGAAGGCCGAATACAAGCGCCGCCATGACGAGATCTGGCCCGAGCTGGTGGCGCTGCTGAGAGAGGCTGGCGTTTCCGACTATTCAATCCATCTCGATGAGGAGACCAACATCCTGTTCGGCGTCCTGTGGCGGCGTGACGATCACGGCATGGCCGACCTTCCGAAGCAGCCCGTGATGCAGCGCTGGTGGGCGCATATGGCCGACGTGATGGATACCAAACCCGACAACGAGCCGGTGGCGGTGCCGCTGGAAACAATGTTCCATATGGCATGATCGTCGCCGTCATCGATATCGGCAAGACCAACGCCAAGGTGGCGCTGGTCGATCTCGCGACGCTGAGCGAGATCGCGCTGCGCCGAATGACCAACGCACCGGTGCGGGGCGCGCCCTACCCGCATCACGATGTCGAGGCGCTGTGGACGTTCATCCTCGACAGCCTCGCCGATCTCAACCGCGAACGGCGCATCGATGCGATCTCGATCACCACGCATGGCGCGACTGGCGCGCTGGTCGACGCCGCCGGCGAACTAGTGCTGCCGGTGCTCGACTATGAATTCGACGGCCCCGAGCAGCTTGCGGCCGACTACGATGCCGTCCGCCCGCCCTTCGCCGAGACCGGTACGCCGCGGCTGCCGGTCGGCCTCAATCTCGGCGCGCAGTTCTTCTGGCAGCAGAGGCGCTTCCCGGCGGAATTCGCCAGGGCGACGGCGATGCTGATGTATCCGCAATACTGGGCGCTGCGGCTGACCGGCATTCCCGCGAACGAGGTCACCTCGCTTGGCTGCCACACCGATCTGTGGAATCCCTGGACATCCGCCTATTCCTCGCTGGTCGACAGGATGGGCTGGCGCCGGTTGATGGCGCCGGTGCGACCGGCCAAGGACCGGCTTGGCCCGATCCTGCCAGCGATTGCGCAACGGACGGGGCTCAATCCACAGACCCCGGTTTTCTGCGGACTGCACGATTCCAACGCCTCGCTGCTGCCGCATTTGTTGTCCGACCAGCCGCCCTTCTCCGTCGTTTCGACCGGCACATGGGTGGTGTCGATGGCGGTCGGCGGCAGGAAAGTGGAACTCGACCCGGCGCGCGATACGCTGGTCAATGTCAATGCGCTCGGCGATCCCGTGCCATCCGCGCGCTTCATGGGCGGTCGCGAGTTCTCGCTGCTCACCGACGGCCAGCCGCAGGAATGGATCGATGACGATGTTGCCGCGGCGCTGGCGCGGCAGGTCCTATTTCTGCCTTCCACCCAACACGGCTCCGGACCCTTTCCGCATCGCGACGCGCGGTGGATCAATGCCGAAGACTTGAGCCCCGGGCAGCGCTTTGCCACCATCTCGTTCTATCTGGCGCTGATGACCTCGACCTGCCTGGAATTGATCGGCGGCGATGGGCCGACAACCGTCGAGGGGCCGTTCGCGCGCAACCCGCTTTTCGTCCGCATGCTGGCGGCGGCGACTGAGCGGCCGGTCATAGTATCGGAGACCTCGACCGGGACCAGCATCGGCGCGGCGTTGCTGGCGACGGACGGCGCGCCCGCGATGAGTAGGGGCGAGCGAACCGACCCGCCGACCGATCCGGCCTGGGGCGACTATGCAAAGGCTTGGCAGTTGGCTGTTCAGACATAGTTCCAGCGAAGCCACTGTTTGAATCGTCAGCGCTGCCCCTCATTGCCCTGCCGGGCATTTCTCCCCGTATAGTGACGGGGAGAAATGGCTGTTGTCGCGGCCTTCGCCAATTTCCGACGCCACAGAATGGGCGCCGGCGGCGCGGCCAGCCACTTCGCCCCGTTTACGGGGAGAAGGTGCCCGAAGGGGGGATGAAGGGCGGCGCCAACGTCGGCGATTAGATAGGTTTCAGCGTGCCGTCCCGTACAGCAATCCTTTGGGATCGATCTGCGGCTTTCTGCCGGCGACGACATCGGCCAGGAACTGCCCCGAGCCGCAGGCCATGGTCCAGCCGACATGGCCGTGGCCGGTGTCGAGATAGAGGTTGCGGTATTTCGCCCGGCCGATTACGGGAACCGAATTCGGCATCATCGGCCGCAGGCCGGCCCAGAACACGGCCTTCTTCTCATCGAAGGCACCCGGGAAAAGGTCCTTGCCGGTTTCCAGGATGGTCCTGAAATCACCCGGCTTGAAGCTGCGGTCGAAGCCGGTGAACTCGGCCGTAGAGGACATACGCAGGCGATTGCCGAGCCTCGAATAGCCGATCAGCCGGTCCTCGTCGGCGCCGCCCATGGTCGGCCCCTTGCTCTCATCCCCCAAGGGAATCGTCGCTGAGTAGCCCTTCACCGGATAGACCGGCAGGTCGATGCCGTAGCGGCGGCCGAGCAGCCCGCTCTCTGGTCCCATCGAAATGACGACGGCGTCGCCAGTCACCGGGCCGGCCGAAGTGATGACAGCGCGCACCCGATCGCCCTCGATATCGAGGCCCTGGATTGTCGTGCCGAACAGGAATTTGACGCCGAGTTTTTCGGCGGCGTAGGCGGCGAGCCTGTCGGTGAATTGCTTGGAATCGCCGGTCTGGTCGATCGGCGAATAGATGCCGCCGGCGATCTTTTCCTTCACGCCGGCAAGGCCAGGCTCCAGCTCGACCAGGCGCTCGCGGCCGACGATCTCGATCGGCAGGCCGTGCTCGCCGAGATAGCGATAATTGTCGGTGCCGGTGTCGAGGCTCTTTTGCGACCGGAAGAAGTAGAGGATGCCCTTCTTGCGCTCGTCGTAATGGATGCCTGTTGCCTCAGACAGTTGATTGATGCACTGGCGGGAATGGAGCGCCAATCTCAGCTTGATATCGGTATTGGCGCGCAGCCGCTTCACCGTGCATTCGCGCAGGAAGCGCAGGCTCCAGAGATAGAAATAGGGGTCGAGGCGCAGCCTGACCTTGATGCCGAGATCGTGGTTCCACAGCGCGCGCAGGAAGGTTTTCAGCGCGGCGGGCGAAGCCCAGGCTGTGGCGTCGCCCGGCGACACCAGGCCGGCATTCGACTGGCTGGTGCCGCGCGCAGCCGCCTCATGGCGCTCGATCACGGTCACCTCGTGACCGTCTTTGGCCAGATAATAGGCAGCCGCCGTGCCAACCACGCCGGCGCCGAGAACCAGGATCTTCATGCCGTCCCCTCAAGCATCATGGCGGCGGCGCGCGCTAACGCGCACGGCCGCATGAGGCTCAATACCGCTTCTAAAAGCGCCGGGCGAGCCCTTGGCCCAACAGCTGGACTTTTTGTATTGACGCAATTCCGGACGGAAAACCGCTACACACTTTTCCTGGAATTGCTCAGCTTCTCACGGAATTTTTGCCCGTCAGGATGCGCTCCCAGGCCAACGCGTCGTTGACAATCAGGTCGAGATCGTCGCGCTGCGGCGTCCAGCCGAGCTCCTTGCGGGCAAGCTCGGAATTGGCGACCACGGCGGCGGCGTCGCCCGGCCGGCGATCCCCCATGCGGACATCGAAATCATGACCGAAGGCGCGTCGAACGCTGTCTATCACTTCCAGCACCGAATAGCCGTGGCTGTAGCCGCAATTGGCGACGAGGCTCGTGCCGCCGGCACGCAGCCGCTGCAGCGCCAGCCGGTGCGCGGCGGCCAAATCGCTGACATGGATGTAGTCGCGCATGCAGGTGCCGTCCGGCGTCGGATAATCGGTGCCGAAGACCTGCATGAAGGGGCGTTTGCCCAGCGCGGTCTCGCAAGCAACCTTGATGAGATGCGTGGCGCCTGGCGTCGACTGCCCGGTGCGGCCCTTCGGGTCGGCGCCGGCGACGTTGAAATAGCGCAGCGCCGTATAGCGGATGTCGTGCGCGAGCGCCGCGTCGCGCAGCATCCATTCGCTCATCAGCTTGGAGAGGCCATAGGGCGATTCCGGCGCAAGGCGGGCATCCTCGCGCACCGGCTCCAGCCCAGCGCCGCCATAGACGGCGGCGGTGGAAGAGAAGATGAAATGCGGCACCCCCTCGCGCACGGCTGTCTCGATCAGCGTGCGGGTCTTGCAGGTGTTGTTCTCGTAATAGCCGAGCGGATCGGCGACCGATTCCGGCACCACGATCGAGCCGGCGAAGTGGATGATGGCGTCGACCTTGTTTTCGCGGATGATCCGGCCGACCAGGTCACGGTCGGCGACGTCGCCGACAACGAGCTTTGCTTCGGGGGCCACCGCCCATTCGAAACCGGTGGAAAGCCGGTCGAGCACCACGACGCTCTCGCCGGCATCCAGCAACTCCCAGACCATATGGCTGCCGATATAACCGGCACCACCCGTCACCAAAACCGTCATCTTCTACCTCGCTGATCAAGATTTATCGGAAACTGTCTCAACAGCCCCCGTGCTGGAAACCCCGCCGCAAGCCCTTTATCCTCCCCCTAAATGTTAAACCCGTAACAGTTTCTCCCGTCCGAGGCATCGTACTGAAACAAAGCTCGTTCACACCCCGGGGAATAGGCCACGATCCGGCATCGTTAGGAACAGGGCAAAGGCGTGGCATTTTGACCGGTTGGGTTCGGTGGACGCGGCATGGGGCAGTGACTATGATCCGCCGCAAAATTGGGAAGTCGACATGAATTACCAGCGGTTCTTCGAGGATGCGATCGACCAGCTCCACGCGGAGCGGCGCTACCGTGTCTTCGCCGACCTCGAGCGCATTGTGGGCAAGTTCCCGCGCGCCATCTGGCGTTCCAACGGCCGCGCCCAGGAAATCACCGTATGGTGCTCCAACGACTATCTCGGCATGGGCCAGAACGAGGATGTGATCGCCGCCTTCCAGACCGCTGCCGGCAAGATGGGCTCGGGCGCCGGCGGCACCCGCAACATCTCCGGCACCTCCAACCCGCTGGTCGAGCTCGAGCAGGAGCTTGCCGACCTGCATGACAAGGAGGCAGGCCTCGTCTTCACCTCCGGCTTCGTCTCCAACGAGGCCTCGATCTCGACCATCGCCAGGCTTTTGCCCAACTGCCTGGTGCTCTCCGACGAGCTCAACCATGCCTCGATGATCGAGGGCGTGCGCCGCTCGGGCGCGGAAAAGAAGATTTTTCGCCATAACGACGTCGCGCATCTGGAAAGCTTGCTTCAGGCTGCGGGCCGCGAGCGCGCCAAGCTGATCGTGTTCGAGAGCGTCTATTCGATGGACGGCGACATCGCGCCGATCAGGCAGATCGTCGAGCTGGCCGAGCGCTACAACGCCATGACCTATATCGACGAGGTGCATGCGGTGGGCATGTACGGACCGCGCGGCGGCGGCATCACCGAACGCGAGGGCCTGGCCGACCGCGTCGACATCATCCAGGGCACGCTGGCCAAGGCCTTCGGCACGCTCGGCGGCTACATCACCGGCACAAGTGCCGTGATCGACGCGGTGCGCTCCTACGCGCCGGGTTTCATCTTCACCACCGCGCTGCCGCCGGCGATCGCCGCCGCCACCACCGCCTCGATCCGTCATCTCAAGCGCTCGCAGGCCGAGCGCGACGCGCAGCAGCGCCAGGCGGCGCGCACCAAGCAGGTGCTTGCCGCCGCGGGCCTGCCGGTGATGGAATCGGCCACCCATATCGTGCCGGTGCTGGTCGGCGACCCCGAACTCTGCAAGATGGCGAGCGACCGGCTGCTTGGCGTGCACGGCATCTATATCCAGCCGATCAACTATCCGACGGTGCCGCGCGGCACCGAGCGGCTGCGCATCACGCCCACGCCGTTCCATTCGGACGCGCTGATTGCCGAATTGCAGGACGCGCTGGTCGAGACCTGGGATGCGCTCGGCATCCCCTATGCCGGCTCAGGCCGTCCCGCCGTCGCCAAGACCGACCGCATCATTCCGCTGCTT